>NZ_JBWKDT010000042.1:0-54098 GCF_056435785.1 Streptomyces sp. NPDC043870
CAAGCCATCCCCACCACCCACTGCGGTAGTCACACTCGTTCCACCCACCAAACCAACCAGCAAACGCCAGAAAAGCACCTAAATCACCGGTATTGCGCTTAGGGCCTGTCTTTTGGATCAGATGACGGCAGGGCACCCAACTTGATAGGCAAGTCACTGCTTGCCTATGGTGTGGGTCATGGCGGAGGATGTCTTCAAGGCGCTGGCCGACCCCACCCGTCGGCGCATCCTTGATGAACTGGTGGAACGGGACGGCCAGACCCTGTTCGAGATTTGCACACGGCTGGTGACGAAGCACGGTCTTGGGCTGTCTCGCCAGGCGATCAGCCAGCACCTGGCTGTACTCGAATCCGCGGGTCTGGTCCTTTCGCGGCGCCAGGGCCGCTACAAGTTCCACGATCTGAACACCGAACCCCTTGAGCGCATCGTGACCCGGTGGCTCAGGCCCGATGCACCGGAGAGCACCCCATGAAGATCCACCTGTCCAGCGTCTTCGTCGACGACCAGGAGAAGGCCCTGCGTTTCTACACCGACGTGCTGGGCTTCGTGAAGAAGCATGACGTCCCGCTGGGCGAGGACCGGTGGCTGACCGTTGTCTCACCGGAAGATCCCGACGGGACCGAACTGCTGCTTGAGCCCTCCGGCCATCCGGCGGTGCAGCCGTACAAGACGGCGCTGGTCCAGGACGGCATCCCTGCCACCTCCTTCGCTGTGGACGACGTACATGCGGAGTTCAACCGGCTGCGCGAGCTCGGGGTGCACTTCACTCAGGAGCCGCTGGAGATGGGCCCGGTCACCACTGCGGTTCTGGACGACACCTGCGGCAACCTGATCCAGATCGTGCACAGCAAGTAAGGCGTCGGCCCAGGCGCCTGCTGCCATCTACCCAAGATCTTACGAGGCCAGCAGCGGCCTGATCTCGCCGATTGCCCGGCCGATAGCGGGGGTCCCGACCTGGTAGATCATGCCGAGGGCTCGTGGGTCGAACCGGTGCACAGGTGGACCAGGGTGGCCGGCAGTCGGTCGGTGAACACCAACGCGTACTCTGGCCCAGCGCCGACCCCAGCGCCGACCCCAGTACCGGCCTCGCGCCGCCGGTCGCCGCAACGCCGCTGGCGGTGTCCGGACTCGCATCGCGACTCCCACTGCGGCGCGAGTTCGGTGACAAGCCTGCCAAGGTGTTCCCGTGACAGCCCGCAGCAGGCGTAGTAGGACATGGCCGCGCGGACCTGGCCAAGGTCGCACCTCGACAACCTAGTGGTCCACCAGCGCGTCACCGCCTGCGTGAAGACGCGGTCAGGCGGGCTGCCACAGCTCGATCCGATTGCCCTCAGGATCGGTGACCCAGCCGAATCGGCCGACACCCTCCATGTCCTGCGTTTCTTGGGCCACGTCCGCTCCCTTGGCGCGCAGTTGCGCGAGCATCGCATCCAGGTCCCGGACCCGGAAGTTGAGCATGGTTTGCTGGGCGCGGGACCCGAAGTAGTCGGTCTCGGACTCGAACGTCGCGAACACCGTCAGCCCGGCTCCCTGACGCCACAGGCCGTTCTCATCGGCCTCCAGGCCCAGGCAATCGCGATACCACGCGCTCAGGGCCGCCGGGTCGGCGGCCCGCATGAAGTAGCCACCGATTCCAAGCACACGTTCCATGCCGCTATCTTGCCAGGACGGCGATGGGGCGGGCCGGCACCACACCATCGCCCGCTTCACCTCTGTCTCAAACGCGGGGGCACTCGAAAGCCGGGGACCCGTTCCCGCACAGCGCGATGAAGCAGGAACCCAGGAGATCACCGTCGCCGTCCTGTGCTATGCCCGCGCGGTGGCAGGGCCATCTCCAGTGCATCCAGGATGAGTTGGGTCTCCTTGGCGGGAGGCGGACCAGCGGCGATGCGGCGGGAGAACGGCGCGAAGCGCCCGTCCCTCCGGTGGTGCCGGGGGACGGGCGCTCGCGCAGGGGGCTCACTCCTGGAGCTTTATGCCCTCGGGTGAGGTGAGGCCCTTGTCGGGGTGGGCACGGAACGTCGCCGTCCACGTGGTGGGCGGGCAGGACGGGCCGTTGGGGTGCTGCTCTGTCAGCTTGACCCGGGTGCTGTCCTCGACGACCGTGTCACCGCTCTTCGCGGACGTCACGGTGAGGCGCACCGGCACGGTGGACGCGCCGATGTCGTCGGGGAGTTGGACCGACAGCGAGGCGAACGGGTCGTCGGGACTGCCCGATGTCCGCTCCTCGCAGGTGCCGTCCACGCACAGCCGGATCCTCGTCGCGTCCAGGCCGCCGAAGTCGGCGGGCCGCCACACGGCGGCGACCTGAGAGTCCGCGTCGGCCAAGGTGCACGGCGTGTGCTGACCGAACAAGGAGCATCCGGTCAGGGCCGCCGCCAGCAGTGGTGTGAGAAGGGCGCGCCGCATGTCAGTACCACGCTACCGTGCCGGGGAAGGCGCTGTTGGCGAGCCCGATGTCGGTGAAGTACAGCCAGCAGGGGTCGAAGTACCCGCCGCTGTTGTCGCTTCCGCCGCCACCTCCGCCGGAGAGGATGCCCTTGGCGTACGCCTGTCCGCTGCTGTCGACGGTGTACACCGGGGCGCCGGAGTCGCCCTTGATGGTGCAGGATCCGGACGTCTTCTTGGCGACGACCATGTTCTTGGCGGTGGTTCCGCCGGAGTAGTTGATGGTCGCCTGGGTCGCGGTCACCGTCCATCCGCACATCTCGCCGGTCATCATGCCTCCCGTGCAGACCTTGTCGCCGCTCTGCGCCCAGCGCTTCCAGTAGCCGTGGACGAGCCGCGACGAGCTGGACGTCTTGCCGCCCTTGTAGATCCGGGGCGTCGCGGCGCTGTCGCTGTTGACGCGGTACAGCGACAGGTCGCCCGAGTAGTAGCTCTGGCCGGAGAGCTTCACCGAGCCGTACCCATTCTTCCAGTTGTCCCGGACGACGGGGCCGATGTAGTCGCTCTCGCTGGGGTTCGTGATGGCCCCGTTGCCGGAGGTGCAGTGGCCCGCGGTCACCATGTACCACTTGCCGTCGTACCGCCAGGCAAAGCCCGCCGTGCACCAGGTCGCCGAGCTGGTGGTCAGGTACGACTTGATGCGCGACCCGCCGTAGTAGGGCGAGGTGTCGTTCTGGCGGTTCGCCTGGGGGGCCACCACGTCGGCGCCGGGCGTGAGGTGCACGGCGACGGCGTCGGTGCCGTACCGCTCGCCCAGGGCCGTGACCAGTGCCGGGGCGGCCGTCTCGGTCTCCACGACGACACGGTTCTCCGCGGCGTCGACGAACGCGACGTGCAGTCCGCTCACGCCGGGCAGTTCGGCCTCCGAAAGCTGGAGGACCTCGTCGCGCACGGACTCCAGCGCGGTGACACTGTGCTCCACCACTTCGGTGCGCGGGGCGACCTGCTCGGTGACGGTCGGCCCGGCGGGCGCGGGAGCGGTCTCCGTGGTGTCCTCGGGCATCGCGAACGACTCCTCGCCGGTGGTCTCCGCGGACCCGTCGGCGGGCGGCGCCGGAGTCTCCGCCTCGTTGGGCTCGGTGTCGGGCTTGGTGCCGTCCTCCGTGTCCGCGGCGGGCTGTCCGCTGCCCTCGTCGGCGGGGGCCTGTGTCACCTGGATCGGGGCGGACGCCTCGTCGGCCGAGGCCGACTCGACGACCGGCGCGACCAGTTCGCCCGTCGCCGGGTCGATGTAGGGCGGGGCGAAGGCGTCGGGGGCCTCGGCCGCGCGGGCCTCGGCCTGCTCCAGGGCGTAGGCCTGGGCGGGCTCGGACTCCTGCATGTCGTCGCCCAGGCCGCCGTCGATGACCTCGACGCGGTCGATGATCGCCGAGACCGGTTCGGCCGCGGGCGGGGCGTACGCGCCGCCGAAGCGGGCGCCGATCTGCAGTCCGCCGCTGCCGGACAGGGACGAGGTGTCCCACACCAGCTTCGGCGCCTCGCCGCCACTGAGCGGCACCGGCCAGGTGACGGCGGAGCCGTCGGCGGCGCGGGTCACCTGGGAGGCCGGGATGACCTCCCACGGGTCGGCGGACGAGGCCCGCTGGAGGAAGGTGACGTCCGTCAGCGAGGCCGGGGCGCTGACCGCGAGGTCGACCGAGCCGACGAGCACCTCGCCGTTGGCGGGCGCGGTCACGGCCGCCCGTCCGACATGGAAGGCGCGTTTGGTCTCGGCCGAGACGTTGCCGGCCCGGTCGGTCGCGGTGACGACGAGCTGGTGGCTGCCCTCGCTGGCCGGGGTGATCGGCAGCGCCACCGGGCCGCCGGTGGTGGTGACGGTCTGCGCGGTCCCGCTGTCGACCGAGTACGTCAGGCTGCGGGTGTCTGTGCCGTCGGGAGTCAGCGTGAACGTCCCGGTCACCTGCGCACCGCCGGCCCAGGCGTCCGACGGGTAGGCCGCAGAGGTCACGGCCGGGGCGCCGGGCGCGGTGGTGTCGACGGTGAAGCGGTAATGCGCGGTCGCCCCGCCCGTGCCGTTGCCGTCGATGCCGCGCACGTGCAGGTACCAGGTGCCCTCGGTGCGGGTCGTCGTGTACGAGGTGCCGGTCGTCTCGGCCGCGCTGTCGGGCACGGTGTCGGCAGTGCCGTCGACGACGATGCTGTACCCGGCGGAGGCGCCGGAGGGCGCGGTCCAGGTCGCGCTGAAGGAGCCACTCTTGTACGCGCCCGTCTGGTCCGGGTGCGTGGACGAGCTGATCACTGGGCTCGGCGGCAGCGTCATGTCGACCCGGAACGGCAGATGCGCCGCGGTGGACGCCCAGTTGCCCGCCTGGTCCTTGGCCCGTACGTGCAGATACCAGGTGCCGTCCGCGTCGACCATCGTGCTGAAGTTCGTCGACGTCTGCACGGCGCCGGTGGTGGTCGGCGAAGTGTCCGCGACGCGGTCCACGACGACCGCGTAACCGGCCGCGCCGGACAGGTCGGTGGGCGCCGACCAGCTGAAGGACGCCGTGCGGTTGGCGTACGCGCTGCTCGTCACGGGGTGCGTGGAGGAGACCAGGCCGCCGGGCGCGCCCGGGGCGGTGGTGTCGACGTTGAAGCCGAGGTGCCGGGTCGGGGACCACAGGCCCGCCTTGTCCCGGGCGGCCGCGTGCACCCACCAGGTGCCGTCGGTGCGTCCGGACCAGGTCACGTCGGCCGTCGTCTGGGTGACGGTGGTTCCGGCGGCGGTCGTCGGGCTCTGGTCGAGCTTGACGGCATACCCGGTCACGCCGGAGGCGTCCGTCGCGGCGAGCGTGCCCGTGAAGGTGGTGGCGTTGTACCAGGCCGACGCGGAGGGGTGGCTGGTGGAAGTGATGGCGGGGGTGGAGGGGACGGTGGTGTCGACGGTGAACGTCTGCCATGCCGACCAGGCCCCGGTGTCGGTGCCGTCCGACGCCCTGGCCCGCCACTTGTAGTCGCCCGGCGCCAGGGTGCCGGCCGTGTGGGTCGCCACGGCACCGGAGGCCACGGAGGGGGACGTGCCGGACTGCAGGGCCGCGGTGTCGTTCGCCGCCCAGACCTCGAAGGTCAGCGTGACGGCCTGGGCGTCGGCGTCGATGGCCTTGGCGGACAGGGTGGGGGTGGTGTCCGAGGTGTAGGTGCCGGACAGTGGGGAGACGGCCGTCGCAGTACCGGGCCTGGAGTTGTAGGTGACCGTCAGGGAGGGCTCGTAAGCGGCGTTGTGCGAGCCGTCCGTCTGGTTCGCCGAGTAGTAGCGGCGCCAGGTCAGCGGGTCCGTCTCGTCGACGGCCGCGATCCGCACACCGTGGTTCGGCTGGCCGTCCGCCCAGGCCTGGACGATCCCGTCGATGTCCCAGGAGACGTGGCCGGCCGCGCAGCTGGAGTTGTAACCCTTGGCCGCGGTGGAGGTCACGGCGCCGGTCGAGGTGGTCGTCGGCTGATCGGCCCAGGTGATGGCCGACGGGTCCCAGGCGGAGGTGATACGGCGTACCTGGTTGCCGGAGTTGGCTGTGCTGCACGTCGACGAGTAGTACGAGTACAGGCGCAGGTCGGTGTCGAGGACGTGCTTGCCGGCGTACTTCGCCACGTCGAACTTCAGATACGAGCGGGCCTTCTCGGTGCCGTTGTAGGTACCGGCCTTCAGCTCGGTCGAGCCGCGCTGCGAGGTGAGGTAGTCGTCGTACTGGACCCAGGTGTCGGTCACCGGGCCGAGCAGGGAGTCGGTCGGGTCGATGGTGACCGGGTACTCCAGCGCGGGGTCGGCGAGGAACTCCTCGTCGGGCTCCAGGACCAGGACCTGGTCGCCGGTGTCCGCGTCCCGCTCGATCGTGACGTCGATGGCCGCGAGGTCCTCGGGCTCACCGGAGGCGCGCTCCTCGCCCGAGCCCCACATCACCGGCAGCGGCGCGGTGGCCACCGTACGGCCGCTGCTGTCGCTCCAGCGCAGCCGTTCGTCGGCGGTCTCGTGCAGGGTGAGGCCGTCGGCCGAGACGGGCAGCCGGTAGCTGACCGGGCCGTCGGGGCGCTCGTGCAGGACGACGGAGTGGGAGAAGCCCTCCTTGAGGGCGGTCACCACGAGGTCGCCGCCCTCGACGGCGCCGGGGTAGACGGCGGTCGGGCCGTCCAGGCGCGGCTCGGGCAGCTTGCCGGGCCAGTCGAGGCCGAGGGTGCGGCCGCCCCGGGAGACCTCGGCCAGCGGTTCGCCCGAACCGCCGCCGGAGAAGGTGATGTCGGCGGCCGCGGTCTTCGGCCGCACCACGCCGTCCTCGGCCACGAGGGTGGTGTCGACGGGCCGCCAGCTGCCGTCGGGCTGCTTGACCCGGATCGGGCCGGTGTACGCCTCGACGGTGGTCGTGCCGTCGGCGTTGGCCCAGGTGGTGGTCGACGCGGTGCGCTCGGAGACGATCTCGGTCCGGGCACCGGTCGCCTGCTGCACCGCCGGGGCACCGGCGGCCGCGTCGGCGTCCTCGGCGAACGCGGGCTCGTTGAGCAGGGGAAGCGGGGCGCACACGAGAGCGGCCAGCAGGGTCGCCGCCAGGGCTCGTTGCTTCCGGCGGGATCTTCGCCGGCCCGGGGCCGGGGCGACCGGCGCGGAGTGCTGCACAGGGAATCCTTCCAGTCATCTTGGCCAAAAATCGGCTGATCTTAAGGCCTGCACATGCCACGCCCACAAGGGGAAGTGGTCGCTCCGGTTCTGACGGGCCATGCTTGACCGATCGTTCTTGAACTGCCTGGGGCTCAACCCATGTCCCGCCCAAAGGAGTTCGGCCCCGGCGCCGTCCTGCAGTCCGCCCTTGCAGGCGCCGGCTCCCTGGCGCATGCCCGTGCCTGGCGCCACGCCGCCGGCCGAACCCGGGTGCCGTCCGCAAGCCGCTCTACGTGGGCCCTGGGAACCATCACGGGCCCGTGCGCTCCTTGCGCTCCAGGGTGTGCGGAGGCTGGTGCGAAGTTCTGAATGATGGTTCACTTGTTTGCATGGCCTACCGCAAGACGCCCGCAGTGCAGGATCGCCTGGCCGCCGCCAGGGAGCATCTGGTCGAACAGGCCACCGCCGTGGTCGCCGACGTGGGCTGGGCCAATGCCTCCGTCACCGCGGTCGCCGCCGCGGCCGGGATCTCGGTCGGCTCGGTCTACCAGCACTTTGCCTCCAAGGGGGCGCTTGCCGTGGAGGTCTTCCGCCGCGCGTCCGGGCGGGAGGTCGAAGTGCTCAGCGACGTACTCCGTGAGGGCAGCGGTGACCCGGTCGAACGGCTCGCGCTCGGAGTCGACGTGTTCGCCCGCCGCGCCATGGAGTCCCGTGGCCTGGCCTACGCATTGCTCGCAGCCCCGGCCGACCCGGCGGTGGGCCAGGAGCGGCTGAGGTTCCGGCGCCGGTACCGCGAAGTGTTCGCGGAGGCGATCCGCGAGGGCATCGGCGCCGGGCTGCTCCCCGACCAGGACCCCGAGGTCACCGCCGCCGCACTGACCGGCGCCATCGGCGAGGTGCTGGTGGACCCGCTCTCGGCTCCCGCCGAGGGCGCCGCCGCCGACCACCTGATCACCGAGCTGGTGGCGATGTCCCTGCGCTGCGCGGGCGCCACTCCCGCCGACTGAACTCCTACGACTCCAAGGACTCCGATGACCGCAACCGCAGACGTGACCGCCACGGCGAACGTGAACGTGAACGCAGGTGCAGACGTGACCGCAGCCGCGGACGCCGCACCGCGCAGCAATCCCAGCGCACGCACGCACGAGGTGACCAACCAGGCACCCCCGCTGGTCGGCCACGACGTCGCCGACGACCCCGTGCTGCTGGAGGGAGTGCGGCGCGAGGGCGCCGAGTGGTACGCCGACGACCTGCACCGCGTCGGCCTCCTGGCCGGATCGGAGGAGGTCCAGTGCTGGGCCGAGGAGGCCAACCGCCACGAGCCGGAGCTGCGCACCCACGACCGATACGGCAACCGGATCGACGAGGTGGACTTTCACCCCTCCTACCACGCGCTGATGGACGTAGCCATCCGCGAGGGGCTCGGCGGCGCACCCTGGGCGGACGACAGGCCTGGCGTACACGTGGCGCGCGCGGCGGGCTTCATGGTGTGGAGCTCGGCCGAACAGGGCCACGGTTGCCCCGTGTCCATGACCTACGCGGTCGTCCCCGCCCTGCGGTCCGCACCGGAACTGGCGGCGGTGTACGAGCCGTTGCTGACCAGTCGCGTGTACGACCCCGGTCTGCGCGCGCCCGCGAACAAGCGCGGACTTCTCGCAGGCATGGGCATGACGGAGAAGCAGGGTGGCACCGATGTGCGCGCCAACACCACCACCGCCACCGAACAGCCGGACGGCACCTGGCGGCTTCGCGGCCACAAGTGGTTCACCAGCGCCCCGATGAACGACCTGTTCCTGGTCCTGGCGCAGGCCCCGGGAGGGCTGTCCTGCTTCCTGGTACCCCGGGTGCTCCCGGACGGCAGCCGCAACACGTTCCGTATCCAGCGGCTCAAGGACAAGCTCGGCAACCGCAGCAACGCCAGCAGCGAGCCCGAGTTCGACGACACCGTCGCCTGGCTGGTCGGCCCGGAGGGGCACGGGGTGCGCACCATCATCGACATGGTCACGATGACCCGCCTCGACTGCATCCTGGGCTCTGCCGCCGGCATCCGCACCGCACTGGCGCAGGCCGCCCACCATGTCCGCCACCGCTCCGTGTTCGGCGCCAAGCTGATCGACCAGCCGCTGATGCGCAACGTGATCGCCGACCTGGCACTCGAGTCCGAAGCGGCGACCACCCTCGCCCTCCGGGTCGCGGGAGCGGCTGACCGGGCGCAGCGTGGCGATGCGCAGGAGCGGGCGTTCCTGCGGCTGGCCACGGCGGTCGGCAAGTACTGGGTGTGCAAAAGGCAGCCCGCAGCGGTCGCCGAAGCCCTGGAGTGCCTCGGCGGCAACGGCTATGACGAGGCGTCGGGGATGCCCCGGCTGTACCGGGAGGCCCCGCTCAACGGCATCTGGGAGGGCTCGGGCAATGTCAACGCGCTCGATGTCCTGCGCGCCCTGACCCGTGAACCCGACTCGCTGGACGCCTTCCGTGCCGAGATCGAAGCCGCTGTCGGGGCCGACGCCCGGCTCGACGACGCCTGGCGGCAGCTGAGGGGCGAGCTGACGCTCACCGACGACGCGGCACTTCGCTCCCGCCGTCTGGTCGAACGCATGGCTCTGGTGCTGCAGGGTTCCCTGCTCGTGCGCCACGCCCCGGCCCCGGTGGCGGACGCCTTCTGCACCTCACGGCTCGCCGGCGACCGCGGGCTGGCCTTCGGCACGCTCCCCGCGGGCACCGACCTGTCCGGCGTCATCGCCCGGCTCCCGAGCGCCGTCGGCTGAGTGCCCCGGCGCCGGGCCCGGTCAATCCCAGCAGCGCCGTGGTGGTCACTCCCGCGCCGGAGAGCTGCACGACCAGAACGGGGACGCACACGGTCAAGGTCACGACGGCGGTCGCGATCCTCGCCCCCGGTCCCGGAGCCCGCAGGGCGAAGTGGGGGAGTGATGGCCGCGCACCTTTCCCTCTCCGTCGGACGTCGTCTCGGAGATCCGGCACATCGGCGGTGACCGAACCTGCTCTGCGTTTCTGCGAGCACGTCGTGCTCGCGCGCATGATGGGGGCTGGCTGAGCCGTCCTTGAGGGAAGCCGCCCAATTGGCCCGGGCTTCAGACCTCCTACTGGGAGGGAGAGATCCGGTGACCGTTGAGACGAAGGAGTTCCACTACCGGCTGCTGCGCGCAGGAGCCCGCATCACGAGTGGCGCCCGACGCCTTTGCGGCGCATTGCCGCCACCTGGCACTGGCGCCACGAACTGATCAACGCGTCGAGGTGCACGTCCGTGCGCAGAACCGTCCCGGCTCGTCTGGGACGGCAAATCCGCGGGCCGCGAGCAACGGGGGGCTTCCCGGACGGCACCCGAGACAATGGGTCGGTCCACCCCGTACGACGTGGCCGGCGCGACGAGCGGCAGTGGTGGCGCAGGTACAAGAGCGTGATCAGGAGTCGGTCGGCGAACAACAGCCGTTGGGGCCAGCTCTGGCGGCGCGCCGCCGGTCCCGCCACTACGCTCACGCCGCGCCCGTCCCCGCGTGCTCGCGGCCGTGCGTCAGACTCGGGTGTCGACGTGGTGCTTCACAGCGGCCGGACGCGCAGCACGCTGGTCAGCATCGGGAGGGTGAACTCGCCGTGAGCGGTCTCCGGTCTGCTCGCGAGGAATGCGCGGATCCGGCCGAGCGTGGCCTCTCGTTCCTGTTCTGGCATGACGAGCATTCCCGCGCGCGTCGCGAGTGTCGCTGCGAGGGAGTCGGCGGTTCGGCGCTGCCCGTGCGGGAACTCGGCCTGCTCCGACGAGCCGAACCGGGCGGCTGCACCAGTCTTGGGAAGGTGCATGTCGGCCGTCTCGACGCGCCAACTGGTGGGCGTGTCGCGCGGGCCGATGGCCGCGCTCCCGCTGATCCGTGCGAGCCCGGCAACCCACTCGACCTGGTCGTCCATGACGTTCCACAGGCCGGCCAGGAGGCCGTTGGGTGCGAGGACCCTGGCGATCTCGGGTCCCGCGACGGCCATGTCGAACCAGTGCATGGCGTTGCCGGCGAGCACGGCATCCACGGAAGCATTGGGCAGCGGTATCGCCTCGGCACTACCCGGCAGGGCACGGACAGCCGGCAATGCGCGGCGCAGCTCGGTCAGCATCGCCGGGTCGGGCTCAACTGCAATGACTTCGGCACCCAGCGCGACCAGCGCCGCGGTCAACTTGCCGGTTCCGGCGCCGAGGTCGAGCACGCGCGGGCCGGGCGCGGGTTCAAGCGCCCAGCGCACCGCGGCCTGCGCGTAGTCCGGGCGGTGCTCGGCGTATGCGCACGCGGCTGCCCCGAACGACGACGCGTGAAGCAGCCGTTCATCCTGGTCCATGGGGTGACGCTATCCGTGCTGACGGCGGTCGGCTACCCGGCCTCACGACTTCGGCGACGGCAACTACCGTCACTGTCACCTCGATCCGACTCTGACTCCGCTCATGATCCGCCGAGTGGCTACTCGTCCGAGCCCGCAGCCGACGGCGGTACCTCGACGACGAAGAACAGGAAGGTGGGTTTGATCGAAAGGTCATGGAAGTCGTCGGGGAACAGCTCACGGGCGGCCGGGTCGGGCTGCGGCTCGCTGATGACGGCAAGGTGGAAACCGGCGGTGGTGAAGGCATCGGTCATCGCGTGCAATGGCTTGCGCCAGAACCTCATCGGGACGGACTGCCCGTTGAACGTCCAGTCGAAGGTATAGCTGGTGGTCACAAAGTAATCGGGCCGAGGATCCTGGATCGTGTAGGCCACGAAAGGGTGGTCCACCGAAGCGATCAGTCGGCCGCCGGGCCTGAGCACTCGCCGCATCTCGGCAAGTGTCGGCCCCCAGTCCTCCAGGTAGTGCAGCACCAGCGACGCGACCACGTCGTCGAACGCACCGTCAGCGAACGGCAGGGGTCGCTCAGGTCGACCACGTGCAGGGGCGCGTCGGCACCGAGCCGCCGCCTTGCCAACGCCAGCATCCCTGCACTGGCGTCGATACCGGTGACGACCGCACCGCGGTCGCGTAGTGCAGCGGACAGGGGGCCCGAGCCGCAGCCGGCGTCCAGGATCCGACGGCCGGCCACATCTCCGGCGAGGGCTAGCATCGCGGGCCGCTCGTAGTACGCGTTCACGAGGCTGTTCTCGTTTTCCGCCGAGTAGGCTTCGGCGAAGCTGTCGTAGTCATTGGCCTGGGCCCGGTCTGCAGGCTGGGCGAGAGTCTCGGCCATGTCGGTTGCTCGGTCCATCGTCGCAGCCTAGTGATCACATGATCCGCCGGACAGGGCCGCTGCCTGGGTGTTGCTCGTAGCAGTGGTTGAGTCGGCGGTACCCGGTCGGCCTGGACATGACGTGCTCGACGACCCAGCGGCACCGGCCGAGACGCTCGCTGGACTCGGCCTTGCGGGCGATACGGATGCCGATCCGCTTACCCCATAGCCATTTTCCGCAGGGAGGGGGGACGCCGTATACCTGGTCCGCGTGGAGCCGTTGGGGCTTGGACTCGGCTCCGTAGGGTTCGTGTCTCATATGACCATGGGGCAGCATCGGCCAAGCTCGTGGCACGCTACCGGGCATGACTCCGACGCGCCGCTCTGATCCTGTGGCTTCGTGAGCCCGCATCGTGAATGCGCCTCAGCGACCGCGTGGCTGGACGGCAAGCGCGGTTGGTGGGATCCCCAGCGCGTCCAGTCGGGAAAGGAGTTCTGCCTCCTGCCCCTCGGTGACGGCAATCCACAGGGAAGCTCCCGAGTCACTGGCGCTGAAGACCCGCCGGTTCCCTCGCCAGCCTTCGGCATGGATTGTGTGAGGAGCCAAGTCCAACAACACTTCGAACTGCGCGTCGTCGCGGACGTCGATGTCGATCCCCATCCCGGGATCGGCGCGCGGGGAGCGAGTGCCATCCGCCACCGCCTCCCGGGCCAGGGACAGCGCGCGTTCGTACGAGTGCAGCACCTCCTGTGGCCAGGCATCGTCGCTGTAGGCGTCGAGGTGGGCCGTGTCGATGCCGAAGCGCAGCACGCGAAGCGCCTCGCGATGAACGAGCACCACGTCCGCAGCCCTCAATCCATCCACGAGTACGAGTTCACGGCCCGAGCCGCCATCCTGGTTGTTCACACACGTGACCTTCCCACACGCAGCGGCTCTCCCTCCCTGGAGGAAAGCTGCTGCACAACGTGATCTTTGTCAGACGCCCCCTGGCGGCTGAGACCGAACAGGCCGGTCCTGCAGGCTTACGCGCTGTCCACGCTGGCCCGGACCGAAGCTGCGCCACGGACGCACCGTGCTTTGAGCATGCGGGCCAGTTCCGTGAACTGCTCGACCGCACAGGTGCGGAGCTGGTCAGCCCCTACATCGAAGCAGCGCTCGGCCTGCTCGACCTGGGGGCCGGCAGGTACGCGGAAGCCGCCGCCCGTCTGAACGATCTCCAGCGGCAGGTGAGCGACCTGGAGCTTGGGGAACCGACGGTGCTGCAGCATCAACCCGACCTGATCGAAGCCAACCTGGCCGCCGACGACCCCACGGTGGCGTATGCGGGCCTGGCCGAGCGAAAGGGAGCTGCGGCCGGCAGGCTTCGGGACGTCCAACCGCCGCAACCGCGCATCGGTCGACCGCACGGGTCACCTACTGGCGGACCAACACGGTAAGACAGATCACGCCGCTGTTCGGCGCCTCGAAGACGCCGCCCCTTTATGGGTCCTCAGCTTGTCGACGACTGTGCTTGCCGCGACCTGTGCGGTACTCGCGTATCAGCACGCGAAGGGCTGCAACGATGGGTGTCCCGGGAGAGGCGCGGAGCACGGTCGCGCCCTTCGCCTCGATCTGGCGTAGCCGGAGTTCGTTCAGGGTGACGAGGGCGCGGATAAGCCCCCTGCCGTGCGGTTGCACAAGATCTACGAGCGCGCGTGACGCCACCAGCCCGCGATGGACGAGGTCGGCTTGCTGCCGCACGAGGGGCTCGATGCGGGCTGGTGGTGCGCCGACAAGGAGGTCGTCACGCGTGAGGCCGTGCTGGGCAAGGGAGTCTTCCGGGATTCCGGGACGTCCGGCGCGGAGGTCCTCGGCCAGGTCCTCCAGGAAGTCGAGGCGCTGGCTTGCTTCGATGAAGGTACGGCATCCCGCGGAGTAGTCCTCGGAGGACGGCTCAGAGAGCAGGCAGGCGATGAGCATGAAGGCGGGATGCGCGCTCGTGAAGCGGGCCGTTGTCGATGAGGTTGTCGCTGTGGTGCATGAACGCCGTAGCGCAGATGACGTCGGGGACAAGAGCCGTCGGCAGCAGGAGACGTACGGCGACGTACTCAGCCCTGGCGTAGCGGGCCACCAGTCGACGATGCTCGGTGTAATCGCGGCGCAGCAGGGTGTCCGTGATGCCTGCCTGGTCGAGAGTCCGAGACCACATGGGCATGATGCTGAGGTTCCTCCGAGTGGTGGTCTGTGCGGTGCTGCCGGCTGGGTCAGAGGCGTGACGCCGCGCGTGCCGGTGGAAGGAGCAGGCTGGGTGGGCGATCGCGGGTGTGAGCGCATGTGCACCACGTGCATGAAGGCGGCATTGACGTGCGGATCCATGACAGCGCCGGGTTGAGCGGCCCATCGCGCCAACGACGAGGCCGGCCGCCGGCTCCCACAGGTGCGGCTGCTGGAGAGGCTGAGGCGACGGGGGAGAAGCGGACCCCGCACACTCGGCGGCCGCTGAACATGAGGCCTTGCGCCGGCCGGCGATGATGCGGACGTTCTGCAGTGACAACGTGCGTCGACGGACGTGCTCCTCCAAGAGGGGGCGTGTCGCGCCGGGCACCTCGGCGTCGGGGAGAAGGATCGAGGACGTCGTCCAAGGAGAACTGGATGTCGTCACCCGTACCCCGATGAGTGCCGTCAGCCACGAGCTCACCAGTGATGCCAGGGAACCAGCGATCCAGCTGCGCGTGTCCCATCGCCAGGAGTGCATGGAGCTGTTTGCGGTGTGGAACACCGCGTCCTATACCTTCCTGCTGGAGGTTGTCTGGCTCAAGAATCACCACCTCACCGGCGTGATCGCTCAGGACGCGAGCAGAGAGCAGTCCTGCAAAGCTTCCACCCAAGACGACCGCTCGCCGCATCGGCCCCCCACCTGCGCCAGATGATTGTCGTCCGGCGCGCGTGTGCGCCGAGAGCCTCGCCTCAGCCACCGAACTCCGGTACGGGGACACTACCTTGCCCAGTGGTCGCGCCCACGACGGGATGCTCCGGCGCATGTCGGCGCTCAGATCTCGACCGAACCAATCGGTCACGCTGGCCCGACACGGTGGGATTCGCGCGTGCCGTGCAGTCAAGAACTACCGGAACTCCACCAACCACCAGGTTGTCGTCGACGCCGACACGCGCCTGGTCGTCGTGGTCGACCGCCCGCTGCCCGGCAGCCGGACCGACTGCAAGGCATGGGACGAATCCGGGGCCAAGAAGGCCGTCGGCAAGACCACCACCATCGCCGACGGCGGCTACCCCGGTACCGGACGCGTCACGCACCACCGGCTGGCCCTCGCCTGGGCCGACGGCGGCTGCACCGGCAGCCTCGTCGAGTACTGCTTCGCCGTCCTCGCGCTGGTCCTGGCGATCGTCAAACGCAGCGGCGACCGGCAGAGGTTCGTGGTACTGCCCAAGCGCTGGATCGTCGAGCGGTTCTTCGCCCACCTGATGCGCACCCGCCGCCCGGTGCGCGACTTCGAGCGCCGTAGCACCAGCGCCGAACCGATGATCTGCTGGTCGATGACGCTGCTCATGGCCCGCCGTCTTGCCCGGCTACACGTGGGGCGAGGGTGAACCGGCCCGGCGCCTGCTCGGCCGGCCAGCCGCGGACCACCAGGCGTTTCGCCTTCGACCGCAGTGCCTCCACCCGGGCCGGCTCTCCACCGCGCGATGTTCGGACGTGTCCGCCGTTGGCCCCCGGCTGCTGCGGGCAGCCGGGCAGGACTTCCATGACGGTGGGATGGCGTCGACGCGGTGGAGCCGCAGATCCGTGAACTACTCGGACCGGCAGTCCTGGTGGGTGCAGCACTGGTCCTCGCGGGGGGTCCACCTGGGACGCCGCGCCGCAGACAGGCCGACTGCTATGTTCGGCGGCCATGCGATCATTCCAGTACGACATAGACTTCCGCGCCAGCGCCAGAAAGACCCAGAACCGGGGCTTCGTCCTGCTGGGGGTGGCGGCGCTGCTGTGGGCCTGGTGTGCCGTGCTGCTGGTGATGCCTTACACGGTGGGGGACGACCGAGAGTGCGAGCCCCGCCTGACCACCGAGCGGGCCACGGCCAACGAGGGCGCGGGCGAATCGCCGTGCGCAGCCGAACGTGACTGGCCGGAGGCCCTCGCCGTTCTCGGCCTGTCGGTGCCGGTCTCGGTCGTCGGCGCGATCCTGTGGACGGGCGGCGGTACCAGAATTCGGATGAGCGAGCACGCGGCGGAGATCGCCCGCCTCAGCGAGGCGGCAGACCGGGCAGGCGACTAAGACCGTGTCCTACGTGGTGAGGCGGATGACTCGCTTGTAGCAGCCGAGGGCTGCGGCGAGGGCGAGGAATCCCAGATAGTTGCGGGGCTGGCGTTCGTAGCCGTGGTTGAGTCTGCGGTAGCCGGTGAGCCAGGACATGGTGTGCTCGACGACCCGTCTGTGGCGGCCTGGCCGTTCGCTGGAGTCGAAGCGTTTGCGGGCGATGCGGACTCCTGTGCGCTTGCCGCGTAACCATTCCCGCAGTTCAGGTATGGCGTAGGCCTTGTCGACCGGGGTGGGGCCACCCGGTGGCCCCCAGTCCGCCTGCTCTTGGCCGGAGGAGCGGCCATAGACTCCCGCGCCATGGAAGAGATCTTCAGGCTCGGTGAGATCACCTGTCCGTCGGGGACCCTGGTCGTCATTGACGGCGGTCACCTGGGGTTGTGGAGCGGAGAGCGGTCGCCGGCGGAGATCGATCCCGCTCTGCTCGGCATAGACGACGCGGCGATGGCTGAGGACGTCCTCAACTCGGTTGACTTCGCTGTGGCCGGGCCGGACGCCGCGGCAGCGGTTCGCAGTTTCGACCGGCAGCCAGGTGCAATGCTCCATGACATCCCGGCCTCCCGGGCATCGGAACTTGGCACGATGTTCGAAGAGCACTGCCGGGTCTCAGATCTGGACGCCCGTCTGGAGGCGTTGCCGAGCCGCGAACCACATGCCCAGCGCGTGCGCCGGACTGCTGCTGACGGCGGCGGCAGTTTTCTGATGTTCGGGGTGCCTGTCGTCGCGGTGGGTGGGGTGCCCTGCGACCGTCATCTGCCGGTGCTGGCTTCGCGAGTCGATTTCGGCGACGGTGTCGGTCCGCGCTGGTCTGAGATATCGGTTCGGTTGAGCGAAGGCCGGGCGGAGTCATCCGTGCTGCTGGGTGATGTCGGCGTCGACTGGGCCCGGGTGCTCTTCGGCGATGCCGATGCCTTGAATGCCTGGCAGCACAACGAGCCTGTGGACGGCTTGGCCGACGTCGCATTCTGGGGTGCTGCCGTGGACGAAGCCGCCGAGACGTTCGCAGCACGGGAACTGGGCGAGCCCGGCGAGGACGGTGTCCGCGGGTGGACTGGGCTGGCTGTGGCGGAGGCGGTGGAGAAGGCTCGCGCTGTGCTGAGCTGGAAGGAGGAGACCGGGCGCCGCTTGATGGTGGACTTCCGGCCGCATTCCCATCACTGGCAGGTCATGCGTCAGGTTCGTGCCTGTGAATTCGAGGCCGGAGTCGTGGACATCGGTGATGCCCGACTGCTCTGCGCGATGACGAGCTGGGGCGACGGCTACTTCCCCGTGTCGGCCGACCTGGATGCATCCGGTGCGGTGGTCGCGGTGCGGGTGCGCTTTTCCGACATGCGTAAGTAGCTGTTCGATCTCCGTCGGAGCTCGGATTGTGAGGGGCGTAGAAGAGCGAGGACAACGAGTCCATGTATTGCCCCGGGTTACGGCGTCATCATGCGCCGCCAGGTCATGGGACAACCCTCTCCACCCTCGATGGGGCGAACCGCGCAGTTGCCGAACTTCAGTGGCAAACCGTCAAGGTTTGCTGTCACAGGGCAGCCGCCGCGGCACCGCCTGTCCTGTCGCGCCGAAGGTCGAGCAGCCTCATCGAAGTCTGGTCGTCACGATGGGCTCCAGCTTTGTCGGCTTTGTGCCGCGGAGCGCGCGGAACAGTGGTGGCAGGCAGGCTGCCACAGCCGCCCCACTCGCCCCACTCGCCCCACTCGCAACCGACATCCGCACGGACGCGTCGCACAAGACATGGAACGTGAATGGCTCTTCTCGCTCATCCCGCTGACGATTGGCGTGGTCTTCCTCAGCTTCGGCGTGTACGGACTCCGCCGCGCCGGCGCGCTTCGTCGCACAGGTGTCACCGCAGAGGGCCGGATCGTCCGCCACGATGTCAGTCGAGGCGACGAAGGTGCCACGTTTTACCACCCGGTCGCCGCCTGGACGACCCGGGACGGCCGCGAGTGCGAGTACTCATCCAGGTTCGGCCGCGGTGTCGTCGGAGGCGGCTTCGGCGTGGGGGCCTTGGTCATGGTCCGATACGATCCGGAAGATCCCCGCCGGTTTGCGATCCAGGGTTGGGACGTAGCGACGGTCGACCTGCTGTTCACCGTGTTGGGGTCGGTGTTCACGGCGGGCACATTGGTGGTGTTGCTCGTCCGACTGCTCACTCTCTGACCGCCGCCGACTCTCATTCTCTACAGCGGCAGCGCGTCCGCACCGAGGGACCCGGGCCGCCACCGTGTCGCGGGGCCGTAACCAGTCAACCGGCCTTCGATGAGACGGGGCGCTGCGATCAGCCTTCGGTGACACTGCTCAACCTTCGCGCGCGATAGGGCATCGCCCTCCCCGACGAGTCCGTTATCCCGCAGGTACGTGCAATCCATGTGCGATAATCGAGGAATCACGTGAAATCCACGTGGAATCTGCGGGGGATTCCTTTAGGCTGGGCGTGGAGGTGGTTCCCTGTGCCCCACGACGAAGAGGCCTTGTTCAGCGCGGTCGATGCCCTGCTGGAGCAGGTTGCCCAAGACCCTCTGCCGCCTCCTGCCGAGCGTAAGCGCCTGCGGGAAGCGGCCGGGCTGAGCCAGGACCAGATTGCGAAGGCACTGAAAGCGCGGCGTGAGTCGGTCAGCAACTGGGAGTCGGGCAGGACAGAGCCCCGGCCGCCGAAGCGCGCCGCCTACGCGCGGCTCCTGGACGGCCTCGCCTCCCGCTTCCCGGCCGCCTCCGCCGAACCCGCGCCGGAAACAGCTGGACCCGTGCCCCCTAGGGGCCCCTCGGCGCCCGCGCCACGAACACCCGCCCCCGCACAAGCCCGTGAGCAGTCCACAGGCCCTGAGGCCGTGACGATCACCCAGTACACCCCGCCGCACTCCGTTTCCGCCTCTTCCCGGCCCGCGGACACGACGGGGCTTCCGCCGGCGCCTGGCGCCCCGGACGTGAAGGCGACGGCGCCGAAGCCCCGCCCGGCCGCGGCCGCCGTCGACACGCGTTTCGCCCACGGGCCGCTCGCGGTGATCGACGCCGACGAGAACGGGCAGGTCGTCGCGTACTGCCTGGGGGGCCTGGTGCTGGACGTGCCGGCCAAGTCTCTTTCGTCCCTGGTGGAGTGGACGCTCGCCGAGGCGCAGCTCGGTATGCCCCGGCTCAGCCGCCACGGCAAGGACGCCGATCCGGTCCTGGTGCTCACCGAGGCGGCCGCAGTCCGCTACGGCCTGCCCGCCCGGCTGAGCGATACAGAGCGCCGTGCGGGCCGACTGCCCGAAGGACACAAGGTCCTCAAGCAGTTGGACAAGGCCGAGTGGCAGCTCACCCGGCGGGGGTTGGGTCCGTGGGCCCGGATCTACCGCCCCGCCGAAGGCGGCAAGCGCTCCTGCGTCCAGCTGTGCATCCTGGGCTGGGACGCGCTCGATGCCCGCTCCTGGGGCGACGCGGCGCAATTGCCTCCCGCCGAGCTGGCCCACCTGTTGGGCACCTACGCGCAGCGGGTGCTGACCCCGCGCGGCTCCACGGCCGTGAACGGCCTGGAGCTGATGACCGCCCTGCACCCGCCCACGCGGGCGAGCGAACCGGACCAGAACGGGAAGCGGCACAGCGAGCACAACCCCGGCTCCCTCGGCAAAGAGGCGGTGGAGTGCGCACCGTGCGAGGCCCCGGACGGACACCCGCTGCTCGCTGACCTGCCGCGCTTTTACGAGCGCACCCCGGGTGAGGTCCTGGTGGAGGAGGCGTACGACTGGGCGCGGCCGCTGACCGACGAGGAATGCCTCCAGCCGTACGTCGTCGGGATCGACGTGAACATGGCTTTTGCCGCGGCCGCCAACGGCACCGTGGTCGGCCTGGGTCCCCCGTTGCACGTGAACAAGCCCGGTTTTGATCCCAAGATGCCGGGCTCGTGGCTGGTGGATCTCTCCCACATCGACCTCGACGAGCACCTTCCGTCGCCGTTCACACCCACGGGTGAGCGGCCGGCCGGCCCGGCGTGGTACGCCACCCCGACCGTGGCGTACGCGGTGGAGCTCGGCCACACCGTGACGCCGATCGAGGCGTACATCCGCCCCGACAACGGCCGCTACCTGGATGCCTGGTACCAGCGGCTGCGCGACGCCTATGTCGCCACCATGGCCGACCTCGGCGTGAGCACCCACATGGCCCCCGAAGCGTTCCTTGAGGCGATGGCCGTGCACAAGCAGACCGACCCGGGCATGGCGATCGTCCTCGCGGCGATCAAAGCCACCGTCAAGGGCGGCATCGGCAAGCTCCGCGAGCGCCCCAGGGGCGGCGGCTGGCGGCCCGGACAGCCGTGGCCCGCGCTGGCCCGGCCGACGTGGCGGCCCGACATCCGCGCCGCCGTGATCTCCAAGGCCCGCACCAACATGCACCGCAAGATGCTCAAGACGGCAGCGGCCACCGGCCAGTACCCGGTCGCGGTCCTGTCCGACTGCGCCGTGTACGCCTCCGACGGCCCCAGCCCCCTGGACTTCCTCCCCTACGCCCAGGGCAAGCCGCTGCCGGGCGGCTTCCGCCTCGGCGTTTCGCCGGGGATGGTCAAGCACGAAGGCACCCAGACCACCCTGTGGGCCGAAGGCGCACGGGAAGGGCACGGCCCAGGCCTCAACCTCGCCCGCTACATCAAGGACGGCAACATCACCCCCACCAATGACAGCGGGGAGTAGACCGTGGGCAAGCTCGCCGACAGCCTCGACAAAGCGGTGCAGGGCGCATTCACACGCCCGATCCCGAAGTCCGCACCCGCGCAGATCCGCTACCTGGTCAGGAAACTCAAGGGCACCCGGGCAGTCGCCGACCTGCTCGGCATCGACATCCGCACGGTGGAGCGGTACGTCAAGAACGAGATCAAGCACCCCCGCAAAGCCCTCGCCGCACGCCTCGAGAGAGAGGTGCGCAAGCGGTGGCAGCCGCAGATCCGAGCCAAGGCGAAGAAGGCCGCGGCCACGACCGGCGGCATCGTCATCGACACCCGCGCACGTTTCGGCTACACCGCCGCCCCGGGCAGCACCGACGACGCCCGCCTGCGCCACCTCACCCAGGCCCTGCCCCCGACCTACGCCGCCCGCCTCTTCGAGGCCCAGGAACAGGGCGCCACCGAGCGGCAGTTGCTGGGCATCGCAGCCGAGGGCCTGCAGGAGATCTACTTCAAGGACCACGGCCGCCGCGCCCATGGCCTGCAGGTCGAGTTCACCGATATCGACTACATCGACGTCGAGCTGTAGACGTGCACACCCGACGTGCTGAGCGATGCGCACGGGTGGGCCGGACGCGATAGTTGCCACAGAGGCAGGCTTGTTGTCACCGGTGGGGCTGCGTGCCTTTTGTCGATTGCTCTGGCGAAGCTGCTCGGCATGTGTATCGAGCAGCGGCTTGAGGTCCGGTCTCCGCTGCGGGAGCTGCCGCACGCGATGCGCCGCCCGCCGTCACCGCTCATCCGCTCAAGGCAGTTGGCGGGCACCGGGCTCGTTTCGGTACGCCCGCAGGCCGGTCGTCAGGGCAGGGCGAGGACGTCGTCGATCGCGGACCGGATCGTTTCGTCCTGGAGGATCGCCCGGTAATCACGGTACGTCGACAGCGGCCGGTCGAATCCCTGCACCGTACGCAAGGCCGCCCGCGCCGCCGGGGAGATGGTGCCGATCCGGGCGAGGGGCTTGCAGCGCGTAGAGGAAGATGCCGTAGGTGTGGCCGCCTTCGGCGATGGGAGGGAGGTACTTTTCCAGGACGGAC
The DNA here is from genome assembly GCF_056435785.1 of Streptomyces sp. NPDC043870. Lineage (NCBI taxonomy): Bacteria > Bacillati > Actinomycetota > Actinomycetes > Kitasatosporales > Streptomycetaceae > Streptomyces > Streptomyces sp. NPDC043870. Next base: position 22,242 of record NZ_JBWKDT010000042.1, read on the forward strand.
CGGCTCGGCTCCGGTTCGCCCGTGATCGACCAGAGCGCGACCGCCGCCCGCGGCCGCAGCCAGGCCACGCCATGCTCCATGAGCTGCCGTACCCGGTCGGCGTAGGGCGCGGCCGCCGGGCCGAAGTCGCCGAGGAGGTGGACGGCACAGGACGGATCTTCCTCCTCCAGCACTGCCTCGCCGATGAGCCGCAGCGCCGCGTCGCGGTCGCCGCCGAGGCGCCGGGCGGCCCACGCCACCTGACGGGTGTCGACCGGGAAGTCGAGACCCGTGCACCGGCGCACGGCGGGTTCGGCGGGCGCCGCGGCCGGCCCCATTGCCACGAGCGTGTCGACGGCGTACGACGCGTACCGGGCGTCGCCCAGCAGGGCCACCACCTCCGGCAGCGCGGGCGCCGCGGCCGGCCCCCACGCCTGGAGCACGCGTAGGAAGGGGCAGGTCAGCGGCCGCCCTTGCCGTCCTCACGGAGAAGTTGCCGAACGGCGGGCAAGAGGACCTCCGCGTGCGCTCGCAGAGGGGTCAGCACGTCCTCGACCTCCGGCAGATGCGGGTCCCCCAGGCCGTATCCGCGGGCGTAAGGGCCCCGGTACGGGGCGTACAGCCGCTCGACCAGCTCCGGCAGGGCGCGCTGATCACCCATGCGGGTCAGCGCCCAGCGGGCGTGGTCGCCCACGGTGCCCTCAAGAAACTCGTCCTCGCCCAAGTCGTCGAGGAGTGCGGCCAGCTCGTCGTTTCCCATCGGCATGCGGGCCTGGTTCCGCATGCCCTGCCCCGGGAGGGGACCTGATGAGCCCGACCAACCGCGCTGCCCAGCAGACGGCCGAGACCGCGCCGTTCTTCGAACGGCGCGCCGGGGGCGTGCACGTCACGCTTCAGCACGTGCCGCACCGCCTCATCAGCATGGCGAGCCGCTTGTCACAGGTGGCGATGCGGCGCCACTGTGCTTTCTCAGCCGATGATGACGACACGCGCCCAGGGCGGCGGGGTGTCCGGGACGTAGTCGGGGTTCTCCTCGACCACGGCGCGGGCGGGACGGGGGAAGAGACCGACGACGGTGCGGCAGGGCGGCTGCGCGGACGGCCACGGAGTCTGGCCGTCCGTCAGGGCGACGATCACGTCCGGGCGCGGCCGGGAGCGGAGCGACCGGGCAAAACCGGAACGCAGATCCGTTCCCCCGCCGCCGACCAGCTTCATGTTCTCGGCGCGGCAGAGCGGGACGGCGACCCCGGCCGCCGCGTCGCACGAGATCACCGACACCAGGTCGCGCCGCCCGCCCACCGCCCGCGAGATCGCCGCCACCTCCAGCAGCGCGCTGCCCAGCTCGGCGTCGCTCACCGACCCGGAGGTGTCGATCACGACACAGACCCGGGGCGGCGTACGACGCAGGCTCGGCAGCAGCACCCCGGGGACACCGGCCGAGCGCCGGGACGGACGCCGGTAGCTGTGGTCCTCGCCCACCCCCGGCGCACCCGCGGCCGAGCGGACCGCCGCCCCCAGCAACTGCCGCCACGGCTGCGGCGGATGGAACGCCTCTTCCGCCCATCGGCGCCACCCTTCCGGCGCGTCGCCCGGTCGGCCCTTGATACCCTCCGCGACCCGGAAGCGGACCGCGTCCCGCTGCTGCCTGCTCAGCCCGTGCGCCCCGTCGGGCCCCAGCTCCCACGGCCGGACCTGCCCGTCGGCACCACTGCCGCAGTCCAGCCAGGCCAGGTCCGCGGGGAGCCCGGACATCGACGCCGTCCGCAGGTACTCCTCCATCAGCAGCCCGTCGGGCAGCCGCAACAGCGACGGCAGCACCGCCCCGGCAGGCCGGGGCAGACCGTCACCGTAGATGTCGTCGTTGATCTCGAAGTCGGCGGCGACGTTCCGCCGCAGCCTCCCCCACCCTTCGGCCGGGGGGACCCCCGTCTCGCTTCGCTCGCCCGGCCCGTGCTCCTCGTGCTCCCGCGCATACCGCTCGCCCCGCCCGTGGTGGTCCCGGAGCAGATGAGAGACCTCGTGCACCCAGACGCCCGCCAGCTCCTCCACCGGGGTGCGCGCCACGAAGCCGGGGGAGACGTAACAGCGCCAGTGTGCGTCCACCGCCATCGTCGGCACCGACCGGTCCTCCACCACGTGCAGTGCGAAGAGCGCGGCGGCCAGGTAGGGGCGGACCTTCACCGCGTGCAGCCGGGCGGCCAGCAGCTTCTCCATGTCCAGCGGGAGGCCGGGCCGGTCGGCTGCTGCGCCGGAGCCGGCCGGCGGCTTCGGCAGGGCGGCCCGCACCGGACGCGGCGGCGCGGGCCGGGACATCGGGCGCGGCAGCGGGCGCGGACCCGGGCGCTTGGCGGCCCCCGTCATCGGCGCGCCCCCGTCACGCGCCCGGCGTCGGCCGCCGCCGCGACCCGCTTCACCGACCGGTCCGCGCGCCGGGCGAGACCGACCACCTCGACCAGCCGCTCCACCGCGTCCGGCACCTCCCAGTCGTCGCGCCGCAGCGAGGCCAGCGTCGTCGCCGGGGCGACCAGCAGGTCCGGGGCGCCGGTCTCCAGCGCCCGGACCAGTACGGCCCAGCCCGCGTCCCACCGGCTCCGCTCCGGTCGAGCTCCGACGGCGGCGACCACCGCCTCCAGTGCCGCCTGCCGCAGATCGCCCCGTACCGGGAGCTCGGCGGCGGCCGGGTCGGCCAGCAGTGACTCCGGGTCCGGCAGGTCCATCCGGTCCAGATGGGCGAGGAGTTCGAGGCCCGGCCCGTCACCCACCGCACCCCGCACCAGCAGCGCCAGCACCTCCCGCGAGACGGAGGCCGCCGTGCCGAAAGCCAGCAGGGTCAACGCGGCCTCCCAGCTCCGCGGCGAGGGCCAGGCGCCGCCGCGCCGCGTCTCGGTGCTCGGCAGCCGGTGGATCAGCGTCGGCCGGGCTTCCAGGAAGCCGCAGACGGCCCGCCGGGCGAACGCCACCGCCTCTGGCAGTCGCTCCGCCATCAGCCGGGGCAGCTCCGCCCGGGGCCACACCCCACCCAGCCCGCGCACCACCACCTCCCGGTCGTGCACCCAGTACAGGTGCACGAACCGGTTGGCCAGCGGCGGGCTCAGCTCCCACCCGTCCGCTGCCGACGCGCGTGGATTGGCGGCGGCCACGATCCTTACCCCCGGCGGGAGTTGCAGAGTGCCGACCCGCCGCTCCAGGACGACCCGGAGCAGTGCGGCCTGGACGGCCGGGGTGGCGGTGGAGAGCTCGTCCAGGAAGAGCAGCCCTCGCCCGGCCCGTACGAGCTCCACGGCCCATTGCGGCGGTGCCATCGGCACCCCCTGCGCCGCAGGGTCGCTGCCCACGATGGGCAGCCCGGAGAAGTCGGACGGCTCGTGGACGCTGGCGATCACGGTGGTCAGCGGCAGGTCGAGGGAGCCGGCGAGCTGCGTCAGGGCCGCGGTCTTGCCGATGCCCGGCTCACCCCAGAGCAGCACGGGCAGGTCGGCCGCGACGGCCAGGGTGAGCGCTTCGAGCTGCTCGTCGGGACGTGGCTCGGTGGTGGTCGTGCGCAGGAGGGCCAGGAGGTCGTCGGCGAGGCCGAGTTGGGCGTCGGATCGGGATGCGTCGGCGAGTGTGGGTGTGGGTGTGGGTGCGGGCGTGCCGGCGGTCGGGATCGCGGCGGGCATGAGGGTGCTGGAGGTCATGGGCATCACCTGGGGTGGGTCGAGGGAACGGGACAGCCCGTCCCGGATGTCGTGGGTGCGTGCGGCCCGGAAGGCGCGGTGAGGGCTGAGGGCTGAGGGAAAGGGGACGCGGTGGGAGAAGCAGCGAAGGACGCGGTGAGAGAAGCGGAGAGGAAAGCCGTGAGGAATGCCGTGAGGGCGAGCTGAGGAGAAAGTGATCGCAGCGAGGGCGGCGGTCAGCCGGCCAAGCCGGTACGGGGCCGGGCCCGGCTGCTCCGCTTGCTGCGCATGGCGTGGGGCGCACGGCGGTCGAGCCGGGGACGGTGGCCCGCGTCCGCGTGCCCCACGCCCGAGGCGTCCCCGCCCGTCGCCGCACCGGCAGCGGGGTGCACGGCGACCAGCCCCGAGCGGAAGAGCCCGTGGTCGATGCGGCGGGCCGCGGCCGACTCCAGTTCCTCTCGGAGCGGCCCGTCACGCAGGACTGCACCGGGACCGAGCAGCCCCTCGACCACGGCCAGTGCCCCGGCGACGTCACCGTGGCCGAGCCGCTCCCGGACCGCGGGCAGTGCCTCCGGGTTGCGGTGCACCGCGTCGATAGCCCGCAGGCAGGGCAGCGCGGGTCCGCCGAGTGCCACCAGAAGGTCCTCCCGGCGCAGTTGGTCCGGGTCGTGGTCGATCGCTGTCAGCACTCCGTCCCGCAGCGCGATCCGGTGGACCTCGCCCCGGCACTCCACCCGGTGCGGATCGCCGGGCTCGGGGGCGGGGCCGGCCACCGGTGCCGAGCTGGACTCCGCCAGTGCTACGGCGACCAGTGGATGCAGCCGCTCGGCCGTGACCAGCCCGGCCCGCAGCAGCTCCAGATCCGGAAGGACCCGTGCCGCCGCCTCCGGCAGCACCGGAAGCGCCGCGACTTCCTGCGGCGCCAGCGCCTCCCGCAGCGGCCGGAACGTCGGGGCGTGGCTGTCGTCGGGGGCGACGAGTTCGAGAACGGCGCGGCTCCGCGTACCGAGCCGCACGGTGAAGGCTCCGCGAGGGCGCCCCTCGGCCCGCAACAGCAACTCCGCCTCGGCGGCCCAACTTGCCTCCGCCCACGGGGAATCGTGGACGGTGGGCCGATCGGGCCGATCGGTCCGATCCGGCAGGAATGGCCGGCTGGGTGCGTGCGGCCGGTCGGGAGGCGGCATGGACGACGCCCTGCCCGCACCGCACCGCCGCGCCAGTTCGCCGCTCCGCCCGGAGTCCCAGAGATGCCGATGCAGGTCGAGCCGGAAACGCCGGTCGGGATGCGGGTGCGGGTGGTGCCCGGCAGCGCTGTTCCCGGCCCCCTCCCACAGGGTCAGGGACATCCGCTGTCCGGCGTCCGCCCAGTCCGGCGGTGTCCGCACCACCAGCTGCAGCGGCGTGGCGCCGGAACTCCGGTAGCGGGCCAGAGAGATGGTGAGGCCGGGCCGGAGCCGCCCGTCGGGGGCGATCCTGGGCACGTGCCAGCGGAGCAGATCCGGCGCCAGCCGACGCAGATCTGCACGGAGGTGGGTGACGAGATCGGTGCCGTGGCGGTCGCGCACGGCGCGCAGATCGAGATCAACGTCGACCCGGGCGGCGGCGCAGGCCCCTGCCCAGTCGCCGACCGCACGCCGTGCGGTCGCGGTCTCGATCATGGACGGTGGCACGGCGTACTCACGCACGCGCTGCCATATCAACAAGCGGGCCGGAATCTGGTTCGCGAAGTGATGTGCCATCAGCACTCACCTGGTGCGAACGATTCCCCCAATCCGTACGAGGAGAAGTTCTTCATCTCCAGCATCCTAACCCACACCGATGACGATCTGTCACTCCCCCGGGCAGAACGATGACGATCGACCCGGTGAACCAGCATGGCGAGAAGTCCTCCTCGCCGGGGCGTGCTTGGCGCGGACGGACCGCTCGGGCGAGGGCCGAAACACCCTGTGCGGGAGAAGGGTACGGACAGGTCCAGGTCCTCCCCACTCCAACCACGGCTTGCTGCCGGACTCGTACAGGCCGTAGGCCGGGCCGGTACCCCCACTCGTCACTTCGCGCTGTGCTGTGGGCATGGGCCTCACCAGGCTGGAGCCGCTCGTGTAGTCCGAGGCTGAGCGGCTGACCTTGCAGAACTGGGCAAAGCGGCGTGCCACGGCCCAAGGCTTGGCGAAGCGGGCTCGGATCGTGCCGGCCTGTGCCACAGGCGGGAACAACACGGCCGTTGCCGCGCGGTTGGGGATGGACCGGCTCACCGCTCAGGGCCAGGCGGTGCTCGTGTTTGGTTCGGACGGCACCGCCGTCGGGACACTCAAGGAGTGTCGCGCCGCCTGGGTCCGTCCGAGCCCGGCATAGCCGGACATCAGGGACCTGGGCGGCCGCGTCGTCGTCCCCGGATTCATCGACGCGCACGCGTTCCCCCGAGTTCCCGTCCGCTGAGCCACGACGCCACCTCACGGGCAGGGGTGACGCACGTCCTCGTACAGCAGCTCCAGCGGTGCGCCTGCGTTGAGGTCGCCGCCTGCCCAACACCATCCACGTCGACGACGCCAAGAAGCCGAGGGCCCGGCCCTCACCGTCGTCCCCGGGGCCCGGGCGGCGTTCGTCCACCACGCCGCCGGGCCCAGCCGACAGGCCGGTCAGTCCTGGGCCGGCATCACCCGGGTCACCTTGCCCTTCAGGTCGGCATCCAGATAGCCGGTGACGTGGTCGTCGGCGAGATAGACGGCCAGTCCCAGCGGGGTGTCGAACGTGTCGTCGGCGGGGCGGACCAGGACGTAACGCATGGTCGGCCGCTTCACGTTCAGGTCCTTCTCCGCCCGCTTCAGCAGGGCGGGGAGGACGTCCCAGTCGAAGTCGTCCAGGCTGAACGGGCGGTCGCCGCCGATGAGCGCGCTGCTGATGATGCCCTTCTGGACGCCCTGGGCCGGGCGGTAGGTGTAGCTGTCGTACTTGGTGTCGCTGCCCTTGACCATGATTTCCGCGGACACGTAGTCCGGATAGACGGTGAAGTCGCACGCGCGGTCCGTGCCGGTCGTGGCCTTGATCTCCTTCACCGCCGTCCGGATGCCGTCCGGGGTGAGCAGATCGGTCTTCGCGTCGGCCTGGGGCGCCGGCGCCGCGCGGGACGCTGTGGGCGGTGCGGGAGTCGGGCCGTTCGTCGAGGTCGAGGTCGGGCCGGGTGGATTGGCTGCCGTCTTGCCGTCCTTGCCGCCTCGGTCAGGCAGCGCAGTCCACACCAGGACTCCTGCCAGCACGGTTCCGACGACGGACGAGGCGATCGCGACCCGGCGCTTCGCACGGCCGCCGGGTCGCGCCGGCGTCGGCCGTGTGGGGCCCACCGGGTAGGGGGTCGGCGGCCCGACCGGACCGGGCACGGCATTGTGCGGAGCCGACGGTCCGAAGCCGATCGGCGGCCCGAAGCCCGTCGGCGGTCCGAAACCGGGCGGTGAGACCGGTGCGGAGGGTGGGGGTGCGGTCGTCGGCCCCGGGGGAGGAGCCAACCGGTACGAGGTGCCCCCGCCCGGCCCCCGCGCCCCGTCCGGAGCACTCGGGACACTCGGAGCAGTCGGCGCCGTGTCCCGGCCTGCGGCCGCTTCTGCGAGCATCCGGTCGGCGGTCTCCGCGTCCGCCCGGTCGGCCGGGTCCTTGACGAGCACGGTGCTCAGGAAGCCGGTCAGCGGTCCGGCCTGGAGGGGCGGCGGAAGCTCCTCGCTCAGGAGGGCCGCCAACGTCGCGAGGGTGGTTCCCCTGCGCAGCGGGTGATGCCCCTCGACGGCGACGTACAGCATCATCGCCAGCGACCACAGGTCGGAGCCCGGGCCGCCCTCGTCGCCGGAGATGCGTTCGGGTGCCATGTAGTCGGGCGTGCCGATGACGGACCCGGTCGCGGTGAGGGCGGTCGACTCCCTGATGGCCGCGATGCCGAAGTCGGTGAGGACGGGACGTCCGTCGGGCCTCATCAGGACGTTGGCGGGCTTCACGTCCCGGTGCTGGATGCCGACGTCGTGCGCGGCGCGCAGCGCGGCCAGCACCTCGCGGCCGAGCCGGGCGGCCTCGACGGGCGCCAGCGGCCCCTTCCCAAGCCGGTCCTGGAGCGATCCGCCGGTCACCAACTCCATGACGAGCCAGGGGTAGGTGTGCTCCCCGCCGTCCACCACGTGGTGGATGGTCACCACATTGGGGTGGTCGACACGGGCGAGCGCCCGTGCCTCGCGCAGCACCCGGGCCCGGAGCATCGCCGCGCCCTGCGGGTCGTACTCGGCGAGACCCGGATCGGGCGGCCGTACCTCCTTGAGCGCCACGGCCCGGTCCAGGACCAGATCGCGCGCCCGCCACACCATACCCATGCCGCCGCCACCGAGCCGCGCCTCCAGCTCGAAGCGCCCGTCTATGACCCGTCTGCCGGATTCCCCGTCGCTCATGGCCGGAGCCTACGAGATGCCGGTGACACGGGCTCACGCAGGTGGCTCCAACGCCTCCAGGCCGGGGCGTTCGTTCCCCCGCTCGGCCTTCGCGCCGGACCGGTACATGGGCCGCGAACTCCTCGCCAAGGCCCGCCCCCACCCGATCGAGTCGGAAACCAACGCGATCGCGGTCGCATCATCGCGGGCGGTGACGTCCAGGACCACCAGACCGGTTCGGACACATGCTGTTCGTCGATACGATCTGTGATCCGCACGAGGCTGCCCGCGCCCGGCCGGTCGAGCTTCCTCCAGTGGCGGGATCGGTCCGTTCGGCAACGTCCGTGGGAGGTTCGTACGCCTTCGATTCAGCGTGGCCGCAGCCCGTCGAAGACGACCGCGAAGATCCGCTCCCGGGGCGCCGGATCCGCTCCGAGCTGTTCCATCGCCGCGCGTTCCAGGTACAGGCGTGGGAGCTTGTCTCGCAGCGGCGCACGTCGCGCGGCGGGCGGTCGTCCTGGATCTCCTTTGATCGGGAGTGACACCGAACGATTTACGTCCCCTCCTGCGAGCAGGCGTGCGACGGCCTGCTTCAGGCGCTGGGCCCACCTCCGGGGGTTATGGATCCCGTCCGGGGTACGGCTGCGCTCGTCCGAGGGCTGCCCGGACGGCTCAGCCCTGTTTGACTCCCGGCGGGGTGGGGGAGCCAGTCTGTCGGTATGGACTCCCAACCGGCTTCCTGGGCTACGGGCCAGCCCGTCACCTCACCGTTCGCTCGCCCGTCCGGCATGCTCGGGCGGGCTGCCGGACGGTTCATGCTGTGGACCAACAGCCGGGACCAGCACGACGTGCTCGGCATCCTGGACGTCCAGCCGCACGACCGGGTGCTGGAGGTGGGGTACGGGCCTGGCGGACTGGTACGGCTGCTGGCCACTCGCACCCCGGCCACCACCATCCTCGGCGTGGACCCGTCCCCCGAAATGCGGGACGCCGCAACCAAGGCCAACCGCGGTGCGGTCCGCGCAGGCCGCGTCACCCTGAGCCTCGGTACGGCGGACCGCACCGGCCTGGCCGATCAGAGCGTCGACCGTGTCGTCTCGGTCAACAATGTGGCCATCTGGTCAGACCTGGAAGCCGGACTACGCGAACTGCACCGTGTGGTGCGCCCCGGGGGCACCGTGGTGATCGCCTGGCACGGGGGCTCGTCCCCCGGGCGCATCGCCCGGCGACTGCGGCTGCCGGCCGACAAACTGGAACGCATCGAAAAGTCCCTCAGGGCCCAGTTCAGTGAGCTGACCCGTATCGAGCTGCGGAGGGCGGACGCCTTCAAGGCCGTACGGTGATCACTCTGGCCTGCTTCGCTCTCGCCCGGCCGTAGTGCCGGCCCCTGGCCACCAACCACGGCTGGGCGCCCGGCGGGCCGGTTCACCCGGTGCGCACTTGCGTCGTTCACCCTTTCAACCCTTCACACTTTCAACCATGTGGCGGAAGGCGCTGCCGTGCCGGCGACCGCCTCCGTCGCTGCCCGCCACTCCGGCCCCGCTCTCGTCAGCGGCGGGCCCTGGGGCTGAGTGTCCTGTGCCATCGATTCCTCATGCCGTTTGTCAACCCGCCCGAGCAGCTTCGCGGGCGGTCAGGTGGGCGACGGAGCGAGGGTGGTGGCGACGGACCGCTTGCGGAGTCCTTCTGCCAGGTGCGCCATTTCCACGGACGTGCCGACCAGGCCGGCTCCCCGCAGGTCGGCGGCCGTCAGCCGGGCTTCGTTCAGTGACAGGTGGTACATCTCGCGCAGGGTTCGCATGCCTGGCCGCCAAAGGCTAGCGTTCAGGTTCGGCGAGTGACCCACGAGGAGCTGAGACATGGTCGGTCTTCCGAGCGCGCGTTGACGTTGTGGGCCGTGACCGGCCTGTCATCGCGTGCTGCCCCTTGATGTTGCGGCACAGCGAGCCTTCCCCTGCCTGATCCTTCGGTGCGCCTGTTGTGCGCCGGGTGATGGGCCTCGTCGTCGGCAATCCAAGGGATCCCGGTGCCGTCCGCTTCCTCCGCTGTATCTGATTCCAGTCGACCTGTCCCTTCAAGTCTGTGGCGGGATGGCGACTTCCGTAGCCTCTGGGTGGGTCAGACGGCCTCCCAACTCGGCGAACATGCAAGCCTGGTGGTGTTGCCGCTCTTCGCCGTCCTGACACTCGACGCCGGGGCCGGCCAGTTGGGCGTCCTCCGAGCGTTGGGGCAGGCGCCGATCCTGTTGCTCTCGCTCTTCGTCGGTGCGTGGGTAGACAGGTGGCGGGCCCGCACGGTGATGGTGCTGACGGACGTCGGCCGAACCCTGGCCCTGGGCGTCGCTGCCGTGGCCGGCCTCCTCGGCTGGCTCGGCCTGCCCGCGCTGCTCGTAGTCGCCTTCGCCGTCGGGGCCCTGTCCGTGTTCTTCGACGTGGCATACCAGGCGTCTCTCGTACGAATGGTGAAACGCGATCAGTTGGTGCGGGGTAACAGCGCGCTCGAGGGCAGCCGGTCCGCGGCGCAGATCGGCGGTCCCGCCCTCGGCGGTGCTTTGGTGTCACTGCTGTCGGCGCCGATCGCTGCCGCCTCCAGCGCGCTGTTCTTCGCGTTGTCGTTCCTGTCGATCCGGCGGATCCGTCGGATCGAATCGATCCCGGAACGCTCGGAACGTCCCCCTCGCATATGGCGGCGGATTCATGAGGGGCTCCGTTTCGTCGTCAGGGACGCCTCGCTGCGGACCGTGTGCCTTGCCTCGGCCGCCTTCCAGTTCTCCTTCGCGGCCGTGATGACGGTCTATCTGCTCTTCCTGCCGCGGGAACTGCACTTGTCGGGTACCGCCGTCGGGCTGGCGCTTGCGGCAACGGGGCCTGGCGCGCTCCTGGGCTCGGTGCTGGCCTCCCGTCTGCCGGGCCGGTTCGGTCATGGTGCGGTGCTCGTGTCCGCAGCCGCACTCGGCGACGGCGCGTTCCTGTGTGTGCCCGCGCTGCACGGCTCCTCTGCGGTGACTGTTACCGCGCTCCTTGCGATCAACTTCGTGTTCGGTACCGCCGGCCAGTTGGTGAATGTCACGGTCCTGGCCGTCCGGCAGGCGGTCACTCCGGACGGGATGCAAGGCCGCGCGGCCGCGACGATCACGTTTGCCGGCATGGGGCTGACCCCACTCGGCTCGCTACTCGGCGGGTTTCTCGCGATGGAGTGGGGGCTGCGCACCAGCCTCCTGGTGACGGCCGCAGGCATGATGCTCTCCCCGGTGCTGATGGCCCTGTCCCCGCTCGCCCGCCTGGGACGGGCGCTTCCGGCCCTCGCAGGACGCGCCGCCGACCCACCGTTTCCCTGATTCCCACGAGACCGACCCGCCGTGACAAGGGTCCAGTGGACGCCTGTCACTCGGGTTCACTGGGTTGAGCTGCCTGGGGTTCTCGGGCGTAGGTGATGAAGAGTGCCGTGATGATGCTCAGGGGGATCCAGATGTCGTGGTTGTCGAGGAAGTAGCGCCGTTTCTCCGTGGGAGTCAGGCCCTGTGCGTAGTGGGTCCTGATCCTGCGGTAGTTGTCCTCCGTCATGTAGGTCCGCCCTGGGGGCTGGAGGTCGGGGAAGCGCTGGCTGAGGAGCCGCTTGGGGAGCCAGAGCGGGATGTCCGTGCTCCAGCTTGTGGATGGTCCGCTCAGTGTGCCGCAGCTGGGAGATGAACCAGTCGTGTACCGGGTGGTTCACAGTTATGCGATCGGAGCGCGAAAGATCGGCATCGGGACAGAGCTCCGCTACCCCGGCCGCAGCGCCGGGCGGCACGACGTCCGGTTCCTCAACTCCATGTGAGCCTCCACGACCGCCGTGCTTCGAACGTCTCCTCCTACGGGTGGGCTGCCCGGCTGGAGGCGCGGCCGGGCAGCCCACCCGTTGCCTTACCGGGTGTGTGCGACGTCCACGATGAGCTTGTCGCCGGACTGCTGCACTCGGAAGGGGAGCTTGGTTCGTACACCCAGGCCGATCTGAGTCTGGCCTTCGACGCTCGCCCCGAACTTGGTGTCCGTGAACGTCTTGTATCCGGTGATGTTCACACCAGGTAGCGGCTTACCCGCCTTCCCGGTGTACGTCGGCTTGGTCGTCGCCGGGTCGTAGCTCGGCGCGGACACGAATATCTGCAGGATGGCGCCGCCGGTGACCGGTATCTGCTCGCCGGAGCCGTCCTGATGGAACTTGGCCACGTAACCGACGTGGTAGCCGATCTTGCCACTCACGCCTTTGGCGTCGAAGACCATGCGGTCGTAGCAGGTGCTCTTGCTGGTCGTGATGTTCCTCAGCGGCTTGGTGTCCGAGTCCGTGGCCGACTTGACACCGCTGCCCCAGGCGGTCGAACAGGCTTCGGCCGAGGGGGCCTTGTCCACGGGACCGGTCGCGGCCCCGGCCGTCCCGGCCGTGGCCACCAGGCCGGCACCGGCCACCAGGAGTGCAGCGGCTGCTGTTCCTAACTTACGCATGACATACCTCAGAGAAGGGTTGACTACAGGTCCAGACGGGGGCGGTGCCCCATCCGTGATCTTCACCCTTTCGTCAGGTCAACTCAGTCCCCATCCGTATTCGTACTCAGATCATTTCTAAGTACCGCGCCGCCCTGGTCTGGCAGCTGCACAAGGGCATCGTGAACCGCCCGCGTGGTGAACGACGCCGTCCACGAGGTGGGGAGATTGCGGTACGCGTCGAGCACCCGGTCGGCGATACTGACGAGCCTGGAGAGCAGCACGCGCCCGTTTCCTGGTCGGCGACATCGCCGCCATCCCGCTGCCCGACCAGTCCGTGGACCGGCCATCTCGCTGGACGCCCTCCGGGATCGACACCGCCCTGGCCGTCCCCGCAGTTGTGTCGCGTCAGCCGGAGCGGGTCTGCCGCAGTGCCGGTGAGCCAACGCCGGAGCGGGTCTGGCCGTCGTTGTGGTCCAGGCGTTCCAGTGGTGGGAGGGCGGATGGGACAGGTCGACGGCGGCGCCGGAGAACTATCCGTGCTCGGGGTCAGCGCGGGGTGGTGCCGCCGGTCTTGCCGGACCAGTCAGGACGCGTCTGGAGCAGTGAGAGCAGTGCGAGCAGTCGCGAGGACGCTTTCTGCATGGCCACCATTCTGCCCGCAGTACAGGACACATCCTGTCCGCTACTCCTGACATGGTGGTCCAGAGCCGCCAAGGGGTCAATGCCCAGTTCACGGCAGTTGCGCCGTAGCTCCTCCACCGCGGCGGCACGTATTCGAGGAACCGCACGCAAGGAGCAGGCATGTCCGTCACGACCACCACCCACCTGAACTTCCGGGGCGACGCGCGTCAGGCGCTGGACTTCTACCAGTCCGTCTTCGGCGGACGCACCGTCGCCGTCACCTACAAGGACGCCGGCAATGTGCAGAACGAGAACGAGGCGGACTGGGTGATGTGGGGCGAGGTGGTCGGGGATGACGGATTCCACGTCATGGCCTACGACGTGCCCTCCCAGCTGCCCTGGAACCGGGGCGAGAAACCCTTCTTCGTCTCCGTGCGCGGCGACGACGCCGACGAGATCAGTGCCCTGTGGCAGGGGCTGCTGGAGGGCTCGACGGTGGTGCGCCCCTTGGAGGCCGCACAGTGGGCGCCGCTGTACGGCATGCTCACCGACCGCTTCGGCGTCACCTGGGTCCTGGACGTCACCGCTCCCTACAACGGCTGAGCCGGCAGACTCGGCACAGGACCACGGGTGCCGCCCCGGCGACGCGGCGGCACCCGGCAGACAATCGGAAGGAAGCGGGCCGCCGTGCGCATGCAGCAACTGGGATGTACCGGGATCGAGGTCAGCGCCTACTGGGCCTGGGCACCATGATGTTCGGCAAGACGGGCAATCCCGAGCACGACGACTGCGTGCGCATGGTCCACCGGGCGATGGACGCAGGCATCAACTTTATCGACACAGCCGATGTGTACGGCTGCAGCGAGACCGAAGAGATCGTCGGCAAAGCCCTCAAGGGCCGTCGAGACGAGGTGGTGCGGGCCACCAAGTTCAACGGCCTGATGGGGGCAAGGGCCCCAATCACAGCGGCAGTTGACGACGCTGGATCGTGTCCGCAGACGACGACGTCCTCGACCGGATCGACGCGATCGTCCCGCCCGGCACCGACATCAGCCCGCTGGACGTCTCCTGCACACCCCCTCCCTCGCCCACCCGGCCCTGCGCCGGCATCCGGCCGACGAGCGCGCCGCGGCCTGAGAACACCATGACCGTCCTCGACACACGCGCCCTCAACCGCGCGACCCTCGCCCGCCAGTACCTGCTCGAGCGTGCGGACACACCCGTCCACGACGCCGTGGCACATCTGTGCGGAAGTAGGCGCAACAACCCCAGGAACCCTTCATCGGCCTCTGGTCCCGACTGCACGCCTTCGAGTGACATCCGCTCCTGGTGCGGCCTCGCCGGACTGCCCGCTGCAGTCAAAGCCATCCGCGAAGAACTCGTCTCCTTCCGCGACGAACGCGGCCGCGAGCTTCTCGACCTGCCCGACGCACCGGCCCACACCCGGACACCCCCGCACCCGTCCGGTTCCTCCCGGCACTCGACAACACGATCCTCGGCTACCGCGACCGCAGCCGCATCATCGACGACGCCCACCTCGCCTGTCCGCTTCGATCTTCTCGGTGTCCGAGGCCGCCGCGGGACTGGTCAGTTGCAGCAGCTGCATCCGGGAGCACAGCCGCAGGCGTCCGGCTTAGTGCCGGCGCCCGGAATCGCCGCGGCGGCCGGGGCCGCGCAGCAGCCCTTGCCCTGCCAGGCGTCCCGACCTTCCTTGACCGCGATGGCGGCGATGACGAGAGCGGCGATGGGGTCGGCCCAGGACCAGCCGAGGGTGGCGTTGAGAACCAGGCCGACCAGGAGCACCGCCGAGAGGTAGGTGCACAGAAGGGTCTGCTTGGAGTCGGCGACCGCGCTGGCGGAGCCGAGTTCGCGTCCCGCCTTGCGCTGGGCGGTGGACAGGAACGGCATCACGGCGAGCGAGAGGGCGGCGAGCACGATGCCGGGGATGGAGCGGTCGGCCTCCCCGGTGCCGATCAGAGCCCGGACGGCGTCGACGCTGACGTACGCGGCGAGCGCGAAGAACGAGACGGAGACGATCCGCAGGGTGGTCTTCTCGCGGGCCTCGCGAACCGCGTGCTCGCCGGCGGAGAACTGCCAGGCGACCGCGGCCGCGGAGGAGACCTCGATGACGGAGTCAAGGCCGAAGCCGACCAGTGCGGTCGAAGAGGCCAGGGTGCCGGCCGTGATGGCGACAACTGCCTCGATGACGTTGTAGGCGATCGTGACCGCGACCAGCAGGCGTATCCGCCTGGCGAGGACGTCGCGGCGGGCCGGCGACGGGCCGAGGGATGTCGCGGTCATCAGCAGCACCCCTTCTCATCCGCCTCGGCGCAGGTGCGGTCGGCCTCAACGGCGACCACAGCGGCGCGCAGGTCGTCGAGCGCGTGCCCGAGGCGTTCGTCGGCCAGTTCGTAGCGAGTGCGGCGGCCGTCAGGCGTCGTGACCACCAGACCGCAGTCCCGCAGGCACGCCAAGTGGTTCGACAGGCGTGTGCGGGAGACGCCGATGGCGTCAGCGAGATCGGAGGGATAGGCCGGGGCTTCACGCAGGGCGAGCAGCAGCCGGCATCGGATCGGGTCAGCGAGCGCGCGGCCGAACCGGGCCAGCACCTCAACGTCGGGGGCAACAGTCAGCACCCCACGACAGTACATCTGTTCCTGAATTCAGGAAACCATGGATTACCGTGGGGTCCTGCCCGTGGGGCACTCACAGGAGCGCCCGGCTCAGGATTGGCCGGGGTGCGGGCGGGTGGTCAGGCCGACGGGCACCGTCGAGGGGCACGTCAACAGGGCCAAAACGATCAAGAGAGCCATATATGGCCGGGCATCATTCCGGCCCCTGAGGACCCGAATCCTCACCCGGCTGTGATTCGGCCAGCCCTTCGACCAGCAGTCAGAGCTGGCTGTTGATCTGTCGGGAGAGCCCTTCGAAGAACTCTTGAAGACTGGCTGCGGCAAGGTCGAACTGATCGAACCATGAGGCGGTGGTTGACCTCCAAACCCGACCGGAACCCGCCAGGGCGAACAGATGGCCGCCGCCATCGCTGGCGAAGACCAGGGCAGATTCCTCCCCGTCGATCTGGACGGCCCCGTACTCGCGGAAGTGGTCCGCGGCTGTTGAAGCCGGGTGGACAAAGTAACCGTTGTCCACATCGGGAAGAGAGACCTCGTCGATCACCCAGTACATCGTGGTCAGGTCCGAGGGAATCGGCGTCAGTTCCACGAGTCTGTCCGTCGCCTGGTGGCTCTTTTCCGTAGCAAGCACGACCACGTTGCTGTCGGGCTCGACCCCGTGCCGTGTCTGGAACGACCGCATCAGCTCCGCCAGCGCCGCATCCGCCTGCTCGCACCAGCCACGGAGCCACTCGGCATCAAGCCGTTCATCAACCACGGTCGCTCCCTCCGCCTCCCTTGGAAACCCGCCATTGCGGGTCCGGAAGAAAGTACAGGAGCGTTCACGCAGATCCGCTCAGAGCCGAATTCAAAGAGCGCCGTCAAGAAGACTGAGGCCCGGGACCCGGGTTCTCCCGGTTCTCACTGGGGCGGCAAAGTCGCGGAGGCGGTCGCGGACGTCCTCGATGCGGTCGGGGGAGGCGGAGGAGAGGATCAGGGCCGTGGCGCAGAGTTCCGCTGTCTGAGCATGTCCGCCATCAGGTCCGTCTCGGACTGCTGGGCGTCGAGCATCTTCCGGGCGAGGGCCTTCTCCTGCGGCACGGTGCACAGGTCCGCGCAGCCCCGTGCCATCGTGATGCCGCCGTTGTGGTGGTCGGTCATCAGCTGCAGGAAGAGCACTTCGGCCTGCCTGCCGCTCGCCTTCGCCAGATGCTCCAGCTCCGCGTGGGTGGCCATGCCGGGCATCAGCGAACCCTCACGGACCTGGTGACTGCCATGATCTTCGTGACTGCCATGGCCCTCGCTGCTTTCGGAAGCCGTCATCCAGGCCATGGGTGCCGTTCCGGGTGCGACTTTCGGCAGTTGCCACAGGTCCAGCCAGCCCAGGAGCATGCCGCGCTGGGTGGCCTGGGTGTTGGCGATGTCGTAGGCGAGTCGCCGTAGCTCTTCGTCCTGTGTGCGGTCGCGGACGATGAAGGACATCTCCACCGCCTGCTGGTGGTGGACGGCCATGTCACGGGCGAAGCCGACGTCGGGCGAGTCCGGCGCGGGGGCGGCCGCCGTGCTCCCGTGCCCGGCCTGGTAGACGTCGTCGCCGCCGGCGTACGCGACGGTGGCCGCGCCCGCGAACAGCAGCACCGGCGTGGCGGCCGTGGCTGCGAGCCCACGGACCCTCGTCCAGGTCCTCACCCGGTCAGTCCGCCCATGCATGTGGCACCCGGCTCGGGTGTCTGCGGACCCTGCACGTACTTGGTGAGGAACTGGTCCACCCGCGGGTCGTCCGCGCTGTCGACCGTGATCTGCTTGCCCCAGGCGGTGAGCATGATCGCCCCGGCCTGGTCCTGCACAGGGCTCATCAGCGAGTACGAGATCTGGCTGACCTTGTCCTTCAGCTTCTTCACGTCGGTGGCCGGGGCCTTGTCGTTGTACGTCACCCACACCGCGCCGTGCTCGAGCGAGTGCACGGCGTTCACGTCGGGGATCGCCTTGTCGTAGACGTTGCCGTCGCAGTTCATCCACGCCTGGTGGTGGTCACCGCCGACCGGCGGCTTCATCGGGTACGTCACCGGCGTCTTGACGTGCTTGCGGCCGAGCTTCCTGGCGTCCCAGGACTTCTCGCCCCTGATGGGCTCATCGGCAGCGGCAGCGTTGTCCTCCGTGACCTTCGCCGCCTGCTGGGCAGCCTGGTGCTTCATCACGGACTCGTGGCCCGGCGCGTAGGTGCCAATGATGCCGAGCATCCGAGGACTGCTGATCAAAGGGGCCTGGACAGCCGTCGGAGTCTCTGCTGGAGCAGCCAGTACCGGGACGGCGAGTGCTGCGAGTCCTGCCACTGCCGTACCGGCGATCAGGGGGCCGACGACGAATCGCTTGTTCATCTCCATGACCTCGCTCGGTTCAGGGGGAAATCGGGCGCCACGGCGCGCAGATGCCCGGGTCGGCGGCTGGCGACGGAAGCGTCCCTGCGGCCACTCTCGGCAAGAGGAACGTACGTGGTCATCCGTATCACTCCACTCGCACCCGGAGTGCCGGCCGCTATGATCCTGCGCGGGGTGTCCGAACGCACGCTGCCCTCCCTCGACCTGGCGAATGGGCCGCTCCCGACGCTAGCGATCTTCAGCCGATGTCCCGGACAAGGCGCCCTTTGTCTCACCCGAAAGGGGCGGTTGCGTCCGGCCCTTCGCCCAGGCACGAAGGCACCAGGCTTCCGGCATACCGGGGTCTGAGGCGGAGTTCTGTGCAAGCACAGCGAGCGACCGCCACATAGGACACGGTCCAAGAGAGCGCTTCGTTCCAGCAGGGGCGTTTGGCACCTCGGACGACGTAATCGCGGGGGCCTCGGCCCAGGCGAGCAGCGCATGCGACACGCCCCAGCGTGTGCGTGCCGGGGCGGCCCGCCCGTCGACCGGTGTTGGACGGCACCTGCGTGTGCCGGGCAGTGGTGAACACCGCGCGGCCGCAGTGCTTGCCCTCGTACATCGCGGCGTCGGCGGCCCGCTGGAGCAGCGACGGGTGGGTGGTGCCGATCGCGTCGGGGGTCGCAGCGCCGACCGAGGCAGTGACGTTGACGGCCTGGCGGGCGTCGATCGAGACGGGCTCGGCGAGCATCTGCACCAGCTGGGCGAGGCGCAGCCGGCGGCGGCCGGGGCCGATCCGCGTCGTGATGGCGAACTCTTCTCCGAACTGGCGATGGCCCGGGCGGATGGGCGGTAGGGAAGATCGTGATTCTCTCGGCTCGCCTCAGCGCCAGGAACTACCGTCGCGAGCATGGTCGAACACGATGCTCTCAGCGCCACCCGCGAGGCTTACGATGCTGCTGCCCCCACCTATGCACAGCTGTTCCGCGACACGCTGCGTGACAGTCCCCTGGACCGCGCGATCTTGGGTGCCTTCGCCGAGGTCGTACGTGCGGGTGGGGACGGTCAGGTCGCGGACCTGGGGTGCGGGCCCGGCCACATCACCGCTTACCTCGACGAGCTGGGGCTGGCGGCGTTTGGCGTTGATGCCTCTCCTGCGATGATCAAGTTGGCTCGACAGGCCTATCCGGGGCTGCGGTTCGACGTGGGCTCGATGGCCGCGTTGAACATCGCTGACGGCGTGCTGGGCGGCGTTCTCTCACGTTGGTCCATCATCCATACGCCGCCCCAGGAACTCCCCGTCATCTTGGCGGAGTTCCATCGTGTGCTGTCACCTGGCGGCCACCTGCTGGTCGGCTTTTCGGCAAGCGATGATCCGTCTCACCCGACGCAGGCCTTCGATCACACAGTCGCGCCGGCCTATCGGTGGTGGCCTGATCACCTGGCCTCGATGCTGCGCAAGTCCGGGTTGGCCGAGGTGACCCGGATGGTCCGCCAGCCTCAGCCCACCGACCGACGGCAGTTCCAGGAGATTCAACTACTCGCCCGCAAACCTTAGATGCCGCTCTCCGTTGGGATGCGATCCGGTCCGGCTGTCGATGGACGGTGGAGAGATTGCCTGCCCGGCGAATCGGCTCATGCGCACGGGAAGGTGCGGGCGGCGGCGTCCGCTGTGGCCCGGTGCGCGCGGTACCGCTCCCGTACGAGGTCGATAGCGGCGTCCAGCGGGAAGATGTCGCGGGTGACCAGCTGTTCGTCGTTGTCGGCCCCGACGGGGTGCCAATACACGCCGTCGGCTGTGATGGTGACCTCTGGAATCAGGGTTTCCACCGTGAGTTCCAGGCCGTCCTCGGCGGCGCCCTGGTGGGCGACGGGCCGGACCACCTGGTGCCGGTGCGGGATGCCGAGCGAGTCGAGGAAGGACCGGAGCTCGCGCTCCTCCTCGCGGTCGTCGGTGGTGAGGGTCGCTGCCACCCGTACGGTGAAGCCCTCGCCGAGTGCGGTGCGAATGCCGGCGACGGCCTTGGCCCAGCTGCCCTTGCCCCGGTGGGTGTCGTGCAGATCCGGGGTGGCGGAGTCGAGGCTGATCTGCAGGGTGAGGCGGTCGCGGGGCATGGCCTGGAGCATCTGCAGCCGGTGTCCGCGGAAGAGCATGCCGTTGGTGAGGAGGGTGGTGGGCAGCGCGGCGGTGCAGTCGGCGACGATCTGGTCGAGGTCGGGGAGTATGAACGGTTCGCCGCCGGTGAGCAGGATTTCGGTGACTCCGGCGGCGGGTGCGGCCTTGGCGATCTCCCGTACCCGGTCCACACCCAGTGCGCGTCGGGCCGCCTGCGGTGAGGATCGTGCGCAGCAGTAGTCGCAGGCGAGGTTGCAGTCGAAGTTGGTGTAGAGCCACAGGCGTGCGCCGGGGCGGCGGTCCGCGGGAAGTGCCGCCACCGGATCCGCCGGACGTCCCCGCCGGACCGTGACGCTGCTGTCGTCGGCGGCCACCAGGGTGTTGCCGGTGCGGGCGCACCACGCAGCTGCCAGGTCCCGCTCGTCCGCCGAGTCGACCGGCAGTGTGACGGTGTCTCCCTCCGCCGTGGAGAGAACCCGCTCGACCAGTTCGAGGATCACCATCGTCGTGCGATGTCCTGTTCTTCGACGGCTTGGAAGAGGTCGCTGTAGCCGTCGAGTTCGGGGCGTACCCAGCGTTTGAGTCCTTCGAGTTCCAGGATGCGGCGGTGCTCGGGGTCGTCCCAGTCCATGGCCAGCAGGTGTGCTGTCCAGGGTTCGGTGCGTGCCGTGTCCTGGGTGTCGAGGGCGGTGAAGTTGCAGTGGCAGTAGGCGGGGCTGGTCCAGAAGGATTCCAGTGCGCCGGGCATGAGTTCGTCGCGTCCGATGGCCTCCCAGGTGGTGATGCCGATCGCGGCGGCGTCTGCGTCGCCGTCGAGTACGGCCCGGATGGCTTCCAGTTCGCTGCGGCCGGTGTCGCCGTGCTTGCCCAGATCGCTGTCGATGCGCAGGAGTTCGACCTCACCGTCGGCGATACCCTCGCGTCGCAGATAGTGCAGCGGCAGGATCGCCGCCTGTGCGGAGTCCCGGCTGCCCAGCGCCAGCCGTCTCCCTTTGAGGTCCCCGGGACCGCGCAGTCGAGCTCCGGCCCGACAGACCAAATGGCTGCGGAATGCCAGATCGGTGTCGCGCATGGCGAGCGCCGTCGCGTGACCGTCCGCCTGGAGGACGGTGCGTACCCAGGCCAGGTTGGTGTTCCATGCGATGTCGATGGTGCCGGCCAGCAGTGCATCGACCTGGCGGCCGTAGTTGGAGAACAGTACGAAGTCCATCTCGACGGGCGCTGTCCGGAAGTAGTCGCGGATGCCCTCCCAGATGGGCACGACGTTGGGGGTGTACGCCACCGCCCCTATCATCAGCGGTTCCATGACGCGTCCTCCTCTCCGGGGTCCGGGCGTCGGCGTCAGCCGAACACGGGCTGGCCCGTGACGGCCTTGCCGTAGAAGTCGTACAGAACGTCGGCAGTGGGAGCCATGACATGGCCCGCGCGGGCGTCCCGGAAAGACCGCTCGATGCCCAGGTGCTGGGAGAACGCCGCACCGCCGCACACCCGCATGGCGTCGTCCGTGACGGTCAGGGCGGTGTCGTTGGCCAGTGCCTTGACCCCGAGGACGTACAGCGGGGTTTCCTCGTCGGGTGCGGCGATGCTCGCCGCCGCCTTGTGGAGATACGCGGTCACGGCCTCGAGCTGCAGCGACGTACGGGCCAGCCGGGCGCGGACGGTGGGCAGCTCGGCCAGTGTCTGACCGGTGTGCTCGAGTCTGGCGCTGCTGGTGTGCCGCACGGCCGCCTTGAGAGCGGATCGGGCCAGGCCCAGGGAGACGGCCGCGTTGCCCAGGTTGAACCAGGGCATCACCGTCTCGGTCATCAGTGCGAATCCCGCGCCGGGCCGGCCCAGACGCGTGGTGTCCACAGCCGTCACGTCGAAGCGCATCGGCGAGGAGGCGTTGCCTCGCAGCCCAAGGCCGTGGAAGGAGCCGGTGACGCTCACCCCCGCCTGGCCGGCCTGGACGGCGTAGAGGTCGACCGTGCCCGGCTCGTCGGCCGAGAGTACGGAGGTGACGTACAGCCCCGCATGGCCGGCGGAGGTGACCCAGCTCTTGTCCGCGGTGAACCGCACATCATCGTCGCCATTGCGCTTGGCCTGGCTGATCGGCGCCCAGAAGTGCGAGCGGGAACCGGGCTCGCTGAACGCCAGGGTCGCCAGGGTCCGGCCGCCGGCCATGTCGCCCACAACGGAGGGAAGCCCGGAAGGCGGTGCGGCCAGTACCGTCATGGCGCCGCATATATGCATCAAGTAGACCATGGCGGTCGAACCGCAGACCTCCGCCAGCTCGGCCGTGACATGGGCGAACTCCGGCGGGCCTGCGCCGAGCCCGCCCACTTGCTCAGGCAGGGGCAGGCCCATCAGGCCGGACGCGCCCAGTGCGGAAACCGCTTCGCTGGGGAACCGGCCGTCCGCGTCCACTGCGGGGGCATGTTCCGCGGCAGTGGCCAGGACCGGCTTCAGCGTGCTGTCCATGTTCATGAGGATTCAGGCCTTCCCGAGGAGGACGGAGCCGGATCCGGCGCATTGCTGTGCGTCGCCGGGGCCAGACCGAGGGCCAGCAGACCCACGGCGAAGGCGAAGAGCAGGGCCACGGTCGAGCCGTCACCGCCGAGCAGGTTCGCATCCGTCCACCCGATCTGGACCAGCTGCAGGACGGTGGCGGCGAGGAACCCGGTCCCGGCCAGGACGATCAGGGCCTGCACCCCGGCGAGCCCCGCGGCGACCGCCAGGCACGCGAGGAACAGCAGAACGAGCATTCCCGTGCCGCTGAGCGTGACGATCCGCCAAGGGGGCGCGTCCGCGATCCCCAGTACGACGCTCGCCGCAGCTCCCAGACCCAGGCCGGTAGCGGTCCTGGCGATCGCCGTCCTTGGTGCCTTCACCGGATGCCTCCTTCGCGACCGTCACGAAGCGACCAGCAGCAGCCGTGACGGCAGGCCGCGGCGCTGCCGCCAGACGGGGCGCAGCGCACCGTCCACTCCGTAGGCCCGGCCCGCGGCTGTGGCCAGGAGCGCAAGGTGCGCGACGTACATGAGGAAGTACGCCCAGAACCACTCGTGCGGGGTGTTCAGGACCGAGAACGTGATCGCGGTCGTCTGTGCCAGCCCTACCAGTGCCCAGAACCGGGTCGCCAGGCCCACCAGCAGAAACGCGCCGAGGCACGCCTCAACGGCGAAGGCGCCCCAGGCGAACACCGCGAAATTCGGAACGATCACGTGCTCGACCAGCCACGCCCACGGAGCGAACACCTCGTGCTCGACCCCGTTCAGCGTCCAGCTGTAGAGGTCCCGCGGTGGACCCGAGTCCTTGCCGAAGGCCGGAGGATGTTTCCACGAGAGATTCTGGATCCACAGCAGACCGACCACGACGCGGCAGACTGCCAGCAGCACACGGGACGGCCGTGACGAGCCCAGCGGCTCCTCTGCGTGATGTGTCACGGACCTGTTGGTCACGTCCATGCCGAGCGACCTTTGATCTTGGATCACGGACGGGAATCCATCCGACGCCGCACGTCCATCGACTCACGCCGATGCGTGTCGTGCAAGCCGCCCGGCTCTTACGGAACAAGAACGCCCCGGTGCAGGCGGCGCCGCCACCAGGTGACGCGTTCCGCAGGCGGCCTGGGTCGGCGACTGCTCAAGCCGCCGCACCGAGCCGGTTCTGTGGGCCGTCGGTGGCGAGAGCAGCCCGCGCTGCTTGCGCCTGCTGCCAGGTCACCCGCACCACGCTGAACACCTGGTCCGGTCAAGGAGCACGGACCGTGTCCGAGCGGCACCGAGGGGAACGACCGATCGGCGAAGCAGGACGACCGGATCGTAGAGCTCTGCTCGCCGGCGCACTTGCGGGCGCCACGGTCGCGCTTGCGGGGTGCTGGTGGCGCAGGCGCCGACGCTGACGAGGATTTGATCTGGGCTGTTTCGGTGGACTCCACCACGATCGTGCGCGCTCACCAGCACGCCGCCGGGGCCCGCAAAAAGGGGCCCCGACCGTGAGCCGGACGACCACGCCATCGGCCGGTCCCGTGGCGGGCTGGCCACGAAGGTTCATCTCGCAGCCGACGCCCGCTGCCGCCCGCCGGCCTTCGTCCTCCCCGCCGTGCAGGCCGGTGGCGCACGCGCCTTCGCGGACGTGATGGCATGCATACGCGTCCCGCGCCGACGCGGACGGCCTCGTACCCGGCCCGATGTGGTCTTGGCCGACAAGGCGTACTTGTCGCGCGCCATCCGCGAGCACCTGCGTAAGCGCGGTATCCGCGCGGTGATCCCTGTCCCTGCGGATCAGCGGGGCCACCGACTGCGTCGAGGCAGCCGTGGCGGCAGGCCACCCACTTTCGACCGTGAGGGATACAAGCAGCGCAACACGGTCGAGTGGTGCATCAATCGCTTGAAGCAGTGGCGCGGCATCGCCACCCGCTACGAGAAGACCGCGACCCTCTACCTGGCCGGGCTCCACAGCGCGGGCATTCCTCTGGCCTGCGCGGTGATTCCACACCCGCCGAGCAGGTCATTCCTGCGAGTGTCACGTCCGGGGGCGCGACAGCAGACGAGTGCGACCTGGTCAGCGGACGACGTCGAAGACCTGCTTCTGCAGGCCGTTGGCGTAGACCTCGTGTTCGACGAGCTTCAGCTTCTGGGTGTCCTTGTCCGTGGCGCTGAAGAGCCGCTTGCCCGCGCCGAGCAGGAGCGGGAAGACGAGCAGGTGGTATCGGTCGATCAGGCCGGCGTCCGAAAGGGCCTGGTTCAGGGAGGCGCTGCCGTGGACGATGATCGGGCCGCCCTCGGTCTCCTTCAGCGCGGCGACGTCGTCGAGTGAGCGCAGGATCGTTGTCTCGCCCCAGTTCGACACCAGGTCGTCCTCGGTGAGGGTGGTGGAGACGACGTACTTCGGCATCACCTTGTAGTCGGCGAAATCCTCCATGTCGGGCCAAACCGGGCTGAATGCCTCGTAGCTCGTCCGGCCCATCAGCATCGCAGTGGCTTCCTTCTGCTCCCGACCCTTGATGTCGAACGCCTCGGGCAGGAACTCAACGTCCTTGAAGGTCCACCCGGAGTTCCGGTAACCAGGCTCGCCACCCGGGGCCTCAACGACGCCGTCGAGCGAGATGAAAGCGGTGCTGATCAGGGTACGCATCTAAAGGTTCCTCGGTCTCTCGTGTCCGGCTGGCAGCAGGATTCGGTTGGTGCACGCTTCGACCGCACTTGCGGCCACAGCGCACTCATCATGTTCTATGACTGCGGATCACGGAGAAACTCATCGGGCTTTGCCCGTCTCTCCTGGCGGCCTCAGCCATCCCGATCATCTCGGGGAGCCACACACGTGCCCGATTGCGGGATGTGTCGGAGTATCCCGCCGCGGCGCCGTCGTGAAGGCGCCGGCGTTGCCGAACTCCGCAAACGGGGTGTCGACCCCGAGGTCTTGAAGGTTTTGGACGAGGACATGCTCCGTTTCGACGCGAGAGGGCATGAGGGTACGGACCCCGTCGGAGCTTTCTGACACGCCTCGGCCTGGGAGCCGCTGGTCGTCGGTGAGCCATGCGGAAGCCTGCTGCGCGGCCTGTGCGAGCTGGCAGAGGCCGGCCGGGGGGTGATGCCGAGCTGGCTAAGTGGGTGTCTTTGATCCCCAAGCTCTGGTGGGGAGACCCACTGGTTGTGGGCGGCACTTGGGAAACGTTCATGGCGACATCACGGTGGTGCCGCCATGAATGGTCGCCCTGGTCTTGGCGACCGGCGTGGTCGGTCCCGCCGCAGTGGCAGCTCAAGGCGTAGGCGAACACGTGACCACGTCGAACAGCTCGGACGACGACGACTGCAAGGACTGGTCGCACGACAGGTACGACGACGACGAATGCAAGAGGGGTCCGGCAGGCCCGACCGGTCCGACGGGCCCGGCGGGCGCCACCGGCCCCACCGGTCCGCAGGGGATCCAGGGCGAGCCGGGTCCGACCGGCTCCACCGGGCAGACGGGTGCAACCGGGGCCACGGGTGCAACCGGGGCCACAGGCGCGACCGGCTCGGCGGGTGTTCGCGAGGTGGTCACCGAGACCGAGGATGTCCCGCCTGGTGCGGGCACCACCCATACCCCGCCATGCCCGGACGGGCTGGAGCCCGTCTCGGGCGGCGTCCAGACAGGCGCTGCAGCGACGACCGTCGGCCAGTCATACCCCAACTTCGAAGCCAACGGCTGGACCACCAGCGCGGCCAATCATCCCCTCCTGCCGACGCTGGAGTTCACCTTCTACTCCATCTGCGAAACGCCTGCATGATGCGCACGGGGGCGGCACGCGGAGAGACCAGCCTGACCGGATCCTCGTCCGGTGCCGAGAACCCTTCTTGCCGGTCGGCCGGCGCAGTCCACGACTCCCAGCTTCGGCGTCGACCAGGACAGTGCCGTAGAGGCCGCAGCCCTTGCTGAGACGGACACGTGAATTACCGGACCCCTGCGGCCTTCTGGGCTGCCGGGGTCCGGGTCAGGCGACGCGCCATCAGGGTGATGAATGACCAGGTCAGGTGGGCCTCGCTGTGCTGCGGGAGGCGTTCGTAGTCCCGCACGTTGCGGCGGGCGTGCATGATCCAGCCCAGCGTGCGTTCTACCTCCCAGCGACGGGGAAGGACGACGAATCCCCCCTCGGCGTCCTTTGGCCTGGCGACGAGAGACAGATGAAGTCGGTGTTCGGCCCAGTCGACGAGTTGGCCCGCGTATGCGGAGTCGTCCCAGACCTGGGTGAGCTGGGGATGGGTGAGTCGCAGGCGGAAGAGCATTTCGCGGGCCGCGTCGCGGTCGGTCATGTCTGCCCGGGTGACCATGATCATCACTGGTAGGACCTTGGTATCGATCGCGATGTGTCTCTTGCGGCCGTTGATTCTCTTCCCGGCGTCGTAGCCGCGGGGGCCTTGGAGACGGTGTCGGCGGCCTTCCCCGACTGCGAGTCGACGATCAGCGTCACCGGATAGGAATGCGGCCGAGGTTGGTACGGATCCGTCGCGCAACTGGTCGCGGATCCAGGCCACCACCCCTGCCCGGTTCCACCTGGCGAAGAAGCCGTAGACCCTCTCCCATGGTGGGAAGTCGGCAGGCAGGGCCCTCCATTTGGCCATTCTCGACGATGTAGCGGATGGCATCGACGATCTCTCGTCTCGGCCACTTCTCGGGGTGCCCGCCGTTCTTGGTCTCGCAGGCCGGGACGGGCAGCAGCGCCAGCAAGGCCCATTCGGCGATGGTGGTGTCGGACGGATAGCGGCGGCGGCGCATGACGGCCTTCGGGTTCTCGCAGGTCGGAAGAGACTATTTCGTGAGCTGCGCGAGGGTGGCGCGCACTCCGGTGAGCTGGGCCGAGGCCAGCTGGGCCCATTCGTCGTCGGGGTAGCGGGCCAGGTACGGGGCGAGCGTGCCGGTGATCATCCGGGTGAGCCGACCGAGGATCTGCTGGAATTGCTTCGTCTCGTACTCGATCCAGTCCGCTGGGTCGTCGGAGAACATGTAGCGGTCCCTGCGGCGCCACATGATCGGCGTGAGGTGTTCGGCCGCGCCGACGTCCCGCAGATGCCTGATCCCCCTGACGACCTGCGACTTGGTCCGTCGGGTGCGGAGACGAGCTGGCGTGTGTGCAGGCAGTAGTGGGCTCTGGCACAGATCTTGGGGAGCGGTCGCAGAGGGTCACTGGAGCAGGATCATCTTGCGGAGTAGTTCGAATCCGGCCCGGCCGTAGAGCTGCCTCTTGATCTTCTTAATGCGGTTCACGGCACCTTCGGTGCCGCCGGAGCTCCAGTGCAGGGCGAGGCCGGCGGTCACGGCGCCGAGGTCCCGGTGCAGGTGGAGCGCGAAGTTGGTGAGACGGGGCAGTTGGCTGGCGTCGACGGCGTCGATCCATGCGGGGAGCGTCGGGCCGAGGCGATTGGCGAGGATCTCGCCAAATCCGCGGACGTGTTCAGCGGCAGTGTCCAGTTCGGGGCAGCGGGCCAGTGCGTCCTTCAGGGCGGCGCGTTCTTCCTCGCTCAGGGCCGTGGGGTGGCGGGTGAGCCAGCCGGTCACCTGCCGCACCGTCGGCGGCGGAGGCGGGGCCGGCCGTGGGGCGACACGCAGAGTGGCGATGTAGGCGCGGACCATCTGGTAGGTGACGGGGGCGTTCTGTGCGATCAGTTCGTGGTGCAGGCGGGTGACGTTGGTGCATCCTGCGGCGAACCGCCGTTCCAGGAAGGGCTTGTAGGGGTCGAGTCTGCTGAGCCGGGGGCGATTCTCGCGCAGGGTGTCTTGCCAGTGGGCGGCGCGTGCGTATCGCAGTACGGTGTTGAGGCCCCAGCCCAGGTGCCGGGCGATGGCCCGGCACGAGTGGCCCTGGGCGAGCAGTTCGTGGACCAGGGCGTGTGCTGCCTTCTTGCGCTGGGCTCGTCGGCCGGCAGGATCCGGGGAAGGAAGTTCCGAGTCGTCCGGCGGTGGGTCAGTCTTGGTGGGCATGGGCGGTGCCGGAGCGCGCAGGCATTCGCGGTGGGCTGCGACGCAGGTCTCCACGGCCCGGCCGAGGCCCTGCCAGAGGTGGAAACGGTCCGCGACCTGGAGTGCACTGGGGGCGCCGAGCCGGGCTCCCTGGGCGTAGGCGCCTGCCCGGTCCCGGCAGATGATCTCCACGCCGGGGTGGTTGGTCAGCCATGCGGCCAGCGGCCCCGCCTCACGGGTCGGGAGCACATCGACCACACGATGGGTCTCGCCGCAGGTCAAGACGGTGGAGTAGGTCTGGCCCCGGCGAATGGCGAAGTCGTCCACCCCCAGGACGCGCGGCGTGCTGGACTGCGGGTCCGGCAGTGCCATGACCCTGCGCAGCAAGGTCATCCGTCCTGCTCGGAGGCCCAGGTGTCCGGCCAGCCGAGCACCGGCCCGCCCGGCGAGCGCGAGCGCGACACGCGCCAGGACGTGATTGAGCCGCGTGGTGAAACGCGCATGTGGAGTGGTCAGCTGTGTGAACGGCTCGGCGAACGTACGACGCGGACAGCCTGACATGCCGCAGATGAAGCGCCGCACTGTCAGCCGGATCACAACGCTCTGCCCACCGAGCGGCAGATCCTTCAGCCTGCGCTGGTAGGAGCCGTGCACCCGGACCGAGAAGCGGCCGCAGTCCGGACATGCCGCACCGGCCCCCCGGCCCCTCGCCGTCACGTCGACCGTGCCGAAAGCGGCGGACACCGCCTCGACATCCACGTCGTCGATCCCGTCGAACACGAGAGAGTCCCAGAACGATGCGTCGGCTTGCATGACCAACACCGTCATCGGCCGCAGCCGAGCGTGACAGACATTGCCCTAGACCTGACGGGGCGTCACTCTTGCCTGCATGACGGGAGGCGTACGCGGTCTCACGCGAACCCAGGACCTCACCATCGAACACCGATGTCCTATCTCGCTGAAGTGTGGTCGGGTCTCATCGAAGTTTTGAGCGAGTACCCCCCTGCACGTGAGTACGCGTACTCACGTGCAGGGGGCGGCTTGATCGGAGACTTGGCGCATGAGACGAACCTCTGCCCTGACCAGCACGGTTGCCAGCTCCCCGCGCCGCCCGCGGCTCACGCTCGCGATAGCAGTTCTTGCCACTCTGGCGCTCGCCGCCTGCGGCACCGAGAAGACAAGCGCCAACGGACCGCAAAGCAAGCCTGCTGACACTGCTGAGGTCCGGCCCAGCGTGGCTTTCACGGCGATGCTGGACAAAGTCGCGCAGTCGTGTCCCCCGAGCGCCCCGCCAGAGGCGCCACCGACCGGTCCGGCGCAGACCCTGCCGCCCGGTTCGGTGGAGGTACCGCCGGACGTGGAGCCCATCGCCCCCACGGCGGGTCCGGAGGTTGAGTTGAACGCTCGCGACTGGTGCGCGAGCGCCCTCCATGAAGAGCGCATTGCCCAGGCGCTCTGGGATCTGGTGGACCCAACCCCAACCAAGGTCCGGACGATTCTGAACGACCTCGGCTACGTCGACGAGCACATACACGACCTCAAGCAGTCCGGTGCGACCACGCGGTTCTTCCTCGACCTGCGTAACAAGGGCGGACGGCTCTGCTTGGAGGGCTCGGCGGCCGGCGAGAACACCGTCATCGATAAATGCGCAGCCCCCGCAACCGGCCCCTTCACGCCTGGGGAGCGGAAGCAGTGAACACCAGCTTGGCGTGATCGGAACCCGGCGCTACGGTCACTCAAACTTCGGTGAGACGGGACAACCGAGGTGACCCTCTGCGACCGCTCCCCAAGATCTGTGCCAGAACCCAGTAGTGAAGTCACTTGTCGATGAGCTTGGGAGGCACCCCGAACCACGGTCGGGTGATGTTGATGAGTTTGGGAGGCACCGGGTCTCTTGCCAGGGCAGCATCGGGATGCTCTCTGCGCGGCCATCGTCGATCGGCTGATGTTCAACGGCACCATCATCGAAACCGGCACCGACTCCTACCGCCTCGCCTCCACTCGGGCACGAGCCGAGGAGCCCGCCAAGACCGGCTGACCGGAGAGCTACCTGCCTCGATTGCCGGCCGCCCTGGCAGGCGGCCGGCAATCTCTATTCGCAGTGCTACCGCCAGGCACTTCCGGTCCAGGCCGCGCTCGGCCGCCGCGTTGTGTCAGTGGACCTCAAGAGTCGAGCACGGCGGCGACGGCCTCGATCTCGACGAGCTGGTCCTCATAGCCAAGGACAGTGACGCCCATCAAGGTGCTGGGGACGTCGTGGTCAGCGAACGAGTCCCGGACTACCTCCCAGGCAGACACCAGGTCCTCCCGCCGGGCCGATGCGACGAGAACCCTTGTACTGATGACGTCCTGGAGTGACGCGCCGGCGGCAGCGAGAGCAGCCTGCATGTTCTCGACGGCTTTCAGCGCCTGACCCGCGTAGTCCCCGATCGCTGCCGTCGAGCCGTCGTCGTTCAGGGGACACGCCCCGGCGAGGAAGATCAGGCGGGAGTCGGCGGGCGCCGTGGCTGCGTAGGCGTACTCGGCGACGTCGGACAGGGAGGCGGAGCGGATCAGAGTGATGGCACGAGCCACGGTCGTCGGGTCCTTTCCCATCGAGTGTTGAGCGTGGACATCCTGCCAACGGCCCGTTGGCACCCGCCTTCATTTTTCTCGCCGCGCCCACGGCAACGACGTCATTTCTGGCCGACACTCGTGGACCCGGTGATCACCACTGACTCGGGAACCCGTCGAGAAACGCTGTTCCTGGAGATCAACGAAGCCACCGCCTTGTGGGCCGGGCGGCTCACCGACTTCGACCGGCCCGGCACGGACCCGTTGTACGAAGGCGCCTTGGGACCGCTCCTGCGGTACGCCGACCAGTTCCCCAACGAGATCAGCTGGTACCTGAAGCAGTTCCGTGCGGGCGCACTGCCCCACCAGATCCGCACCTGACGCAGCGCGAGGTCGGACTGCCGACGCTCCGGCGCGAAGGTTCACGCGACCGTCCGTCGGCTGTGGGCGTGCAGCGTCGGCGGCCGAACGGCCACCAGACCCGACGGGTGCGGCGGCGAGGCGGGGCAGCCGGTGGTGGCTGCGCCGGTTGCGCGGCTGCCCTGCGCCGTGTCTTTCCCCGCATCGTTCATCGCTTTGAGACCTCCCTGCCTAGTAGGGCTTGGTCAGGTTCACTCGCCGGTGGCGTGTCCGGTTGAGGGGGCTGTGTCGTTGACCGGGGGTGACACCTGAGGAGTTGGATGTA
>NZ_JBWKDT010000043.1:0-6840 GCF_056435785.1 Streptomyces sp. NPDC043870
TGGATGTCCTGTGGGCAATGCTGCGCGACAAGAGGCTCTTCACCTCCACCCCGCCGGTCACGCAGGCGGCTTGACACGATCATTGAGATTCTCCTTCGTCCGGTACGGCCACGGTGGCCGCATCCGCCCCTGAGACGGAGCCGCCGGGCCGTCTCGGCACGGGACTCCTCTCTCTGCCTCTGTCCCTGTCCCTGACCGCTAGGAATCCGGAGTCGTCAAAGGCGGCGGGACGCGCCGTGTTCCGCAACTCGCGGACACCGTTCCCGCTCGGAGAGCAAAGCAGGGCTGCCTTCCCTCCATGGTTTCCTCCGTGGACACAGTGCTGCGCGGATCGCGGCCTCGACGTGGGTCGCGAGGTTGGCCTGGCCCGCGGCGTTGGGGTGCACGATCGTGGCCCGATTCCCGTCGGAGCACTCCATCGTGACGTGAACCAGCGAGATTTCCGTCGGCCAGTACGGGGCTGCCTGCCCGCAGAAGCCTTCCACCCACTTCGTCGCCCGGGGCCGGCACGCGTCGTGGCCGACGCTGGAGGTGGCGGTGTCGACATACGTGTCGCCGAAGCGCTCCGTCAGGGACCGGATGATCCCGTTGACATGGGTGATCACATCATGCAGCCAGGCGATGTCCCCATGAGTGATCGAGACCAGTTCCCCTCCCGTGAGCTGGGCGGCCAGCTCGGTGGTGTCCTGGCGGTCACAGCCGCTGGGGCCCGCAGGGAAGATCGTGGGATAGCCGACCGTGATGATCTTCGCGTTGGGCGCCTTCTGACGCACGGCACGCAGCATCGCGCCGTATTGCCGGATGATCCGGTCGTACTTGTCGTGGATCGACTCGGGGTCGAGGGGCGGGCCGCCGTCTTCGTAGGCGTCCCGGCAAGGTGTGGCCTCGTCCGGCCTGCCGGTGCCCAGGAGCAGACAGGCCTCCTCCATGTCGGCGAGGGGCAGGGTGTTGACGCCGATCCCGATCGTGATCACGTCCGTGCTCGCGCCCAGGTGGGCCCGGTCCACCTGAGGGGCCACGCTGGGCCAGCCGTCAGGGGGCGGCTGCACGGGGTCGATGGGGGTCTGCCGGTCCACGGTGATCTCGTTGATGGTGGCGTTGCCGCAACTGACGTCGGTCAGTCTCACCCCCCGGCCCGCGCGCGGGTCGGTGGCGAGCTTGCGCTCGACGAGACTGCGCTCGACGAGATATGGATAGGCCCCTGTCGTGCGGGCACATCCGTCTCGATCCGCGCTGCCCAGCGGCGGGCTCGGATCGCCGACAAATACTCCTGCGGTGTAGGAGTCACCGAGGGCCGCCCACTGCACACGCTGTGACGTCGCTGAAGCCGTCGCCGGGATCGTCGCTGAAGCCGTCTCCGGGATCGAGGTCGCAAGCATCAGCACGGCCAGCGCGCCCAGCGCGCCCCTCCGGACGGCGGCTGTACCCGGCAACGCCCGTCGTGCGGCTCTCCTCCGTCCGTGTGGCACGGGTCCAGACGCCTTGGTGTGGATCATGCATCTCTCCCAGGAGGTCGACCCGAAGGTTGATCACGGAAAGAATTGCAGCAGACACCGTCAGCGATACGTCAGAGGCGGGCCACTCATTCACTCCACCGCGGCGGCCGCCCCAGCAGCAACGGGCACGCCTCCCCCAACCGCGCGCCGTCCGCACCCCCGCTCTGCCGCGCCCGCCCCCTTGTTGATACCGCGCATCACTGCAACCCTGAGAGTCCCCCCACTTGTGAACTTGTGAATCGGTTCTCGTTGAACGGTTCACCAAGGAGGTGGCTCCATTCATGCTCGTCCGTGACGCCATGAGCACGGTGGTCCTCACCATCGGCCCCGCACACACCCTCCGGCAGGCCGCCCGGCTGATGGCCGCTCGCCGTGTCGGGGCGGCCGTCGTCCTCGACACCGATACCAGCGGCCTCGGCATCCTCACCGAGCGCGACATCCTGAACTCGCTCGGCGCGGGCCAGGACCCCGACCGCGAAACCTCCGGCACCCACACCACCACCGACGTCGTCTTCGCCGCACCCTCCTGGACCCTGGAGGAGGCCGCGGAGGCCATGACTCACGGCGGTTTCCGCCACCTCATCGTGCTCGACGCCCACGGACCCGTCGGCATCGTCTCCGTACGCGACATCATCCGCTGCTGGACTCCGGCCCGGCACCGGACCGAGGCGACGACCCTCGCGGGGTAGCGCCCGTGCGAGAGGGCCGGAGCCCCGAAGGGGATCCGGCCCTCTCGCAACGACAAGCGGTCCAGTACTGGCGTGTCAGCCGCGTAGGGCCTGGACCGCGGCCTCCAGCCGCTTGCCGAAGTCGTCGTCCGCCTGGCGGAAGTTGTTGATCGCGCGCTCGGCGATGTCGTCGCGCGACACCTTCGCGATGAACCCGGCGAGGTTCTCGATCAGACGGCCCTTCTCGTCCTCGGACATCAGGCGGTACAGGTTGCCCGCCTGCACGAAGTCGTTGTCCTCGGCATGGCGCGGGGCCTCGTGGTTGCCGGTACCGGCAGTGAAGGCGGCACTCGACACCCACAGCGGCCTGTCCGTCTGGAACGGGCCGCCGAAGCTGTTCGGCTCGTAGTTCTTGGCGCCCTTGTGGCGGCCGTCGTACAGGTGGCCGTCACGGCTGTTCGTACGCGCCTCGGTGGCGTGCGGGCGGTTCACCGGCAGGTGGTCGGCGTTGATGCCGACGCGGTAGCGGTGGGCGTCGCCGTACGCGAAGAGACGGCCCTGGAGCATCTTGTCCGGGGAGGGACCGATGCCCGGCACGAAGTGGGCGGGGCTGAAGACGGACTGTTCGACCTCGGCGAAGATGTTCTCCGGGTTGCGGTTGAGCTCCAGCTTGCCGATCTCGATCGGCGGGTAGTCCTCGTGCGGCCAGACCTTGGTGAGGTCGAACGGGTTGAAGCGGTAGTTCGCCGCCTCGGCCGCCGGCATGATCTGCACCTGCACGGTCCAGGACGGGAAGTCACCGCGCTCGATGGCCTCACGCAGGTCGCGCTGGTGCGAATCCGGGTCCTCGCCGGCGAGCTTGTTGGCCTCGGCCTGGGTGAGGTTCCTGATCCCCTGGTCCGTCTTGAAGTGGTACTTGACCCAGAAGACCTCACCGGCCTCGTTGTTCCACTGGTACGTGTGCGAGCCGTACCCATTCATGTGACGCAGCGTCGCGGGGATGCCTCGGTCGCCGAAGAGCCAGGTCACCTGGTGGGTCGACTCGGGGCTCAGCCCCCAGAAGTCCCAGACGTTGTCGGCTTCCTGGCTGCCCGTGTACGGGTCG
This sequence comes from Streptomyces sp. NPDC043870, assembly GCF_056435785.1. Taxonomy (NCBI): domain Bacteria; kingdom Bacillati; phylum Actinomycetota; class Actinomycetes; order Kitasatosporales; family Streptomycetaceae; genus Streptomyces; species Streptomyces sp. NPDC043870. The sequence goes on from NZ_JBWKDT010000043.1 coordinate 3,270, forward strand.
CGCTTCTGCGTGTGGATGAAGTCCGGGAACTTGATGGCGTCCTTGATGAAGAACACCGGTGTGTTGTTGCCGACGAGGTCGTAGTTGCCCTCTTCGGTGTAGAACTTCAGCGCGAAGCCGCGCGGGTCGCGCACGGCGTCCGCGGAACCGAGACTGCCGGCGACCGTCGAGAAGCGCAGGAACGTCTCGGTCTGCTTGCCGGCCTCGGACAGGAACTTGGCACGTGTCCACTGCGAGACATCGCGGGTCAGCGTGAAGGTGCCGTAGGCGCCCGCGCCGCGCGCGTGCACGATGCGCTCCGGAATGCGCTCACGGTTGAAGTGCGCGAGCTTCTCGAGCAGCAGCTGGTCCTGGATCAGAACCGGACCGCCGGCGCCCGCGGTCTCGCTGTTCTGGTTGTCGGCGACCGGCGCGCCGGCCTCCGTGGTGAGCGGTCCCTGGGTCACGTACGCCCCCTGCGTGTCCTGCGTCATCGACTGTAAGTCCTGTCCCTCGGCCAATACTGAGCTCCATCCTACAATAGACTTTGTCTAAGCCGAGTGGATATCCAAAGTCACACCTGTTCGGGGCACGGCTCCCCTGACTGTTAGGCTGATACGTATGAGCGACCTGTTGGAACGACTGCGCGGACGCGGCTGGCGAATGACCGCGCAGCGGCGTGTCGTGGCCGAGGTCCTCGATGGGGACCACGTACATCTGACCGCCGACGAGGTGCACGCACGTGCCGTCGAGCGGCTGCCCGAGATCTCCCGGGCGACCGTCTACAACACGCTGGGTGAGCTGGTCTCGCTGGGCGAGGTCCTGGAGGTCTCCACAGACCGCCGCGCCAAGCGGTACGACCCGAACGCGCACCGGCCGCACCAGCACCTGGTCTGCGCCCGCTGCGGCGCGATCCGCGACGTCCACCCGGCGGGCAACCCGCTCGCGGACCTCCCGGACTCCGAGCGCTTCGGCTTCACGATCTCCGACGTAGAGGTCACCTACCGAGGCGTCTGCCCGAACTGCGCTACGGCGTAGCCGCGCTCGCACGACTTCGAAGGCCCCGGCGCTGACGGCGCCGGGGCCTCTCCGTGGTCCGACCGCCGGCCCTCCCCGTCCCGTGAAGCCCGAACATGCCGAAGGCCCGGATCCACAAGGATCCGGGCCTTCGGGCTTCAGTAGCGGGGACAGGATTTGAACCTGCGACCTCTGGGTTATGAGCCCAGCGAGCTACCGAGCTGCTCCACCCCGCGTCGGTGAACCCAACAGTACGTCACCGCAAGGACCAGAGCAAATCGATAACCGTTCGCCCGTTCGTCACACGTAAGCTCGCCGCAGCAGCAGTGCGTCACGCCGTGAGCTCCTGGTGGAGGGCCTGACGCAGCGCCTCGGCCCGCTCGGCGACCTCGGCCGGACCGAGCTCCACGGCGCGGGCGCACCAGCGCTGGCCCTCCGCGAGCTCGCCCCTGCGGGCGGCGAGCAGGGCGAGGCGGAGCGCCGCGCGGCCGTGCCCGGCACGTGCGGCCCGGGCCCACCAGAGCGCGGCCTCTCGCTCATTGCCGTCGCGGGCGAGCAGCAGCCCCAGGTTGAACGCGCCGTTGCGGCTGCCCGCCTCGGCCGCCTCCCGGTACCACCGAGCGGCGTCGGCGATGTCACCACGGGCGGCGGCGAGCATGCCGACGCGCACCTGGGCGCGCCGGTGGCCCTGCTCGGCGGCGCGCTCGTACCACTCCTCGCACTCGCTCTTCTCGTTCACCGGCTCACCGAGCGCGGGCTGGCCGGTCGGGGCCTGGCGGGCGTCGAGCAGCGTCGCGAGCCGGAAGGCCCCTTCGGCGCTGCCGCTGCCCGCGGCGCAGCGCAGATGGCGCTCGGCCTCCTGCTCCTCGCCGTCCCGCAGGCAGGCCATGCCCACCTGGAGCGCGGCCTCGGTGTGCCCGGCCGCGGCAGCGCGCTCGTACCAGCGCAGGGCCGTACGGTCGTCGTCCCGGCCCGCGTAGAGGATGCCCAGGTTGAAGGCGGCGTCCACGCTGCCTGCCTCGGCGGCCTTGGAGAACCAGGGCTCGGCGCCGGAGGCGTCGCCGGCCTGGAGGAGCAGCACGGCGAGCGCGTTGGCGGCCTCGCGGTGCCCGGCGTAGGCGGCGCGGCGGTACCACTGCTCGGCCTGGGCCGTGCGGTCCTGAGCCGCGCAGAGCAGGCCGAGGTTGTACGCGCCGTTGACGTCTCCCGCGTCCATGGCGGCCCGGTACCAGCGCTCGGCGGACTGCTGCTCACCGCGTGCAGCGTGCAGAGCACCGAGCGCATTGGCAGCGTTGCCATCGCCGTCCTGCGCGGCGCGCAGCCACCACACGGCGGCGCTCTCCTCGTCCCCGGCGTCCCGCAGCAGGAACCCCAGGGCACAGGCTGCTCGCGCCTCGCCGTCCTTCGCGGACGTGAGGTACCACCGCCCGGCCTCCTTCAGCTCGCCCCGCCGCTCGAGGATGCCCCCGAGATGCAGCGCGGCACGCCGATGTCCCCGCGCGGCGGCCTGCCGGTACCACTGCTCGGCCTCCCGCAGGGCGCCGCGCGCACCGGAGGTCTCGGCCGTACCGGGCATTCCGGCGGCCCCGGCGGCCCCGTCGGCTGCGTCAGGTACGTCGGGTACGTCGGGTACATCGGCTGCGTCGAGGGACAGCACATGGCGCTCCAGCGCTCGGGCCAGGCGGTAGGCCGCCTCGCGGTGGCCCTGCTCCGCCGCGGCGCGCAGCCAGCGCTCCGCACCCGGCTCGCTGCGGTGCTCCAGCAGATCCGCCAGGGCGTAGGCCCCCAGCGCATGCCCCTGCTCGGCGGACTGCCGCAGCCAGTACTCGGCGGCGGGCTCGTCGCCACGCTCCCGGAAGTGCCTGCCCAGCGCGTGCGCCGCGGCCGCGGAGCCGGCGACGGCGGCGATGCGCCACCAGCCGGCCGCCTCGTCGGCGTAGCCACGCTGGTGCAGCAGCACGCCCAGGTTGTTCGCGGCGGCGCGATCGCCCCCGGCGGTCGCCGCACGCAGATGCGGCTCCGCACCGTCGAGGTCACCGCGGCGCAGCAGCAGCGCCCCGAGAACGCTCATCGACGCGATGTCACCGGCGTCGGCGGCACGACGGTGCCTCGCCTCGGTCTCCGCGTCGGAATCCACGGCACCCAGGGGCTCTGCAGGGCCCACGGAGTCGAGCGCCTCCACGGCGTCGACGCCCATCGCATCGGCCACGCCCACCGCGCCTGTCGCGGTCCCGGCGTGCTGCTGCACAAACCGCCCTGTCTCCAACAGAGTTGCCCTGTCCCCCATAAATTCCATCGTCGCACCACCTGCAACCCGCGTACACCTGGTATACCGCAGCCAGTGAGGTCACTTCAGCGTTTTGTCGACATGCCCACAGAGAGATAAGTCAAACACGTCTCACCCCAACCCGCCGTCCTCAACCCGCCGTCGTCAACTCACCCCACCCGGCACACACTTCGAAAGCGTCGTCGCACAACACACGTCGAGGGGGGGGGGGGGGGGGGGGGGGGGGGGTGGGGGGTGGGGGGGGGGGGGGGGGGGTGGGGGGGTGGGGGAGGGGGGGGGGGGGGGGGA
>NZ_JBWKDT010000043.1:6850-46268 GCF_056435785.1 Streptomyces sp. NPDC043870
CAAACACCGGAAAACCCGTGGAAAAAAAACCCCCGGAGGGGCTCCGCCCCTGGGGGGCCCCCCCCCCTCGACTTCAGTAGCGGGGACAGGATTTGAACCTGCGACCTCTGGGTTATGAGCCCAGCGAGCTACCGAGCTGCTCCACCCCGCGTCGTTGTGTACCAACCCTACCACGCTGCGGAGTGGAGCCTGCTCACAGGCGCGGCTCAGCGGTCCGGCTGAGCTGGGCCGGCTGAGCGGACCGGCTGAACAGGGCTTGCTCGCCGGCCCCGTTCAGCCGCTCTCGTTCAGCCGCTCTCGTTCAGCCGCTGGGCTTCTGCTGCGCCGCCGCCGCTCGCTCGAGCGCCGCCTGCAGATCCGCCTGGGCCTTGCCGTACGCCGTCCAGTCGTTCTTCTTGAGCGCCTCCTGGCCCTCCTCGTACGCCTTCTGGGCGTCCGCGATGGCCTGCCTCAGCGCCACGTCACCGGTGGCCGGCGGCTTCGTCGTGTCGCTCGGTGGCGGCTGCACCGCCGGCGGCTGCTCCGCGCCCTCCACCCCGAAGACCGCGTTCAGCGCCTCCGCCAGGCTGTCCTTGAAGACCGGCTTGCCGCCGTACGACACGGCCACCTTCTTCAGCAGCGGATAGTTCGCGGCGCCACCGCGCGCGTACACCGGCTCGATGTACAGGAACCCGCCGTCCAGCGGCACGGTCAGCAGGTTGCCGTAGTCGATCTGCGAGTCGGTGCCCTTGAGGTCACGGACGAATGTCGCGACTTCCGGCACACTGTTGAGCTCACTCTGCACCTGTGAGGGACCCTGCACGGTCGAGGTCACTCTCAGCAGCCTGATCGAGCCGTAGCCCTTGCTGGCCGCATCGGCGTCGACCGCCATGAACGCACCGAGGTTGGGGCGTCCGGCGGGGGTGAACGTCGTCGTCAGCGAGAACTTCTGGTCGCTGTCCCCGGGCATCTTCAGGCTCAGGTAGTACGGCGGGACCGCGTTGGTGTCCTGGTTCGTCGGATCGTCCGGCACCTGCCAGGCGTCACTGCCGCTGTAGAACTGCTCGGGGTCCGTCACGTGGTACCGCGTGAGCAGCTCGCGCTGGACCTTGAACATGTCCTGCGGGTAGCGCAGATGGGCCAGCAGCTCCGGCTTGATGTCGCCCTTCGGCTTCACCGTGTCCGGGAACGCCTTCATCCAGGTCTTGAGGACCGGGTCCTCGGTGTCCCACTGGTACAGGTCGACCGTGCCGTCGTACGCATCGACGGTGGCCTTCACCGAGTTGCGGATGTAGTTGACCTGGTTCTGCTGCGCGACGACGGCCCGCTGGCTGTCGGTCAGCGCGTCGGCCGTGGTCTCCCCGAGCGTCGTACGGGATGCGTAGGGGTAGCCGTTCGTCGTGGTGTACGCGTCCACGATCCACTTGATGCGGCCGTCGACCACAGCCGGGTAGGCGTCGCCGTCGATGGTGAGCCAGGGGGCCACCGCCTCGACGCGCTCCTTGGGCGTGCGGTTGTAGAGGATCCGCGAGCCCTCACCGATCGCTCCCGAGTAGAGGATCTGCGGCTCGCTGAACGCGACCGCGTAGGCCGCGCGGTTGAAGGCGTTGGAGAGGTTGACCCCGCTCTTGCCCTTGTAGCTGGTGGTCTCCTCGCCGTTCTTCTCGTAGTCGAGCTCCTTCTGCGGGCCGCCCACGATCGAGTACTGCTCGGTCTTCTCGCCGTAGTAGATCCGCTGCTCGTACGTGCCGAGTTGGCCCTTCGTCGGCAGTCCGGACTCGGTGAAGTCGGGTGCGCCGACCGTCCCCTGGTCCTCGTTCGTGATCGTGTTGGTGCCCTTGGCCGCGATCGCGCCGTAACCGTGGGTGTAGGTGAAGTGGTCGTTGATCCAGTTGCGCTTGGGGATGCCCTTGATGTTGAGCTCGCGCAGACCGATGACCGTGTCCTGCGGCTTCCCGTCCGGACCGGTGTACCGGTCGACGTCCAGGGTCGCGGGGAACTGGTAGTACTTGCGCTCCTGCTGGAGCTGCTGGAAGGCGGGCGAGACGACGTTGGAGTCGACGAGCCGGTAGGCCGCGGCCGTGGAGGCCTGCTCGCGCTGCTCCGCCTTGCGTTTCGGGTCGCCCTTGCCCGAGTAGTTCTCGGCCTTGGTCGCGTCGATGCCGTACGCCTTGCGGGTCGCATCGATGTTCTTCTGGATGTACGGAGATTCCTTGGCCTGCTCGTTCGGCTGGACCTGGAACTTCTGAACGATGGCCGGGTACAGGCCGCCGATCAGGATCGCCGACAGCACCATCAGGCCGAAGCCGATCACCGGCAGCTGCCAGGTGCGGCGCCACAGCGTCGCGAAGAACAGCACGGCGCAGATGACGGCGATGCAGAAGAGGATCGTCTTGGCCGGCAGATACGCGTTGGCGTCGACGTACCGCAGGCCCGTCCAGTTGCCGGTCGCCTTGAAGTCACTGGACTTCACGGCCAGGCCGTACCGGTCCAGCCAGTACGCCACGGCCTTGAGCGCGACGAAGAGACCCAGCAGCACCGAGAGGTGGCCGGTTGCCGCGGCGGTCGCCCGCGCGCCCGGGCTGGTGACGCGCAGTCCGCCGTACAGGTAGTGGGTGAGCGCGGCCGCGATCAGCGAGAGCACGGCGGCGGCGAAACCGAAGCCGAGCAGGAACCGGTACCAGGGCAGATCGAACGCGTAGAAGGCCACGTCCATGTGGAACTGCGGGTCCTTCTGGCCGAACGGCACGCCATTGACCCACATCAGCCAGGTGCGCCACTGGGACGAGGCGGAGGCTCCGGCGATCAGCCCGACCAGCGCGGTGATCCCGAGGAGCACCCACTTCTTGTACGGGGCGATACCCATCCGGTACCGGTCGAGGCTCTGCTGCTCCAGCGACATCGCGCTCAGCGGCGGCCGTAGCCGGTGCGCCAGCCAGATGTTCACTCCGACCGCGGCTGCCATCAGCAGGCCGAAGACCGCGAACAGGCCGACCTTGGTCCACAGGGTGGTGGTGAACACCGACGAGTACTGCACCGAGCGGTACCAGAGCCAGTCGGTCCAGAACCCGGCGAACATGACAAAGAGCATGGCCAGGACGGCCAGTACGCCCAGAGTCATGAGCAGGGTCCGGACACGCCGCGACGGGCGGCCGACTCTGATCCGTGGCCCGGTCGGGCCTCCGCCCCGGTCCGGCATCTGGAAAGCCAACGTGCGCCCCTCGAAAGTCGCTGTCGTGTAAAGCGTCGGGTAACTCGGGTGAAGCGTCGTGCACACGTCTCACGCGCATGCAGTAGGCCCACGCGATCGTAGAGCCCACTCATGCAACTTACTGAAGCTTTACCTAGTTCCCGTCTCCGGGTCCGAAGGAGGCAGGATATTGACCATGTCCAACGTTTCCCCCAGCAGTCCAGAAGATCAGCCGCCTCCGGCCTCCACGCCGATGGCCGCGAGCCCGCTCACCCGAGCGGTGCTCGAGATCGACGAGTACGCGTCCGGCCTCGGCTGGGACCAGCCCGCCCGGCTCTTCGCCCTCGTCGACACCGCGCAGCTGCGCTCCCAGGAGCCGGGCCTCGCCGCCCAGCTCGGTCTCGACGCCGGTGACTCGGCCGCTCCGCTCACCCCGGTCGAGCAGGACGAGATCCCTTCCGACGCCGCGCTGGACGAGTTCCTCGCGACGATCGCCTGGCCCGACGCGGTGGCCGGCTGCGCCCTCACGGTGGAGCGGCTGATGCTCCCGCCGTCCGCGGAGGCGTCCGTCCCGGACGGCCTCGACGAGGCCGGGCTGGCGAAGTGGGTCGCGGGCCACCCGGATCGCCAGGAGGTCCGGATGACGGTGGCGGTGCTGCGCGACGGCGCCCGCGAGTCGGCACTGCGGCTGCGGGAGAAGGATTCCCCGACCGAGGTCCTCACGGGCGCGGACCTGGTCCCGGGCCTGGCCGAGGCGCTGTCGGCGACGTTCGAGGCGTAGCGGAGGCACAGGCCTGCCGACGATCTTCGCGGCGCGGCGACAGATCGGGGGTGCGCCCCGGGTAGGGGCGCGCCCCGGCGCGGGGTGCGCGCCGTCGGGGGGCACGCCGTCGGGGGTGCTCCACGCCTGCCCGGGCGGGCGGGCGTCAGGCCCGTCAGCCCATCAGCCCATCAGCCCATCAGCCCTTGGAGCAGCTGGGCAGGCCCGCCGTGTTCCCGCTGCGGATCTTCTCCAGCGACTTCACCGCATCGTCGATGGTCTTCACCCTGACCAGGGTGAGCCCGTCCGGGATGTCGGAGGCCGCGGCCTCGCAGTTGTCGCTGGGCGTCAGGAAGTACTCGGCTCCCGCGTTCCGCGCGCCGACCAGCTTCATCTCGATGCCGCCGATCGGGCCGACCGTGCCCTGGTCGTCGATCGTGCCGGTGCCGGCGACGAACTTGCCGCCGGTCAGATCGGACGGGGTGAGCTTGTCGACGATGCCGAGCGCGAACATCAGTCCGGCGCTCGGTCCGCCCACGTCGGCGAGCTTGATGTCGATGGTGAACGGGAAGGTGTGGTCCGTACCGGCCGTGATTCCGACGATGCTCCGGTCACCCTCCTCCGACTTCACGGTGCCGACCTGCACGTCCTGTACGGCGGACGGTTCCTTGCCCGCCTTCTCGGCGGCGGCTGCCTGCTTCGCGGGGACGATCGAGAAGGACACCTTCTCGCCGGGCTCGTGCTTGGTGACGGCCTTCGAGACATCGGCCGGCTGCTTGACCGGCGTACCGTCGACGGCCTTGATCACGTCGCCCGCGTGCAGCACGCCCTGCGCGGGGCTCTCCTTACGGATGGAGGAGACGACGACGCGGGACCTCACCGGGACGCCCAGCTCCCGCAGGGCCGCGACCTTGGCGCTTTCCTGGGACTGGCTGAACTCCTCGGCGTTCTCCTGGTTGGACTGCTCTTCCGTCTTGCCGTCCGGGTAGAGCGTCTCGTGCGGTACCACGACGTTGTCATGGGCCAGCCAGCCGTAGATGACCTCCGCCAGGTTCATCCTGTAGTCCGCGCCGGTGACCCGGACTGTCGTCATGTTGAGGTTGCCGGTCGTCGGGTACGTCTTGCGGCCGGAGATCTGCAGTACGGGGGCGCCGCCCGCCTCGCCCAGCGTGTTGACCGTCGGTCCCGGCGTCATCTCGGAGTAGGGCGGCGTCAGGAACACGCCCACGCAGAGCAGCACGATGAGAACGAGGGTGGAGGCGAGCATCGTCGCTGTGCGGCGTGGCATGGAACGACAGTACGGGACTGGTCCGTCAGTCCACCTGTCGGGCCGGTCCGTACGGGCAGCCCGACAGCGGGTGGCGGCCGCAGCGATGGCGGGGGTGGCCGGGGAGTTGGCAGACGCGCACGGACGCGGCCCCGTCAGAGTGCGTCCGTACCGGAGTGGGACTTCTCCATCGCGGCCCGGAACCGCGCGTAACCGTCCAACTCGGCAATGTCCCCGGTAGTGCGGTTGCGCGAGGCCCAGCTTCCCCATATCGCTGCACCGACGGCAGCGAAAAGCGGAATCAGCAACCAGGCAAGTGCCGCCATCCCGACCTCCCGACCCCATGCGCTGGAGCAACCGCTTCAGCAGCTAACTGATCAGCAGATTAACCAATCCGCCGCTTCAACGCTGGTGTCGGGGGGGCAGTTACGCAAATCGGACCAGCGACCTGCCATCCGGGTGCGCGGTCACGCCTGCTCAGCAGGCACCCACCCACTCCTCTGTGCCGTCCGAGAACCTTTGGTGCTTCCAGATCGGGACCTCGTGCTTCAGGTCGTCGATCAGCTGCCGGCACGCCTCGAAGGCCTCGCCCCGGTGCGGGCACGAGACGGCGACGACCACGGCGAGGTCACCGACCTCCAGGTCGCCCACACGGTGGACGGCCACGAGGGCGCGCACAGGGTATTCCGCGACGACCTTCTCGGCGATTCGGCGCATTTCCGCCTCGGCGCTGGGGTGGCACGAATAGCCGAGTGTGTCGACGTCCGCGCCCCCGTCATGGTTGCGCACCGTGCCCACGAAGAGCGCCGTGCCGCCTGCCGCGTCGTCGCCGACGGCGCGGAAGACCTCGTCGACGGAGAGCGGGGTGTCGCGGATCTGCAGAAGGCGGATGGGGTCCGCTGCCGCCTGCTCACCGGGGTGGTCGTTCGTGCGTGCCATGGGCCCATCGTGCCGCACCGTGCTGACATCGCGGAATAGCGCTTTCGACCGGCAGGCCCACGCCCGGTATGGAGGCTCCTACAGGCAGGGCGGGCCAGGCGGAGCAGGGCGTGTGCGGGCGGGCACTCCAGGACCGGGGCCGCCTGCGCACGGGCACGGGGCCGGCAGCGCACGCCAGGGCCACGGCCCCTGCGGGCGGGGCAGCGCAGCCCCGGGCAGCGACGTGCCGGGCAGCGTCGTCGCCCTCGGAGACGCGCGAAGGGCCGGGCAGCGAAGGGCCGGGCAGCGAAGACGCAGGCCCGACCGCCCCAGGACCCGGGCCGCCTACAGACCGCGGCGCTTGCGGGCGCGCCGTACCAGCGCGGCCGTACCGAGCAGCGCGACGGTCGCACCCGCCGCACCGGCGGCGGTGGCGTCCTTGCGCCCCAGCCGGCGGCCCGCGACGGTGTGCCGGCCCTCGACCTCCTCGAGCAGCGCGGCCAGCACCTCCTCGTTGGTCCACTGCGGTCGCCATCCGGCGTCGTGCAGCCTGCCGACGCTGACCACCCACGGGTGCATCGTGTACGCGAGGTCCCCTGCCGGGGACGGGGTGAGGCCGATCCGGTGCAGCCGGGCCGCAGCGCCGAGCGCGACCGCGGACGGCAACTCCATCCGGCGGATGCCGCTGAGCTCCTCGACCTCCTCCTGCTCGAGCCAGCCGTCGCAGCCGACGGCGAACTCCCCGTCGGCCTTCTCCAGGGCGGCGTACTCCAGGGCGCTCACCAGGTCCTCGACATGGCAGAACTGCCAGGTGGGGCGGGATCCGGCGACGACGAGCAGGCGCGGTGACTCGAAGTAGCGGGTCAGTGCCGTGTCCGTACCGCCCACCAGGACGGCGGGCCGCACCACCGTGACATTGAGGCCGGGGTGGGCGCGGGGCGCGCGGCGGCCGAGGCGCTCGATCTCCAGCAGGTCGCCGACGCCGGTGGCCTCGGCCGTCGCGCGCAGTTCCGCGTCCTCGGAGAGCGGGATGTCGTTGTCGGGCAGCGCTCCGTAGACCATCGCCGAGGTGCACAGCACGACCCGGTGGACTCCCGCGGCGGCTGCCGCGGTGAGCACGGTCTGGGTACCGCGCACGTTGTACGCGGTACGCGCAGCCGGATCGGTCTCCAGGTCCAGATCGAGCGCCAGGTGGACGACCACGTCGGCACCGCGCAGCTTCTCGGCGATCGCCGGGTCGCGGACGTCCAGGATGTGCCAGTGCGCCTCTGCGACGTCGCCACGGCGCTCGTCGATGGCGACGACCTGCCTGATCTCGTCGGACTCGGCGAGGCGCCGGGTCAGCAGGGCACCGACGCCCGAGGCGGCGCCGGTGACCGCGACCACGGGGCCGCGCCCCGAGGCCGGGGCGGAGTGGTTTCGCCTGTGGCGAACGTCAGCATCGTGCGCTGCGGGAACCTGTGGATCTGGGGAACTCACCGGGCGTCTCCAGCGGTTGTCTTCAGTACGTACGTGAATGACGCGTACGTACCAGGTGGCGTCCATCCTGCCGCAGCCAGTGAGCCGGCGAAGCACTGAGCCCTTGTCGGGCCCGGATGTCTACGCTGGTGGTGTTGTCGGGCAGTCGCCGCCGGCAGGAAGCCGGCGGCCCTACGAGCCGAGGAAACCCGTGAGTGACACCCCATTCGGATTCGGCCTTCCGCCGGAGGAGCCGGAGAACGGCGACGAGGGCAAGAAGAAGGACCCTGCCGGAGGTGGGCAGGGTTCCGGCGGCGGCCAGGGCGGCCCGGACAACCCCTTCGGGTTCGGGTTCCCGGGCGCCGGAGCAGGCGGTCCGGGCGGCGCGGAGAATCCGTTCGCCGCGATGTTCGGTTCGCTGAACCCGACCGACCTCGGTGCGGCCTTCCAGCAGCTCGGCCAGATGCTGAGCTATGAGGGCGGCCCCGTGAACTGGGACATGGCGAAGCAGATCGCCCGCCAGACCGTCGCCCAGGGCACGCAGGACGGAGCGAAGGACGCGAGCATCGGCCCGGCCGAGCGCGCCGCCGTCGAGGAGGCCGTGCGCCTCGCCGATCTGTGGCTGGACGGGGCGACGTCGTTGCCCTCCGGTGCGGGGACCGCCGTGGCATGGAGCCGCGCGGAGTGGGTCGAGGCGACCCTTCCGGCGTGGCAGCAGCTTGTCGACCCGGTCGCCGAGCGCGTAGGCATGGCCATGGGCGATGTGCTCCCCGAGGAGATGCAGGCGATGGCCGGCCCGCTGATCGGCATGATGCGTTCCATGGGCGGCGCCATGTTCGGCCAGCAGATCGGGCAGGCCGTCGGCACCCTCGCCGGTGAGGTCGTCGGCTCGACCGACATCGGTCTGCCGCTGGGCCCGGCCGGAAAGGCCGCGCTGCTCCCGCTCAACGTGGAGGCGTTCGGCAAGGACCTGGGCGTTCCCAAGGACGAGGTCCGGCTGTATCTGGCACTGCGCGAGGCCGCCCACCAGCGGCTCTTCGCCCATGTGCCGTGGCTGCGCTCGCACCTGTTCGGCGCGGTCGAGGGGTACGCGCGCGGAATCAAGGTCGACACCACGAAGCTGGAGGACGTGGTCGGCCAGTTCGACCCGCAGAACCCCGAGGACCTGCAGAACGCGCTGCAGCAGGGCATGTTCCAGCCCGAGGACACTCCGGAGCAGAAGGCGGCGCTCGCCCGGCTGGAGACGGCGCTCGCGCTGGTCGAGGGCTGGGTCGACGCGGTGGTGCACGAGGCCGCGAAGACGCGTCTGACGTCCGCGGACGCGCTGCGCGAGATGCTGCGCAGGCGCCGTGCGACGGGCGGTCCGGCCGAGCAGACGTTCGCGACGCTGATCGGTCTGCAGCTGCGTCCGCGCCGGCTGCGCGACGCCTCCCGCCTGTGGGCGTCGCTCACGGACGCGCGGGGTATGGACGGCCGTGACGGCCTCTGGGCACACCCGGACATGCTGCCGACGGCGTCCGACCTGGACGACCCGGACGGCTTCGTCCACGGCGAGCACCTGGACTTCTCGGAGCTCGACAAGATGCTCGGCGAGGCGGCCAAGGGCTCGGACGAGGGCGGCAGGGGCGACAGGTCCGGCGGCGAGGACGACGGCAAGGACGACACCGACAAGTGAGCCTGTACGACGACGCGGTCCGTGTACTGAAGGAGTACGAGGACCGGGAGCAGGGCAACGCGTACGACGACCAGGGGTCGCTGCGCCAGGTCTATCTGGACCATCTGGCGGCCCACCCGGACGGGATGTGGAAGGCGTGCCGGGCCGGGCATCTGACCGCCAGCGCCCTGGTCGTCGACCCCGTGCGCGGCCAGGTGCTGCTGACCCTCCACAAGAAGCTGGGCATGTGGCTGCAGATGGGCGGCCACTGCGAGCCCGGGGACGCGACGCTGACGGCCGCGGCCCTGCGCGAGGCGACGGAGGAGTCCGGGATTCCGGAGCTGACGCTGCTGGAGGGCGGCCCGGTGCGGCTGGACCGGCACGCGATTCCGGCGCCCTGCCACTGGCATCTCGATGTGCAGTACGCCGCGCTCGCACCGCCGGAGGCCGTCGAGGCGATCAGTGACGAGTCGCTGGATCTGCGCTGGTTCGCGTACGACGAGGTGGCGTCCGTGGCCGACACCTCGGTGGTGCGCCTGCTGGACCGTACCCGGGCCAGGCTTTAGCGCGCACGCGAGCACGCACGAACGCGAGCACGCATGCACACATGCACGCACGAGAGTGAACACTGCCCTCGTGTGTAAGGGGCGGCCGCCATTGCGGACCGCCCCTTACCTGTCACCTGTGCGATCAGTTCCAGACGTTGTTCTGGTTCTGGGCGTGGGAACCCTGCTGGCCCATACCGAACTGGGCGCGCACGCCCTGGCCGATCTGGGCGTTCTGCGGCGGGAGGACCTCGCTGGGCTGGACGAGGGCGAAGCCCTGCCCGAGGAAGCTCAGTTCCCAGCCCTCGCCCGTGTTGCCGCGGCGGCGCCACACACCGGTGGAGTGCGTCTGGGCCTGCATCTGCACCCGTAGCGAGGACGACCAGGCGACGATCGCGTCGGCGTCCACGTTGACGTACTTGTCCGGGGTGACCTGCATCATCAGCGGCTGGCCGGACGTCATCAGCGCGACCTTGCCCCGCCCGGAGATGTTGAGCTGGTACTTGCCGGAGCCGGAGATGCCGTACTGGCTGTCCACGGCGATGACTTCGGTGTGCAGGGTGGAGTCCAGCGCCAGCACATAGGCGCTGTCCACGGTCATGCCCTCCTGATCGACATCCACTACGTGGATGTACTGGGCGAGGTTGGCGAAGTAAACCGTGCCCTGCCCGGAGCAGCGCATCAGCTCGAGTCCCTCGCCGGTGCGCGCGCGGGCACGCCGCTGGTTGCTCGTCTGGTACTCACCGTCGAAGTCGATCAGCCCCTGGTAGGCGACCATGGCACCCTTGCGGGCGAGGATGTCGTCGTGTCCGGTGAGCGCCACCCGCAGGAGCTGCGGGTTCTGCACGACGTACCGCTCCTGGGACTGCTGTTCCGCGTAGCTGAAAAGCGGGCTCTGCATGGTGTGTTCTCGCTCCCCCTCAGCCCCGGACCCGCAGGCGGTCGGTGCTGTCCTCACTCGGCTGTACGACGACGATGCCCTGGCCGGAGAAGGCCATCTGGTACGCCTCTCCGCTGCCCCGCCCGATCAGGGAGGACGCCTTGAAGCTGCGCTTGCCCTTCACCTTCAGGTTCGGCGACCAGGCGACGAGGGCGTCGGGGTCGACGTACGTCTCGTCCTCCCCACGGCCGCAGTCGACCACGATCGGCGTGCCGCGGGAGGTCAGCGCCACCCAGCCGGTGCCGGCGATCTCGACGTTCCACAGGCCCTGCCCGGCGAACTTGGCGAGTCCCTTGACCCGCTCGACGCCCCACTGGAGGTGCGCGTCGAAGGCGAGGAGGTTGGTGCCGTTGACCGAGAGGGAGTCGTTGTTGAGGTTGATGACGACGACATCCGCGCCGTAGTCGGCGAGGTAGAGCAGCCCGTCACCGGAGCACTTCATGATGGGCGCGCCCTCGCCGGTCACCCACTGGGAGGCGACCTGCCGGACGGCCGGCGGATTCGGCTCGTACTGGACGAAGCCCTCGTAGGCGACCATCGAGCCGGCGCGTGCGTACAGATCCTGGCCGGACGCCATGGCGACCTTGAGCATCGTGCGGCCGTGGTTCTCCATCCGGGCCACGACCGGGGTCGGGGCGTAGCCCGCGAGTTGCTGGTTCATTGTCCGGGCTCCCTCAGACCTCGTACGGCTGGACGACGATGAAGTTGCCGGGGGCACCCCGGAACTGCAGGTTGACGGTCTCTCCGCTGTGGCCGGGGTACGCGTTGCGGCGCAGCCGGACCTGGCTGGAGAGGATCACCTGCGAGGCGGACGACCAGGCCACGATGGCGTTGGAGTCGGCGAAGGTGGTGGGCGTAACCGGCAGGACCACCGGGATGCCGTGGGTCTTGACGGCGACCGTGCCGGTGCCCTGGAACTGCATGGTGAACAGGGCCCCGCCGGGGATGCCATGGCCCTCGATACGGCGGACCTCGTGCTGAAGCGACTCGTCGAAGGCGAGGACGTTCTCCGCGGAGACGCAGATTCCGTCGCCCTGAAGTTCGATCGGGTGCAGATGCGCGCCGTCCTCGGCGAGGAAGACCTGGCCGCGGCCGGTGCAGCGCATGAGCTGCATCTCCTGGCCCGTGGCGTTGCCGACCACGCGGCCGGCGAAACCGGCACCCTTGTAGCTGAAGTCGACCTTGCCCTGGTACATGACCATGCTGCCCTGGCGGGCGAGGACGGGTGTGCCTCCCATGGCCATGTCGACCCGCATCAACTGCTGGTTCTGTGGCGTCCAGCGCTGGCCGGTGGGCAGTTCCTTGTACGGCTGGAGCGCCGCCTGGAGACCTGCACCGCCCTGGGGGACGCCCTGCGGAACACCCTGGGGCACGCCCTGCGGGACGCCCGGCTGACCGTGCGGGGCGGGCTGCTGGCCATAGGGGGCCGGTGCGCCCGGAACCTGGCCCGGCATCTGGCCGAACTGCGGCTGCTGCTGCGGCTGTCCGTACGGGGACGGCGGAGCCTGCGGCGGAACCGTACCGCCGGGAGGGGTCAACGGGGCGGCGATCGTCGGCGCCGCGTGCATCTGCTGGTTGAACGGCGCGGGAGCCGGCGCGGGCGCAGCCGGCGCCTGGGCGGCGGGCGCACCGAACGCCGGGGCGGGCTGAGGAGCTTGAGGAGCCTGCGGGGCCTGAGGGGCGGCCGGGGCGCCGAACGCGGGCGCCGGAGCGGCCTGCGCCGGAGGGGCGAACCCGGGCACGCCGCCCGGCTGCGGCTGCTGCGCGGCGGGCTCCTCCTCGGCCACCTCACCGCCGAAGTTCTTCAGCAGCGCGTCCAGACCGCCGTCGAAGCCCTGGCCGACCGCGGCGAACCGCCACACGTCCTTGAGGTAGAAGTCGCCCAGCATCACGGCACGTTCGGTGGTGAACTCCGAGCCGGTGAAGGCGTATCGCACCACTTCTTCGCCGCCCGCGACGATCCTGATGTAGCCGGGCCCGATCTGCGACATCTGGCCTGCGCCGTCGACGGTCGCGGTGAACGACAGCTTGTGGATGCTCGCCGGGATGCGGTCCAGCGTGACGCGGAACGACTCGGTGTCACCTGCCTGCGCGCCGAGCAGCTGAATGGACTCCTCGGGCGACTTCGGCTGGTTGAAGAAGATGAAATACCGGTCGTCCGAGAGCTGCTCATTGGCGTCGAGACCGAAACAGCTGATGTCGAAGGTCAGTCCGGGCGCAGCGATCTGCACACCTACGTACAGATCGGTCCCCGGTGTCAGATCACTGATCTTGGCCTTGTGGCCGCGTTGGAATTCCCTGGCCATGCGTAACGACCGTCCCCCATCCCGACGAAATGACTGCGTCGCGCCAGGCTAACGGCTGGGAACGACATTGAGCCAAGTCGGGACACATTCGGTACAGGATCGGCGAATCTCACTCTCCGCGCGCGGCCGGCAGGTGCGGCAGGCGCTCCGCCGCGACCACACCTTCGAGGTAGCCACGCGCACGCTCGGTACGCGGATAGGCCTCCAGCAGCCGCCAGAAACGCGGCCCGTGACCGGGCACGAGCAGATGGGCGAGCTCGTGGACGAGCACGTAGTCGACGACGTACTCGGGCATGCCCTGCAGCCGGTGCGACAGGCGGATGCTGCCCTCCGCCGGAGTGCAGGACCCCCAGCGGGTGTTCTGATTCGTCACCCATCGCACCGACGTCGCCCTGGCGCGCCCGTCGAAGTACTGCTCGGACAGACGCTCGGCGCGCTCGGCCAGTTCCGCGTCCCCGAGGGTCCGCTTGCTCTCCTGCGCGGCAAGCTTGTCGAGCATCACCGTCACCCAGCGTCGCTCCTCCGCCTCGGACATCCGGGCCGGGATGAGCACGATCGTCCGGTCGCCCTCCCGGTACGCCGAGACCGTTCTGCTGCGTCGGGCGCTTCTGCGGACCTCGACCGCGCTTGTCGCGGAAGAGCGGGGAGGATGTCTGGTCACACTGCGCTGCTGGCTTTCGGCGCTGTGCGGTCGGTCGGCGGACACGCCCCGACGTTACCCGCTGTCAGTGGGGGAAGTCCCGCCTCCGGGACGGTTCGAGCTTGATCCACCGAACGGCGTGCACCATTTGAACGACTAATGCCCGATGCCTGTGGATAACTTTCGGCACCCGCCGTCGGACCTGTGCATTCTGGTGCCCGAGAGATCTGCCCGAAAGACCGACGGGCGGAACAGGGACGGACCACGGACGGAACACGGACGGAACACCGTTCGAACGGGGGCGGATTTATGCATCCGATGGTGAAGCCTGCGCTGCGGCGTGCCTGGCGTGACCTTCGCTATGTGCAGTTCGGAGCGACATCGCCGCATGCGGTGGTGGTCGGTCCGGTGGACACGGCGACCGGCAGCCTGTTGTCACTGTTCGACGGGACCCGGGGGCTGCCCCGGCTGCGCGAGGAGGCCCGGGCGATAGGACTCCCCGAGGGCCAGGTGGACGCGCTGCTGGGCCGGTTGACGCAGGCCGGTCTCATCGACGACGCGACGGGCGGCGGCCCGGCGGCCGATCTGTTACGGGAGCGGGCAGGCGCGCTCGACCGGCTGCGTCCCGATCTCGCCTCGCTCTCCGTGGTCCATCCGGAACCGGGCGGCGGCATGGGGCGATTGGCAGCCAGGAGTGCCATGCGGGTCCAGGTCCGGGGCTCGGGCCGGGTCGGGGCAGCGCTCGCGGCCGTGTTGTCCGCCTCGGGGGTGGGCCACGTCGATGTGCTGGACGGCGGGTGTACGGAGCCGTGGGACGTGGCGCCCGGTGGGCTGCCGCCGGAAGCGGTCGGTGGGCGCAGGGCCGAGGCCGCCCGGCAGTTGGTGCGCCGGTCCGCCCCGGGCAGGATTCCCCGAGCAGCGCGGCGGCCGGCCGGAGGCCCGCAGCTGGACGAGCCCGCACTGTCCCTGGTGGTCGTCGCCCCACGCGACGGACTCGCGGCGTACGCCCCCGATCCGGCGACAGCCGAGGACTGGCTCACCACCGGGACTCCTCATCTCTACGCGGGCGTTGTCGAAGCCACCGGTGTCGTGGGGCCGCTGGTACTGCCCGGCGGCACGGCCTGCGCGGGATGCCTGGGGCTGGCCCGGGCGGACCGCGATCCCGCGTGGCCGCGAATGCTGGCTCAGTGGCGCTCCGGCCGCCGCGGCGCGGGGGCCGGGCCCTGTGATCTCGGGCTGGCCACCACGGTCGCCGGGCTGGCGGCAGCCCATGCCCTGTCCTTTCTGGACGGTGAACTGCCCGCGAGCACAGGAGCCCGCTGGGAGGCTTCAATGCCGCTGCTGGAGTGGCGATCGGAGCAGATCAGAGCCCATCGCGACTGTTCCTGCGGGGCGGCTGGGCAGACTGGAGGGGAGCGCGCCTCGGGGTCCGGAACACCACACGACACAATGGCCGGGTAACCGCCGCCGACGAAGCAATGCCCTAAGGCACAAGCGGCACGGCAGTCTGGGATCTGGAGGGGCGCATGTCTGATCTTCCCCGGAAGGCGGTCACCCGTACCGCCAAGTTGGCCGCTCTGCCACTGGGCATCGCGGGCCGCGCCACCTGGGGCCTGGGCAAGCGGATCGGTGGCAAGTCGGCGGAGATAGTGGCCCGCGAGCTGCAACAGCGCACTGCGGAGCAGCTGTTCAAGGTCCTCGGTGAGCTCAAGGGGGGTGCGATGAAATTCGGGCAGGCCATGTCGGTCTTCGAGTCCGCCCTGCCCGAGGATGTCGCCGGCCCCTACCGGGCCGCGCTGACCAAACTCCAGGACGCCGCTCCCCCGATGCCGACGCGCACGGTCCACGAGGTGCTCGCGGAGCGGCTCGGCGAGGACTGGCGGGAGCTCTTCCTGGAGTTCGAGGACAAACCCGCTGCGGCCGCGTCGATCGGTCAGGTCCACCGGGCTGTCTGGCACGACGGACGCGAAGTCGCGGTGAAGGTGCAGTACCCGGGGGCCGGAGAGGCGCTGCTCTCCGATCTGACCCAGCTGAGCCGGTTCGCCCGGCTGCTGGGCCCGCTGATCCCGGGCATGGACATCAAGCCGCTGATCACCGAGCTGCGTGACCGGGTGTCGGAGGAGCTGGACTACGAGCTGGAGGCCGAGGCCCAGCGGGAGCACGCGGCGGAGTTCGCGGACGATCCGGATGTGGTGGTTCCCGATGTGGTGCACCAGTCCGACCAGGTACTGGTGACCGAGTGGATCGACGGAATACCGCTCGCGGAGGTCATCAGCGACGGTACGCAGGAGCAGCGGGACCGTGCGGGACAGCTGCTGGCCCGCTTCCTCTTCTCCGGCCCCGCGCGGACAGGTCTGCTGCACGCGGATCCGCACCCGGGCAACTTCCGGCTGCTCCCCGCACGCGACGCGGATCCGGACGGGGGCACGGAGCCCGGCGGGCAGGATGCCGGCGAATGGCGGCTGGGCGTACTGGACTTCGGCACCGTCGACCGGCTCTCCGGCGGACTGCCCAGGACCATCGGTGACTCGCTCCGGATGACGCTGGACGGCGAGGCCGAGGCGGTCTACGGACTGCTGTGCGAGGAGGGCTTCGTCAAAGAGTCGATCGACCTCGACCCGGACGCGGTGCTGGACTATCTGCTCCCGATCATCGAGCCGGCGGAGGTCGACGCCTTCACCTTCACCCGTGGCTGGATGCGGACCCAGGCGGCACGGATAGCCGACCCCCGCTCCCCCGCACACCAGTTGGGCAAGCAGCTCAATCTGCCGCCCGCGTATCTGCTCATCCATCGCGTGACGCTGAGCACGATAGGGGTGCTCTGTCAGCTGAACGCGACGGTCCGGCTCCGCGACGAACTGGAGTCCTGGGTGCCCGGCTTCCTGCCGGCCACTCAGGAATTCAACGAGATCGTCGAACGCGACGAGCCTGCCGAGCCGGGGCAGGAGGAACCGGACGCGGACAGCGTGCCCGCGCAAGCCTGACCCGTCGGGAGGGCGTCCGCGTTCTGTCCCGTGCGCGGGAGGGGGCCGATTGCCCGTGGCCCCGTCACCACCAGGACGAGTCGAGCCGTCCCTCGATCGCCCTGATGTTGGCGCGGGCGCATGCCTCACAGAAGTAGTGGCGGCGGCCGTTCTCCACGGAGCAGGTCCAGGTCGGCGGAGTGTCCTCGGCGACCGCGCCGCACCGGGAGCACACGACGTTCCCCGCACCCGGCTGGGCAGGGTGATGAGTCTGCTGGTCCACCTCGTGACGATAACCCCGTACGGGGCGGACCGCAGGACAACGCACCGCGGGGGCCGGTCCCTTCGGACCGGCCCCCGCGGGAGGCACTGTTCTGCGTGCGGCTGGGCTGTCGGCTAGTGCATGACAGCCATGGCCAGCGCGCGGCGGGCGCGCATCGACGCGCGCTCGGCGCGCCGCTGCATCCGCCGGGCGGCGACCAGGCGCACGGCCTGGCGTTCCGCGTCGACTTCCCGCAGACGCTCATGCATATGCGCACGAGCCAGGGCTTCTGGGATGAGTTGCATCTCTCGGGTCCTGTTCTGACGCGAGGCGTTCGCGCCGATGGTGGTGACGGCTGGGGTGGCGGAGCCGGACGGCTCGCTCGTGGAAGAGGTCATCGGGGCCTGCTTCTGGGGATCGTGCGTGAGGGGACGGTCGATGGTGCCGACGGCGTTCATGCCGCGACCGGGTTCTTGCGCGGGCGGCCACGCGGCCGCTTGCGGGCGACGACGACACCCTGGACGAAGAGCTCTCCGCCCCAGACACCCCACGGCTCACGCCGCTCCTTGGCGCCCGCGAGGCAGGCCTCGACGAGCGGGCAGGTCCGGCAGAGGGACTTGGCGTACTCGACATCGGCCGGCGACTCGGCGAAGAAGACCTCCGGGTCGTAGGAACGGCAGGGGACGGGTACGCCGAGGTTCTCGATGGCGTCGTCGAGCGCGGACAGCGCGGTGAGGGGGGTCAAGGTGGAGTCCTCCGTGAGGCCGGGCGGGGGGATCGTTTCGGAAGGCGGTACGGACGGGGCGTGCGCTTCGAGTTGCACGGTGGTGTTTTCCTCGTCTGGTCGTTCCGGTCTGTTGACCGGGCTTCGGCTGGTACCGGGTCTTGCTGGTCCCGAGGCCCCTTCGCTCCGTTTCCTCATCGGGGAAAACAGAAGGGCCGCGGATCCCGGGTGGGGTTCCGCGGCCCTGAAGGCGCCGGCCTGACTCTGGATCAGGCTGGATCACTCCAGGGTTCGAGCCCACGGAAGGCCCACATCGTGTGGTGCTGCGTCGTCTGCCGCTTCGCTTCGGCACTGGCCGCCGCAAAGGCATAGGCCTTGGCCTCGCCTGCTGCTACTGCTTCCAGTGCCTTGGTCGGTCGCTCATTGCGCTCCCGGACGGGCAGACCGGCAGGGAGGGACACCGGAAGAACGGCCGTGAAGCCGGACAGACCGGTGCCAATGAACGCCGAACCGGAGAGGCCGAGCGAGCAGGCGGAGACGACCGAGCGATCGGTCATTTTGGCGGTGCGGATGAAGCTGGTGTTGATGCTGATCACTGGAATCGCCTCCTCTCGGCGTCTCTGGGACCGGCCGGGGCCGATCGCGCGTATTCGGATAAGTACAGCACGAAAGCAGGGCTTCAGAGAAGCCGCTGTTCTCGTGGTTAAGAACCTATGGGGATGACTGGGGCGGGCGCAAACTATTTTTTCGACGAGTTTGCATCAGTCGTCCTCGGCACCCCCGCCAACCTCCTCACCTGCACAGATGGCCAGGACATCGGCTCCGAAGCGCTCGAGCTTACGACCGCCGACGCCGGAGATCCCGGACAGCTCTCCCTCACTGCCGGGCACGGCCTCGGCGATCGCCATCAGGGTCTTGTCGGTGAAGACGCAGTACGCCGGCTGGCCCAGCTCCCTGGCCTGTTCGGAGCGCCACTCGCGGAGCCGCTCGTACAGCGCCTCGTCCATGTCGGAGGGGCAGTCCTCACAGCGCATCAGTTTCATCTCACCGGCGTCGGTGAGCGTTTTGCCGCAGACCCGGCACAGGACCGGTCCACGCCGCTTGCGCCGGCTGCCGCGCTCGATGCCCCCGCCGGCGCCCGCGGTGCGGGCGCCCGGCGCCACGGAGCCCGGCCGCAGCCCGTTCAGGAACCGGGTGGGCCGGCGGGAGGCGCGGCCGCCGGGCGAGCGGGACAGGGCCCAGGAGAGCGACAGATGGAGCCGGGCGCGGGTGACTCCGACATAGAGCAGCCGGCGCTCTTCCTCCACCTGTTCATCGGTCTTGGCGTAGGTGATCGGCATCATGCCCTCGGTGAGGCCGACCAGGAACACGGCGTCCCATTCCAGGCCCTTCGCGGAGTGGAGCGAGGCGAGGGTGACTCCCTGGACGGTCGGGGCGTGCTGGGCGGCGGCCCGCTCGTCGAGTTCGGCGACGAAATCGGCGAGGCTCGCGGCCGGCCTGACGCGGGCGAAGTCCTCGGCGAGGCGGACCAGCGCGGCGAGGGACTCCCAGCGGTCCCGGACGGCACCGGAGCCGGCCGGGGGCTCGGTGGTCCAGCCCTTGGTGGAGAGCACCGCGCGGACCTGGGAGGGCAGGTCCTCCGCGTCGTCCAGCAGTGCGTCGTTCCCCCCGGCCCGGGCGGCGCCGCGCAGGGCGACCCCGGCCTCCCGTACCTCGGCGCGCTCGAAGAACCGCTCGGCGCCGCGCAGCTGGTACGGCACGCCGGCGTCGGCGAGGGCCTGTTCGTAGACCTCGGACTGGGCGTTGACCCGGTAGAGCACGGCGATCTCCCCGGCCGGGACGCCCGCGGCGATCAGGTCGCGGATGCGCCGGGCGGTGCCCTCGGCCTCGGAAGGCTCGTCGGCGTACTCCACGTAGGCGGGCTCGGGCCCGGGGTCGCGTTGCGAGATCAGCTCGAGGCGGTGTTCGGCGGCACGGCCACTGGCCTGGCTCAGCAGACCGTTGGCGAGATGGACGACCTGGGGGGTGGAGCGGTAGTCACGGACGAGCTTCACCACCGTCGCGTTGGGGTGGCGGGTGCGGAAGTTCAGCAGATGGTCCGGGGTGGCTCCGGTGAAGGAGTAGATCGTCTGGCTGGCGTCGCCGACGACGCAGAGGCTGTCCCGGTCACCGAGCCACAGCTCCAGCAGCCGCTGCTGGAGAGGCGACACGTCCTGGTACTCGTCCACGACGAAGTGCTGGTACTGGCGGCGGATCTGCTCGGCGATGTCGTGGCGGTCCTGGAGGATGCCGACGGCGAGCAGCAGGACGTCCTCGAAGTCGATCACCGAGCGGTCGCGCTTCAGCTGCTCGTACAGCGCATAGATCTGGCCAATCTCCGCCGGGTCGCGGGGAGCGTCCCGGTGGGACTTGGCGACGGCGGCGGGATAGTCGGCGGGGACCGTCTGGGTGACCTTGGCCCACTCGATCTCGCTGGTCACATCCCTGAGCTCATTGCGATCCAGGCGGATACGGCAGCGTGCCGCGGCCTCGGCGACCAACTGGATCTTGCGCTCGAGCAACCGGGGCAGTTCACCGCCGACGGCTTTCGGCCAGAAGTACTGGAGCTGGCGGAGGGCGGCCGAATGGAAAGTGCGGGCCTGCACGCCGCCCGCGCCGAGCTGTCGCAGCCGCCCGCGCATCTCCCCCGCGGCGCGGTTGGTGAACGTGACGGCCAGCACACTCGCGGGCTGGAGTATCCCGGCGCGGACGCCGTACGCGATGCGATGGGTGATCGCGCGGGTCTTGCCCGTGCCTGCGCCCGCCAGGACGCACACCGGGCCGGTCAGGGCGGTCGCGACCTCGCGCTGCTCGGGGTCGAGCCCGTCGAGCACCGCGTCCGCCGACTCGGGGACCTGCGGGAAGAGAGTGGAGTGCGTTGCTGCTGTCACCCCGCCATGCTGCCAGGTCCCACGAGATCACCGGGACGGTTGTCCACAGGGAGGCCGGACCGGTCGTACTAATCGCCCTCCCCCGCCCAGGCGGCTCCCCCGCCCTTACGGCCGTCCATACCCCCATCGGGAATGACGCCCGGGGTCGCGTACGTTCGACTACCGGGAAACCCCACGAGCCTAAGGAGCGGGAGAAGAAGATGCAGGGATCTCTGACGATGTACAGCACGACCTGGTGCGGCTACTGCCGTCGGCTGAAGAGCCAGCTCGACCGGGAGGGCATCAGCTACGTCGAGGTCAACATCGAGGAGGACCCGCAGTCCGCGGCCTTCGTCGAGAAGGCGAACGGCGGCAACCAGACGGTTCCGACCGTTCTCTTCGCCGACGGTTCGACCCTGACCAACCCGTCGCTGGCTCAGGTCAAGCAGAAGATCGGCGTCTGACCGGCCCGGTGCCGTCAGACGGCGGAGCCCGGCTTCGGCAGGGGCTTGCCGTACCAGAGCTCGATGAGGCGGGCCGCAATCGAGATTCCGTAGGGAGGCAGTACCTCCCCGGACTCGAAGGCGGCCCGCAGGTCTTCCCGCGAGAACCAGCGGGCCTCGTGGATCTCCTCACCGTCCACGTTGATCTCCGACGAGGTGGCGCGGGCCATGAAGCCCAGCATCAGGCTGTACGGGAAGGGCCAGGGCTGGCTGGCGACGTACTCGACGTCGCCGACGGTGACGCCGGCTTCCTCGTACACCTCGCGGATCACGGACTGCTCGATCGACTCGCCGGGCTCGACGAAGCCGGCGAGCGTGGAGAAACGGCCTTCGGGCCAGTGGACCTGGCGCCCGAGGAGCGCGCGGTCCTCCTCGTCGGTGACGAGCATGATCACGGCGGGGTCGGTACGCGGGTAGTGCTCGGCTCCACAGGCCGGGCAGCGGCGGATGTGGCCCGCGGCCGCGATGACCGTGCGCTCGCCGCAACGTGAGCAGAAGCGGTGCAGCCGCTGCCAGTTCTCGAGTGCGACCGCGTGCACCATCAGACCGGCGTCCCGCGGGGACAGGAGCAGTCCGGCCTCGCGCAGCCCGGCGGCCCGCGCGGACTGGTCCATGCGCCCGGGGAGGGCGTCCTTCTGCAGCGCGAAGTAGCTGACGCCCTCCTCGTCGGTGCCCAGGAAGTAGCGGTGGGTCTCCGTGACGGGGGCCTCGAAGGCCGGGGTCATGACGAGTTCGGTGCGGCCGTCGGGGGTGTCGTCGATGAGCACCTGTCCGCCGGAGACGACGAACACCCGGGTCGTCGGGTGGCTCCATGCCGCCGCCAGCCAGGCCTCGTCGAGTCGGTGGTGCGCCGCGCGGTCGATGCCGCTCGGCGCGGTGAGGCTGATGGGACGGCCGTCGGCGACGTAATTGAAGGTGCTCACAGGTACTTCCAACTCCCCCGGGGTGATTCGGTGGTCTGTCAGTGGAGGGCGCCGGCCAGATCGCCCCACAGGTGGGCGGTGGTCTCGACACCCTTGAGCAGCAGGTTCAGCTCGACCTTCTCGTTCGGCGCGTGCCATCCGTCGGACGGTACGGAGATACCCAGGAAGAGCACGGGGGCACCGAGCACGTCCTGGAGGTCGGCGGCGGGTCCGGAGCCGCCCTCGCGCGTGAAGCGGATCTTCTGCCCGTCGAACGCGCGCCCCATGGAGCGGGCGACGGCCTGGAGGGCGGGGTGGTCCAGCGGCGTGAGGCAGGGGCGGGTCGCGGCGCCGAAAGTGATCTCGTGGCGGATGCCGGCCGGAATCCGGGAGGCGACCCAGGTGCGGATCGCTTCCTCGATCCGGTCCGGTTCCTGTCCGGCGACCAGCCGGAACGAGAGCTTCAGGTGGGCGGAGGACGGGATGATCGTCTTTCCGCCGGGGCCCTGGTACCCGCCGCCGATGCCGTTGACCTCGGCGGTCGGCCGGACCCAGATGCGCTCCAGTGTGGAGTAGCCGGCCTCTCCGAGCGTCCCGTACGACTTCGCCGTACGCAGCCACTCGGCCTCGTCGAAGGGCAGCTCCGCGAGGAGCTCGCGCTCGGTGTCGGTCAGCTCCGCGATGCCGTCGTAGAAGCCGGGGATCGTGACGCGCTCGTTCTCGTCGTGCAGCGCGGCGACGAGGCGGCCGGCGGCCGTGGCCGGATTGGGCACCGCGCCGCCGAAGGAACCGGAGTGGATGTCCTGGTCGGGGCCGTACAGCTCGATCTCGCAGTCGGCGACGCCGCGCATGCCGGTGCAGACGGTGGGGGTGGTCTCGGACCACATGCCGGTGTCGGAGACGATCACGACGTCGGTGGTGAGGCGGTCCCTGTGCTGCTCCACGAGGGCGCGGAAGTGCGGCGAGCCGGACTCCTCCTCACCCTCGACGAGGAGCTTCAGGTTGACGGCGGGGGTGGTGCGGCCGGTGGCGGCGAGGTGCGCACGCACTCCGAGGGTGTGGAAGAAGACCTGGCCCTTGTCGTCGGCGGCGCCCCGGCCGTACATCCGGCCGTCCTTCACGACCGGTTCGAACGGGTCGGTGTGCCAGCCGTCCTCACGGGCGGCGGGCTGGACGTCGTGGTGGCCGTAGACCAGCACGGTGGGGGCGTCCGGGTCGCCGGACGGCCACTCGGCGAAGACGGCGGGCGCGCCGGACCCAGTCTTTGAATCAGAACCGGACCCAGTCTTTGAATCAGAAGGGGTCCAGATCTCGACGGTCGGGAAGCCGGTCTCCTTGAGCTTCGCCGCCAGCCAGTCCGCGCTGCGCCGTACGTCCGCGTCGTGCTCCGGCTGGGCGGAGACGGACGGGATGCGCAGCCAGTCGGCGAGGTCGTCGAGGAAGGCCGCGCGGTGCTGCTCCAGGTACGTACGGACGGCGGTGTCCGGGGTGTCGCTCATGGCCTTGAGCCTATCCGGCGCCCGGGGCGGGTTCGCCGGCCCGGTCGGGGACCGGTTGCGGCACGGGGTCCTGCTCCGGATCGTGCTCCGGGTCCGGCTCCGAACCCCGCTCCGGATCCTCCAGAAGGATGCGCTCCAGGCCTGCCCTGCCGGGCAGGCCGCCGGGGTGGACGACCTCACCTGTGCGTACATAGACGAAGGCGGCCGCGACGGATTCGGGCGGGAGGCCGTGCTGCTCGGCCCAGGCGAGGCGGTAGACGGCGAGCTGGAGCGGGTCGGCATCGCGGGCCCGGCTGGTCTTCCAGTCCACGATCTCGTACGCACCGGTCGTCTCGTCGCGGTAGACGGCGTCGATACGGCCCCGGACGACGCGGCCGGCGAGGGTGAGCTGGATGGGCACTTCCACGCGGTAGGGGGTGCGGCGGGCGTACGGGGTGCGCTCGAACGCCTCCTTGAGCGCGGCGAGATCCCGTTCGTCGGCGATCTCGGCCTCCTCCGGGTCACCGCCGGGCAGCTCGTCCGGCCCGAGCATGGGCAGCGGCAGCTCCTCGAAGCGCGACTCCACCCAGGCGTGGAAGCGGGTGCCGCGGCGCGCGGCCCGCTGCGGAGGGCGCGGCATGGGGCGGGCCAGCTCCTGGGCGAAGCCGTCGGGGTCGGCGGCGAGCCGCAGCAGCTGGGACGCGGACAGCGACGGCGGTACGGGTACGTCGCGTACGGCGGCGCGGGCGCGGCGCAGCTCGCCGGTGAGCGCGTCGAGATCCCGGTCCCAGGAGGCGATGGCCCGGGCGTCCTCGGGGGTGAGTGGCTCGCCACGCTGGGCGGGGAGGCGCGGGGAGACCTCCCCCGCCCGGTTTCTCCCCGGAACCGGGGGCGAGCTCGCGCCGCCCCGGCCGCCCTCCGGGCGATCGCCGGCATGACCGGGCCGGCTGTACGGGCCGAACGGAGAGGACGGGTCCGACGGGTCCGACGGATCGGACGGGTCGATCGGATCGGAGGGGCTGCCTTCGGCCTGCGGCCCCTCGTGCAACAGCCGGCGATCAACGACGCCCGGCGCGAGCTCGCCCTCCCAGGCCGATTCGTCGTCCCAGGCCGGTTCACCGTCCCAGGGCTCCTCGTCGCCCCAAGGCTGTTCGTCATCCGGCCAGAGGTCGTCCTGAGGCGCCTCCGGCTCGTCCGGCTGCTCCCGCTCGTCCAGCTGATCCGACGCGTCCGACGCGTCCGATGCATCCGACTCATTCGACGCATCCGCCGAGAGCGCGTCCAGGTGCGCCAGTACCAGATCCGCGGCCGCGCGGCGGCGGACCATCGCCGCGGAGTCCAGGGGCAGGGGCCAGGCGTGCTCGGCCGCTCTCTCCTGGAGTGCGGGGTTCTCGGCGTCCTCCGGGGGCTCTTCGACCCATGCCTCGATCTCGCCATGGCCCGCCGCGCAGTGGTCGTACAGGGCGTGCAGGAAGGCGGACGGACCGCGGCGGCGCTTCTGGGTCGGGCCCCACCAGTGGGCCGAGCCGAGCAGGAGGGAGCGGGGGCGGGTGAAGGTCACATAGCCCAGGCGGAGTTCTTCCGTGTGCTGATGGTCCTTCATCTCGTCCTTGAAGGCCTTGAGGCTCTTCGCGTCCCAGGAGGTGATGTCCGGGAGCGTGTCGGCGTCACCGCGCAGCGCGTGCGGCAGGACCTTGGCCTGGGAGGTCCAGGATTCGCGGGCGCGGGTGCTCGGGAACTGGTCGGCGACCAGTCCCGGGACGGCGACGACGTCCCATTCGAGTCCCTTCGACTTGTGGGCGGTGAGCACCTTCACCGTGTTCTCCCCGCCCGGCAGGGCGTTGTCGAGGCCCTTCTCGTACTGCTCGGCGGTGCGCAGGAAGCCGAGGAAGGCGAG
This sequence comes from Streptomyces sp. NPDC043870, assembly GCF_056435785.1. Lineage (NCBI taxonomy): Bacteria > Bacillati > Actinomycetota > Actinomycetes > Kitasatosporales > Streptomycetaceae > Streptomyces > Streptomyces sp. NPDC043870. Next base: position 32,146 of record NZ_JBWKDT010000043.1, read on the forward strand.
CAGGGTCGCTTCGCCGTCCAGTGAGGCGAAGGAGGCCGCTGTGTCCAGGAAGTTGGCGAGGGTTTCGCGGCGGCGGGCGGCCAGGGCGTGGGGTGACGCGGAGAGCTCGACCTCCAGACCGGTGCTGGCGAGGACGCGGTGGAGCACGTCCATCAGCGGGTCGGCGAGGGAGCGCCGGAGTTCGCGCAGCTCGGTGGCGAGGCGGGCGAATCGGACGCGGGACTCGGCGGAGAACGGCAGGCCGTCGTCCGTGTCGTTCGATTCGAGGAATGTGTCGAGCGCGTCGGCGAGGGAGATCACCTCGGCCGGATCGGTGCCTTCGACAGCCGCGGCGAGGCGCTGGTCGGGGTCGGTGCCGTCGTCCGCGCGGTGCACGAGGAGCCGGGCGCGGCGGCCCAGCAGCGCCAGGTCGCGGGGGCCGATGCGCCAGCGGGGGCCGGTGAGCAGCCGTACCAGCGAGGCGTTGGCCCCCGGGTCCTGCAGGACCTCGCAGACGGCGACGAGGTCGGCGACCTCCGGCAGATGCAGCAGCCCGGACAGGCCGACCACTTCGACGGGGATGTCGCGGGCGACGAGGGCGCCCTGGATCTCGGCGAAGTCCCCCGCCGTGCGGCACAGGACGGCGATCTCGCCGGGCTCCTTGCCGGTGCGCACGAGATGGGCGATCGCGTCGGCGAGCCAGGCGATCTCCTCCGCGTGGGTGTCCAGGAGGGCGATGCGGACGGCGCCGTCGCGCTCGGCCCCGGGGGCGGGGCGCAGTGCCTCGACGCCTTCGTGCCGGGCGCGCAGGGGCTCCGCGAGACCGTTGGCGAGGTCCAGGAGACGGCCTCCGCTGCGGCGGTTCTCGCTCAGCGCGAGGCGGGTGGCGGGGGTGCCGTCCGCGTACGGGAAATGCTCGGGGAAATCGTCCAGGTTGGCGACGGACGCGCCGCGCCAGCCGTAGATCGCCTGACAGGGGTCACCGACGGCGGTGACGGGGTGACCGGTGCCGGCGCCGAAGAGGCCGGAGAGCAGCAGCCGCTGAGCCACGGAGGTGTCCTGGTACTCGTCGAGCAGGACCACCCGGAATTCGTCGCGCAGGATCCGGCCGACCTCGGGGCGGGTGAGCGCGAGCTCCGCCGAGAGCGCGATCTGGTCGCCGAAGTCGAGCAGGTCGCGGGCGCGCTTGGCCGCGCGGTAGCGCTCGGTCAGGTCCAGGAGCTCGCGCCGGGCCGCGGCGGCCTCGGGGACCTTGCGCAGCTCGGCGTTGGTGAGCTTCGCGGTCTCCAGGGTGTGCAGCAGTGCGGAGTCGTGGGCGCGGAGCTGCTCGGGGCGTACCAGATGCTCCGCGAGCTCGGCGTCGAGCGCGAGCAGATCGCTGACCAGGGAGGGGAAGGACTTGGTCAGCGCGGGGTACGGTCCCGGGGCTTCGCGCAGCACCCGCGCGGCGAGCTGGAAGCGGGTGGCGTCGGCGAGGAGCCGCGTCGTCGGCTCGAGGCCGATGCGCAGGCCGTGGTCCGTGAGGAGCTGTCCGGCGAAGGCGTGGTACGTGGAGATACGCGGCTCGCCCGGCGGGTTGTCCGGGTCGATGGTGTCGGGGTCGGTGACCCCGGCCCGTACGAGCGCCGTGCGGACGCGCTCGGCGAGCTCACCCGCCGCCTTGTTGGTGAAGGTCAGGCCGAGGACCTGTTCCGGGGCGACCTGGCCGGTGCCCACGAGCCACACCACCCGGGCCGCCATCACCGTCGTCTTTCCCGAACCTGCTCCGGCCACGACGACCTGCGGGGCGGGCGGTGCGGTGACGCAGGCCGTCTGCTCCGGGGTGAACGGGATGCCGAGGAGCTCCTTGAGCTGCTCGGGGTCGGTGATGCGTGCGGACACCCCAGAGAGGCTAACGGGGACCACCGACAGTCGGTGGTCCCCGTCTGCCGGACGTCAGGCGCTTCCGGCGCCGCCCATCATCTTCTCCAGGTCGACCACCTCGCCGGCCGGCGGAGGAGTGGCCGCGACGGGCTTGTCGTAGTCGCTGAAGGTCATGGTGCCGGGCTCGTCGCCGCCCGTGGTGACGACCTTGAGGAAGTACGGCTTGCCCTCGGCGGCGACGTAGATGGTGTGCGTCTCCGAACCGTCCTTCTCCGTCAGCGTGATCGCCTTCTGGCCGTTGACCTCGGTGAGCTGCCCCTTGGTGACGTTGGCCGTACTGCCGTCCTCCATCTCGTCGATGAGGCCGTCGAGGTCACAGGCACCGCCCATGTCCTTGGCCGCGTCCTCATCGGCCGGGATCTTCATCCAGCGGCCCTTGAGCATCTCGGTCATGGCGGCGGTCTCCTCCGCGGAGGAGCCCTCCTCCTTGCCCATGGCCTTGTAGAACGCCTCGTCGCCCTTCATGTACATGACCTTGTTGAGCACGAGGAACTCGGCCTGGCCGGAACCGGCGTAGCCCATCTTTCCCTTGCAGTTGCCCTGCTTGCTGAGGGCGAACTCGATCGCCAGCTGCTTGCCGTCGTCCTTGCCCGAGCCGGCGACCTTGAGGGACGAGGCGGCCTTGGTGGCCTCCACCGCCTTGTCGGCGATCTGCTGCCCGGTCAGACCGGCGAACGGCTCGGGTGCCTTCGGGGACTCGCTGACCGTCCGGTCGGACTTGCCCTTGGAGCCCGCGTCCTTGCCACCTCCGTCCTTGGAGCAGCCGACGAGGGTGGCGGTCAGGGCCGCACACGCAACCGCCGAGACCAGAAACTTCCGGTTGGCCATCATTTGTCTCTCCCAGCAGGAATCGCTTATCGCGTTGTTGTGCGACTGCTGTGAGCCGGCTTTGGATGCACGGAAACCGCGTGATTCACGCCACACCTTCCGGGGAGGTGCTATTCGACGATGTGCCGGCCCTCGGGCCGGGCGCTGCACGACGCCCGGAAGGCGCAATGGCCGCAGTGGGTGCCCGTGTTCGGGGTGAAGCGTTCGTCGAGTACGCGTCCGGCGGCGGTGGCGAGCAGCTCGCCGACCCACTCCCCCGCGAGCGGCTCCTGCGCCTGGACCCTCGGCAGGGCGTCTCCCCCCTCCTTCCTGGGGGCGGGCTGGCGCAGCTGTACGAGTTCGGCGCCGCCGGGTTCGGGGCGGCGGCCGTCGAAGACCTCGTCGACCGCGCCCTCGCGTACCGCCAGCTGATAGACGGCGAGCTGGGGATGGTGGGCGACCTCGTCCTTGGTGGGTGCCTGTTTCCCGGTCTTGAAGTCGACGACGTACGCCCGGCCGTGCTCGTCCTGCTCGACACGGTCCATGGAACCGCGGATCCGTACCTCGTACGCGCCCGCTTCGAGGGTCACGTCGAAGTCGTGCTCGGTGGCGGCGGAGGTGCGCCCGCCGCGGTCCGTGACGTGCCAGCGCAGGAAGCGTTCGAGCGCCACGCGCGCGTGCTCCTTCTCCTGCTGGGACTTCCAGGGGGCGTCGAAGACGAGCGCGTCCCAGACGGAGTCGAGGCGCTCCATGAGGACGGCGAGATCGGCGGGGGTGCGACCCGAGGCGACCTCGTCGGCGAGGACGTGGACGACGTTCCCGAATCCCTGGGCGGCGGTGGCGGGGGCGTCCGCCTTGACCTCGCGGCCCAGGAACCACTGCAGCGCGCAGGTGTTGGCGAGCTGGTCGAGGGCACTGCCCGAGAGGGTGACGGGGTGGTTGCGGTCGCGGAGCGGAACGCCGCTGTGGGTCGGTTCGTTCAACCCCCACCAACGGTACGGATGGGCGGCGGGGACCAGCGGCTGGCCCTCGTCGTCCGTGAGCGCGGCAAGGCGGGCGAGGCGGCGGGCGGCGGCGTCGCGCAGCGCCGGGCTCGCTTCGGGGTCGACGGTGGTGGCGCGGAGTTCGGCGACGAGGGGGGCGACGGCGAGGGGGCGGCGGGGGCGGCCGGTGATGTCCTTCGGCTCCGCACCGAGCTCGGTGAGGAAGCGGGAGGGCTGATCACCGTCGTCGGCGGGTGCCTTGACGGCGGTGACGACGAGGCGGTCGCGGGCGCGGGTGGCGGCGACGTAGAAGAGGCGGCGCTCCTCGGCGAGGAGGGCGCCGGGAGTGAGGGGTTCGGCGAGGCCGTCGCGGCCGATCCGGTCGGCTTCGAGGAGGGAGCCACGGCGGCGCAGGTCGGGCCAGAGACCTTCCTGGACGCCGGCGACGACGACGAGGCCCCATTCGAGGCCCTTGGAGCGGTGGGCGGTCATGAGGCGTACCGCGGCGGGGCGTTCCGGGCGCCGGGTGAGCGTGTCGGCGGCGATGTCCTGGGCCTCCAGCTCGTCCAGGAAGTTGAGGGCGCCGCGGCCGCCGCTGCGCTCTTCCGCGCGGGCAGCGGTTTCGAAGAGCGCGCAGACGGCGTCGAGGTCGCGGTCGGCGTTGCGGCCGGCCGCGCCGCCCCTGAGCGCCGCGCGCTCCAGTCGCTGCGGCCAGGGGGTGCCGGTCCAGAGCTCCCACAGGGCCTCTTCGGCGGTGCCACCGCCGTCGAGGAGCTCGCGGGCCTTGCGCAGCAGCGTGCCCAGGCGCTGGGCGCCGCGGGCGTAGGCGGGATCGTGCGCGGTGAGCCGCTCGGGCTCGGCAAGGGCGCGGGCGATGAGCAGGTCGGAGGGCGGCGGCACGCGATTGCCCGCGGCGCGCTCCTCGTCGCGGAGGGCGCGGCCGAGGCGGCGGATGTCGGCGGTGTCCATGCCGCCGAGGGGTGAGGTGAGGAGGGTGACGGCGGTTTCGGGGTCGAGCCAGGTGGGGTGCAGGGCGGTGGTGCCGGAGGCGGTTCCGCTCCCCTCCCCCTGCGCGGGGAGATCCCCGCCTTCCCGGAACCCGGGCCCCGGCGTGCCGGGCTCGTCGCCCGGGCCATCACCCGGGGCAGGGGTGTCCTCGTCGGGCAGGTGCCCCGCGGGCTGCTGCGCCGGGACAGTCTCACCTGCGGGCTGCTGCGCCGGGACCGTCGTACCCGCGGGCCGGCCGGCGGGATCGGCGGGCGCGCCGGGGGCCGGGGTGGTCGTCGCCGTGGCGGCGGTGCGGAGGGCCGTCAGGAGGGGGGCCACTGCGGGTTCGTGGCGCAGGGGGATGTCGTCACCGTCCGTTTCGACCGGGACACCGGCGGCGGTGAGGGCGCGGCGGGCGGACGGGAGGGTGCGGGCGCCGGCGCGGACGAGGACGGCCATGTCGTTCCAGGGGACGCCCTCTTCGAGGTGGGCGCGGCGGAGGATGTCCGCGATGTTGTCGAGTTCCGTGGAGGCGGTGGGGTACGTGTACGCCTCGACGCGACCGCCCGCGCGGACCGGGGTGAGCTCTCGGTGGGCGCGGACCTTGTCCGAGGGCAGCCGGGTGAGCGGCATGCGCTGGGTGAGCAGACGGGTCGCCGACAGCAGCGTGGCCCCCGAGCGGCGGGACGTCGTGAGGACCGCGACCGGCGCCGGGCGCCCGTCCGCGCGGCGGAAGGTGCCGGGGAAGTCGAGGATGCCATTCACGTCCGCGCCCCGGAAAGCGTAGATGGACTGGTCGGGATCGCCGAGGGCGATCAGGGTGCGGCCGTGCCCGGCCAGTGCCCGCAGCAGCCGGACCTGCGCCGGATCGGTGTCCTGGTACTCGTCGACGAACACGGCGTCGTACCGCGCGGCGAGCCCGTCGCAGGTCCCGGGCCGTTCGGCGAGGAGCGATGCCCGGTGGACCAGTTCCGCGTAGTCGAGGACGCCCTGCAGGTCCAGGACGTCCAGATATTCGGCGAGGAACGCTGCGGCGGCCCCCCAGTCGGGGCGCCCCGTGAGCCGGGCGAAGGCCGCCAGCGCGTCCGGGCCGAGACCCAGCTCCCGGCTCCGGGCGAGCACGGCCCGTACCTCGTCCGCGAAACCGCGCGTGGTGAGGCATGCCCTCAGCTCGGCGGGCCAGCGCGCCCCGGCCCGCCCCTCACGCTCCAGGTCGAGCTGCCCGGCCAGCAGGTCGCGTACGGCCACGTCCTGCTCCGGACCGGACAGCAGCCGCAGCGGTTCGGCGAACAGGTCGGCGTCCTGGTGCGCGCGGACGAGCGCGTAGCAGTACGAGTGGAAGGTGGTGGCCTGCGGCGCCCGCGCCCCTCCGAGTCGCAGGGCCATACGGTCGCGCAGTTCCACCGCCGCCTTGCGGCTGAAGGTGAGCACCAGGAGCCGCTCCGGATCCGCGCCCCGCGCGATCCGTGCCGCCACCGCCTCGACCAGGGTCGTCGTCTTCCCCGTCCCCGGTCCCGCCAGCACGAGCAGCGGACCCTGTTCATGGTCAACCACCGCGCGCTGTGCCGCGTCCAGGAGAGGGGGATCCACCGGGCCCGGCGTGGTACGCACCAGTCGGTACGCGCCCGGGGTCCTCCCTCTGGGCCCCTGCGGGCGTGGGGGGACCCCCTGCCGTGCCCGACGGTGCGGTGTACGCCCGTTGGAAGAGGAGGAGCTCACGTGGATCGCCGGTCCTGGTGGGTGTGCTGGTGGTGAGGGGGCCGGTGCGCAAGCGCGGGCCGCGAGGGTACGAGGGTGCCGAAGGCGGTTCTGACGACGCTACGCCAGGCGGCGCCCGGGTCGCAGGGAGTCCGGTCCTGAGCGCACCGGATACTCCGTACGGGAACCGGATGACTCATCGCACCGCCGAATGGCGGAAGCTGTCAGGTGTGAGCTCCTGTGTCCGCCGTGCCCGCGCCACCGTCCCAGCGCGCCCGCCTCATGTCGAGGCGCGGCACATGGTCGTCCGCGCCGCGCGACGCCTCCCGCAGCGGGGTGCCCTCCGCACGGTAGTGCTGCAGCGCCCTCAGCTCGTGGCCCGGCAGCAGGACGCCGTCCGCCCGCACCACGCGCCACCACGGCACGGCCCCTCCGTAGAGCGCCATGACGCGGCCGACCTGGCGCGGTCCTCCCTCACCGAGCCACTCCGCGACATCGCCGTACGTCATGACACGGCCCGGCGGGATGTGCTCGGCGGCATCGAGCACCCGCTCCGCGTACTCCGGAAGTCCCGGCACCTCATCGCTCATCCGGCCCATCCTGCACCATGGGACCGACAGTGGCGCCGGCCCGTCACGCAGCGTACGTACGCAGGCAAAGAGGCGTATCTGGTACAGCTCACGCCCTCGCATTGCACCCTGATGCCCCCCGCTGTCAGCCAGCCATGCCACCATCGTCCGGGCGGTGACTGGTGATACGAGATCAAGAAGAGACAGACACGACGAAGGAGCAGGACGTGCAGCCTCCTGCGGCGGCGAGCACCTCCGGCTCCGAGTCGCGCCCGGAATCCGCCGAAGCACGCGGGGGAGCCGCGGAACCGCGCAAGGACCGGGCCGGGTCCCAGCCCGGAGCCGAACCGCGCGACACAACCGGACCGCGCCACGAACAGGCCGTCTCGCACCCCGGAGATCCCGGGCAGCACTCGGGCACGTCCAGCCGCACGCACGGCCGTACGCCCGACCGCACCCACAGCCCTGACGCGCCGCCCTCCGGCCACAAGGACGCACCGGTGCGAGGCACCGACGCAGCCACCGCCGAACGCACAGCCGGCGACGACAGCGACGAAAGCGATGACGCAGCGCACGTCGACCGGCTCTCCGGGGACGAGCCCCTCCTCCCGGCGCGCGTGCACCGCCCCTCCGATCTGACGCGGCTGCTCACCGGCATCCTGGCGATCGCCGTCGTCCTCGGCCTCGCCGCCTTCGCCCACGGCACCACGTCCGGTCTGGAACAGGACATCTCCAAGGGCACCGGCCAGGCCCCCGACGTGCTGGTCAAGCTCGCCGGCCTGGTCTCCAGCATCGCCGTTCTGCTCGTCCCGGTCGCCTTCGCGATCGAGCGACTGATCAAACGGGACGGCCTGCGGATCGCGGACGGCGTCCTCGCCGCCGTCCTCGCCCACGGAGTGACTCTCGCCACCGACCTCTGGGTCGCCAAGGCAGCGCCCGGCCAGATCCAGGACGCGCTGACCCAGCCGCAGACCGGCGGCGGTCTGACCGATCCCGTCCATGGCTATCTCGCACCCGTGATCGCCTATATGACGGCGGTCGGCATGGCCAGACGGCCTCGCTGGCGGGTGGCGCTGTGGGGTGTGCTGCTGCTCGACGCCTTCGCGATGCTGGTGGCGGGCTACACCACCCCGTTCTCGATCATCCTCACCGTGCTGATCGGCTGGTCCGTCGCGTACGGCACGCTCTACGCCGTCGGCTCGCCGAACGTGCGGCCCACCGGCCAGACCCTGCTGGCCGGTCTGCGCCATGTCGGTTTCCGTCCGGTCACCGCGATGCGCGCCGAGGACGTACCGGACTCGGCGGACCAGGGCGACCGCGGCCGCCGCTATCTGGTCACTCTGGAGGACGGCCCACCGCTCGATGTCACCGTCGTCGACCGTGAGCAGCAGGCGCAGGGCTACTTCTACCGGGTGTGGCGCCGGCTGACGCTGCGCGGCATCACCACACGCCGTTCCATCCAGTCGCTGCGGCAGGCGCTGGAGCAGGAGGCGCTGCTCGCGTACGCCGCGATCGCCGCCGGGGCCAACGCACCCAAGCTGATCGCCACGTCCGAGCTCGGCCCGGACGCCGTGATCCTGGTGTACGAGCACCTCGGCGGGCACTCCCTGGACTCCATGGCGGACAAGGAGATCACCGACGACGTGGTGCGCGGTGCCTTCGAGCAGGTGCGGGCGCTGCAATCGCGGCGTATCGCGCACCGCAGGCTCACGGGCGACGCGATTCTGGTGGATCGTTCCGGCAAGGTCGTGCTGACCGATCTGCGCGGCGGTGAGATCGCGGCCGGCGATGTGGTGCTGCGCATGGACATCGCCCAGCTGCTGGCCACTCTGGGACTGCGGGTCGGCGCCGAGCGCGCGGTGGCCGCGGCGGTCGAGGTGCTCGGTCCGGACGCGGTCGCGGACTGTCTTCCGCTGCTGCAGCCGATCGCGCTCAGCCGCTCCACACGGGCAACACTGCGGCGGCTCGCCCGGGAACGTTCGCAGCGCGAGCGTGAGGCGGTGCTGGCGGCGTCGGAGTCGGCCAGGCAGGCCAGGGCCGAGGCGACCGTCGAAGGCGCCGAGAGCGGCGACAGGACCGACAAGGCCGGCAAGAAGGCCACCCGCAAGTCGCTGCGCGCCGAGAAGCAGGCCGAGAAGCGCGCCCTGGACGAGGCGCTGGACGAGGCCCGCGAGGAGGACCTGCTCGCCCAGATCCGCCACCAGGTGCTGTTGATCCGGCCGCAGGCGCCGGTCGAGCCGGCCCGGCTGGAGCGGATCAAGCCGCGCACACTGGTCAGCCTGATCGCCGGAGCCATCGCCGCGTACTTCCTGCTGTCGCAGCTCGCCAGCGTCGAGCTCGGTGTGATCACCCGAGCCCACTGGGGCTGGGTCGCCGCCGCGGTCCTCTTCTCGGCGCTGAGCTACATCGCGGCCGCGATGAGCCTGCTGGGCTTCGTCCCGGAGCGGGTGTCGTTCCTGCGGACGGTCGTGGCCCAGGTCGCCGGATCGTTCGTGAAGATCGTCGCCCCGGCGGCGGTCGGCGGTGTGGCGCTGAACACCCGCTTCCTGCAGCGTTCCGGTGTCCGTCCCGGGCTTGCCGTGGCGAGCGTCGGCGCCTCCCAGCTCTTCGGTCTCGGCGCGCACATTCTGCTGCTGCTGTCCTTCGGCTATCTGACGGGTACGGAGAAGACGTCGTCGCTCACACCCTCCAGGACGGTCATCGCGGGTCTGCTGACCGTGGCCGTGCTGGTGCTGGTGGTGACGGCCATTCCGTTCCTGCGGAAGTTCGTGGCGACCAGGCTGCGGTCGCTGTTCGCCGGGGTGGTGCCGCGCATGCTGGACGTGCTCCAGCGGCCGGGGAAGCTGGTCACCGGCATCGGCGGGATGCTGCTGCTGAGCGGCACGTTCGTGATGTGCCTGGACGCCTCGATCCGGGCCTTCGACAACGGGGATCAGCAGCTCAGCTACGCCAGCATCGCCGTGGTCTTCCTCGCGGGCAGCGCCCTCGGGTCGGCCGCGCCGACGCCGGGCGGCATCGGGGCGGTCGAGGGTGCGCTGACGATCGGTCTGATCGCCGTGGGTCTGCCGCCCGAGGTCGCGGCTCCCGCCGTACTGCTGTACCGGCTGATGACGCTGTGGCTGCCGGTTCTGCCGGGGTGGGTGGCCTTCAACCAGCTCACCCGCAAGGGGTCGCTCTAGGGAGTGCCTTGCGGATCAGGCCGGATCAGCAGGGCGTCGCGGGCCCGTCAAGATCCGCCGGACGGGCTCCGGAGTCGCTCCGGAACGAGGCGCCCTGAGGGGCGAGGGCATCGCCGTGCACAGTCACGGCAAGGTGCGCCCTCACGACGACGTGCACCCTCACGGCGACGTGCACCCTCACGGCGATGCGCACCCTCACGGCGATGCGCACCCTCACAGCGACATACTCCTTTCACCGCACCCTGCACGCCCACGGCCCGCCGTCGACAGGCGGACCGCCGCGCCGCGCCGCAGGATGGGGTCATGCCGACCTCCCCCACCGGCTGCCCCGCCGACGGCCCCGGACCTGACGACAGCGGCCGACACACGGACGCCGCCGACCCGGCGGCCATTGCTGACGCGGCCGCGCCTGCGGATCCGACGGGCTCCGACGCCCAGGACGCCCAGGGAGATGCCATCGGGTCGGCCGACATCCCCGATCCCGCCGACCCGGCCGAACGCCCCGGTCCGGGCGACCAGGCAGGCTTCGACTCCTGGGACGACACCGTCGGCCGGAGCCGCGCCGCGCGGCGCGCGTCCGCCGCCCGGCGGGCCGGGACCGTCCTCGCGGCCGCGACCGCCGCCGTACTCCTCGTCACTGCCGGGTGCTCGGGCGGCGGCGAAGGCACGGGCAAGGAGCAGAACCGGGACCTCGCGGCCCAGACACTGGACTGGCAGCCGTGTCCGGCACCCTCTGAGGCCGAGGGCGGCGGGACCGCGCCCTCACCGCTGCCCGGCGGCACACCGTGGGAGTGCGCCTTCATGGATGCCCCGCGCGACTACGCCGATCCGGACGGCGAGACGATCGAGCTGGCCCTCATCCGTGCGAGGGCCCGTGACGAGTCCCGGCGGATCGGCTCCCTGATCTTCAACTTCGGCGGTCCCGGCGGCTCCGGGGTCAGCACCCTGCCGGCCGCCGCGAGCGAGTTCGAGGGCCTGCGGTCCCGCTACGACCTGGTGAGCTTCGACCCGCGCGGGGTCGGGCGCAGCCAGGCCGTCGAATGCCTCGACGACAAACAGCTCGACGAGTACTACGCGCAGGACGCCACCCCGGACGACGCCGCCGAGGAGAAGGCGCTCACGGAGAATCTCCGTACGTACGACCAAGCCTGCGAGAAGCGCTCGGGTGCGGACCTGCCGTACGTCGGCACCACCAACGCGGCTCGCGACATGGACCTGATGCGCCAGGTCCTCGGCGACGACAAGCTCCACTACTTCGGCATCTCGTACGGCACCGAGCTCGGCGGCGTCTACGCGCACCTCTTCCCGAAGAACGTCGGCCGGGCCGTCTTCGACGCCGTCGTCGACCCCACCAGCAACCCGGAACAGGGCGCGCTCGGCCAGACCCAGGGCTTCCAGCTGGCCCTCACCAACTTCGCCAAGGACTGCGTCGCGCGCGGCGACGAATGCAAGCTCCCGGGCAGTACCCCTGAGGAGATCCAGCAGTTCATCGTCGATCTGCTGGCCCGGCTCGACAAGAAACCGATCCGGGGAATCGGCGACCGCGAGCTCACCCAGACCCAGGCGACCAGCGGCATCGCCCAGGCCCTGTACTCCAAGAAGTTCTGGCCGCTGCTGGAACAGGGGCTCGACGAGGCGGACGGCGGCAACGGGGCGCTGCTCCTCGCGCTCTCCGACGCGATGAACGGCCGCAACCAGGAAGGTCAGTACAGCAACATCCAGGCGGCCAACGCGGCGATCAACTGCGTCGACTTCAAGGAGCGGTACACGCTGGAGCAGACGAAGGCCAAGCTCCCCGAGTTCCACAAGGTCTCGCCCGTCTTCGGCGACTACCTCGGCTGGGGCCTGATGGGCTGCTCCCAGTGGCCGGTGGACGGGCAGTGGGACACGCCCGATGTCAGCGCGCCGGGGGCGGCCCCGATCCTCGTCATCGGCAACACCGGGGACCCGGCGACTCCCTACGCGGGCGCCAAGGCGATGGCCGAGGAGCTCGGGAAGGGCGTCGGCATCGACCTGACGTACGAGGGCGAAGGCCACGGGGCGTACAGCAGCGGAAGTGCCTGTGTGAAGACCGCCGTGGACCAGTACCTCCTGGACGGCAAGGTTCCGGCCGCGGGAACCGTCTGCAAATAGGCTCGGGGGCAGGGCTCTCGATGTCACTGTCAGTGGCGGCGCCTAGGATGGCGGATCAGTCGAATCAGTCGGGTGAATCCCCCGGGGGGCCTGGAATGTCTTTCCGTACGAGGGCGCTGGCGGCGGCCGTCGCGCTGGCACTGGCCGGCGGGGCGCTGACGGCCTGTGACACCGGCGGTGCCGGCACGGGCGACAGGGCCGGGACGGGGAAGCCCGCCCCGGTGCAGGACGGCGACGCGGCTCACGGCCTCCCCGACGCGCTCACGAAGCAGCGACCCGACTGGAAGCCCTGCGAGAGCGAGGGCTGGACCTGCGCGAAGGTGAAGGTCCCGCTCGACTACGACGCCCCCGAGGGCGAGACGCTGTCGATCGCGCTGATCCGCCGCGAGGCGCAGAACAAGGACAAGCGCCTCGGTTCGCTGCTCTTCAACTTCGGCGGCCCCGGCGGCTCCGGCGTCGACATGCTGCCGCGCGCCGCAGTGGACTACCAGAAGCTCAACGCCCGCTACGACCTGGTGAGCTTCGACCCGCGCGGGGTCGCGGACAGCTCCGGGGTGGTGTGCCGGGGCGACAAGGAGCAGGACGAGGCGGCGTCCCGCGTCGACCTCACTCCCGACACCGCTGCCGAGGAAGCGGCCTACTTCGAGGACGCCAAGGACTTCGGCGCGGGCTGTGCCGGCCGCTCGGGCAAGGTCCTCGCGCACGTCAGCACGGCCGATGCCGCCCGCGACATGGATCTCATCCGCCATCTGCTGGGCGACCGCAAGCTCAACTACTTCGGTATCTCGTACGGTACGGAGCTCGGCGGCACCTACGCCCACCTGTTCCCCGGGAACGTGGGGCGCACGGTACTGGACGCGGTCGTCGACCCGACGGCCGACTCGATAGGCCACGCGCGCAACCAGACCACCGGCTTCCAGCGCGCCCTGGACAACTACCTCACGAGCACGGGGCAGGACCCCAAGGAGGGTTCGGCGCGGATAGCGGCGCTGCTGGAGCGGATCGACAAGAAGCCGCTGCCCACCGACAGCGACCGGGAGCTGACCGAGGGGCTCGCGCTCACGGGCATCGTCCTGTCGCTGTACGCGAAGAGCCTGTGGACCGATCTCACCCAGGGCCTCCAAGAGGCCGAGCAGAGCGGCCGTGGCACAAAACTGCTGTCGCTCGCCGATATGTACAACGACCGTGACGCGAACGGCCGTTACGGGACGCAGAGCCACTCGCAGCGGGCGATCTCCCGTCGGGACACCAAGCAGCGCCCGACACCGGCACAGGCGAAGGGGCTGCTGCCGGAGTTCCGGAGGATATCCCCGGTGTTCGGCCCGTTCCTGGCGTGGGACACGGCGGGCTGGTGCGCGCAGTGGCCGGTGCCCGGTGAGCGGGTGACACCCGAGACCAGCGCGAAGGGTGCGGGCCCGATCCTGGTCGTCGGCACGACCGGCGACCCGGCGACGCCGTACGAGGGCGCGCGGCGGATGGCGGACGAACTGGGCGAGGGCGTCGGTGTGCTGCTCACCAACAAGGGCGAGGGCCACGGCGGTTACAGCCCGGAGAACGGGTGCGTGACGGACATCGTGGACCGTTACCTGCTGGACGGCACAGTGCCGGAGGACGGCGGGACCTGCGGGTAGTCGCCCGGGCGGCGCGCCCGGGGCGGGCACGCAGACGGACGCCCCCGCAGATGCCCGCCGGGGTCCGCGCACGCGCAACAAGACCGCCGGCGCACACGGCAAGAGGCTGCCCGCGCACGCGACATGCCCCCCATGACCGTGGAGGGGGGGGGGGGGGGGGGGGGGGGGGGGGGGGGGGGAAAGGGGGGGGGGGGGGGGGGGGGGGTGTGTGGGGGGTTGGGGTTGGCCGACCCC
>NZ_JBWKDT010000043.1:46278-52566 GCF_056435785.1 Streptomyces sp. NPDC043870
ACGAAAAGGGCGCCCCCCCCCACCCGCACCCCCACCCCAAAGCGCGGAACGGGCCCCCCCCCCCCCCCCCCCCCCCCCCCCCCCCCCAGCGCGGGTCTAGTAGACCGGCTTCTGCGGTTCGATCTGGTTGACCCAGCCGATCACACCGCCGCCGACGTGCACCGCGTCCGCGAAGCCCGCCGACTTGAGCACGGCGAGTACTTCCGCACTGCGGACACCCGTCTTGCAGTGCAGGACGATCTTCTTGTCCTGCGGCAGGTCCTGGAGGGCGTTGCCCATCAGGAACTCGTTCTTCGGGATCAGCCGCGCACCCGGGATGGCGACGATCTCGTACTCGTTCGGCTCGCGGACATCGATGATGTCGATGTTCTCGCCGTCGTCGATCCACTCCTTGAGCTGCTTGGGAGTGATCGTCGAGCCGAGCGCCGCCTCCTGGGCCTCCTCCGACACGACGCCGCAGAAGGCCTCGTAGTCGATGAGCTCGGTGACGGTCGGGTTCTCACCGCAGACCGCGCAGTTCGGGTCCTTGCGGACCTTGACCTGGCGGTACTGCATCTCCAGGGCGTCGTAGATCATCAGCCGGCCGAGCAGCGGCTCACCGATACCGGCGAGCAGCTTGATGGCCTCGTTGACCTGGATGGAGCCGATGGACGCGCAGAGCACGCCCAGCACGCCGCCCTCGGCGCAGGAGGGAACCATGCCCGGCGGCGGGGGCTCCGGGTACAGGCAGCGGTAGCAGGGACCGTGCTCGGCCCAGAAGACGGAGGCCTGACCGTCGAAACGGTAGATCGAACCCCACACATACGGCTTGTTGAGCAGCACGCACGCGTCGTTCACCAGGTAGCGGGTGGCGAAGTTGTCCGTGCCGTCGACGATCAGGTCGTACTGGCCGAAGATCTCCATCACGTTCTCGGCTTCGAGCCGCTCTTCGTGAAGGATCACGTCGACGTAGGGGTTGATGCCCTTGACGCTGTCACGGGCGGACTCGGCCTTGGAACGGCCGATGTCCGACTGGCTGTGAATGATCTGGCGCTGCAGATTCGACTCGTCGACTTCGTCGAACTCCACGATGCCGAGCGTGCCGACACCGGCCGCGGCCAGGTACATCAGGGCCGGCGAGCCGAGACCGCCGGCGCCCACACAGAGCACCTTGGCGTTCTTCAGCCGCTTCTGCCCGTCCATCCCGACATCAGGGATGATCAGGTGGCGGGAGTACCTGCGGACCTCGTCTACGGTGAGCTCGGCAGCCGGCTCGACCAGGGGTGGCAGCGACACGGAGACCTCATCAATACAGCTGGTCGTTGTCAGTACGGTTGTTCTCGCTGTAACAGTGCCACGCGTCTTCTCATTCCGAGACACCCGGTCCGATCTGCGAGACGATTTCGTCCCAGTAGCCGGGCAGCGCGTCGAATGCTCCGTTCTGTCCCACCTGGCCCCCCTCGGGACCGCCCACCCGGCCGCGCGTCCGGTCGCCCGTCCGATCGGTGAAGAAGATCGTTCCCGCTCCCTGCCAGCGGGCGATCCGGACCGCCTCCTCCAGATGGGTCCGCGGCACACCGTGCACAAAGTGCGCAAAGCGCTCCGGCGGGTAGTCCGCGGTCCACTCCGCCACCTGGGACCAGCGGTAGTCGGCCCATGGCCCGGAGAAGGTGACGAGCTGGTCGGCGGCCTCGGCGTAGGCCGGATACGGGTGTGTGCCATGACCCAGGACCAGATGCCCACCCTCCAGGACCGCCTCCAGCGTGGCCGTCGTACGCCGCACCTGGGGCAGGTCCGCGCGCTCGACCGGGCAGCGGTCCAGCAGGAACCCTCCGACCCGGTACCAGTCGAGGTAGCGGTGGGCGTCGGCGACGATCTCGGCGAAGGGGCGGGTGCCGTGCGCGAGATCGAGATGGCCGAGCACCCGGATCCCGGCGTTGCCGAGCTTCCCCGCGGCCTCCAGACAGTGCGGGTCGGGGCAGGTGCCGGGCCCGTCCGCGACATTGAGCACCGCCCAGTGCAGCGGGGTGCCCGGCCGGGTCAGCTCGGCCCATTCGACCGGGGCGAGCAGCGGATGCGCGTAGCCCGGGATGCCGAAGCCGAGCCGGTCGGCGCCGGTCGCGGAGAGCATGGCGTCCGTGGTGATCAGATGCGGCATGCCGCCTCCATCCAGATGTCCGCGAGGGACTCCTCCAGGTTGATCCGGGGCCGCCAGCCCAGCCGGTCGCGGGCGGTGCGCACATCCGCCTGCTGCCAGCTGCCACAGCCGTCGGGGTAGGGGTACGGGGTGGCGCCCAGGTGCTCGGTGAGGGACTCGGGGCCACGGGGGGCTCCGATGACGGGGTGGCCGGGGCGCGTGGGTGACGTGTCGAGTTCATGGAGCGCGCCGGCGTAGCCCGCGACCCGGGCGAGTACGGCGGCGGCGTCACGCAGCCGTACGGCCCGGCCGGTGCCGATGTTGACGACGCCCTGGGCGGCGGAGAGGGAGGCGGCGTGCACGGCCCGCGCCACGTCCCGTACGTCGACGAAGTCGCGCTGTACGCCGAGGCCACTGAGCTTGAGCTCGCCGTCGCCGGACTGCATGGCACGGCGCATGGCCTCGGCGAGCCGGCCGAGCGGTGATCCGGCGGGGGTGCCGGGACCGACGGGTGAGAAGACCCGCAGGACGACCGCGTCCAGGCCGGAGCCCAGGACCAGCTCGGTCGCGGCGAGCTTCGAGACGCCGTACGGGCCACCGGGGCGCGGTACGGCGTCCTCCGCGGTCGACGAGCCGGGCTGCGAGGGCCCGTACTCGGAGGCGCAGCCGAGCTGGACGAGCCGGGCGTCGCAGCCGCTGCGTCGCAGTGCCTCGCAGACGGTGGCGACGGCCACGGTGTTGTGCCGGGTGAGTTCGCGGGCACCGCCGCGGGTGGCGCCCGCGCAGTTGATCACGACTCCGGGGTGGACGGCGTCCAGGAAGCGGGTGAGCGCTCCCGGGCTGCCGCCCGCGAGGTCGAACCGTACGTCGGCGTCGTCGCCGCGCCCCAGCGCGGTGAGGTGCACGGCCGGATCGGCCAGCAGCCTGTCGGCGACGAAACGGCCGAGGAATCCATTGGCTCCGAGCAGCAGCACCCTCATCGCGCGGCTCCTCGGGGCCGACGGGCCGGTGCTGGGTGGTGCGCAGTCATTGTCGTTCGTCTCCTCAGGGGTGGTGTGTCGGGTATGCCCGCGGCGTCGGCTCCGCGGGAGCGCGGGGGGCAGGTGGGGGTCAGGTGGTGTGGGCCGAGGCCCGGGAGAGGGCGGCGGTCGCGTGGACCAGCAGCCCCAGGGCGGCGGCGCCACAGGCGAGGGCCGGTACGGCACCGGCGCCCAGCGCGTCGACGGTCGCCTCGACGGGCCTGGCGAGGAAGCCGCAGCCGGGGAGCCGGCCGCCGAGGACGGCGGCCAGGGCCAGGGCCTCGCCGGCACAGGCGGCGGCGAGGCCGGTGGCCGCGGCCTCGGGGAAGCCGTGCACGGTGAGCAGCCGGGACAGGAAGAGCAGCAGGCCGAGGGCGATGGCCGGGCCGAGTGCCAGCGGGAGCAGCACGGAGGTCAGGACGAGCAGGCCGGTGAGAGTGGCGGCGTACAGCGTGACGACGGCGAGCAGCAGGGGGCGCGCGCCGGCCGCGAACTCTTCGAGGCCGCGGCTGCCGCTGAGCCTGCGCCGGGCCTGCACGGAGAAGAGGTGGGCGGTCCAGGCGGCGGGGGCGACGGCGAGAGCGAGGCCCACGAGCGGGGCGGGTGTGAGGGACCGGGTGCCCTCGGGCCCGGCGCCGGTGAACTGGTCCAGCAGCCCGTCGCCGAGCAGCGCGTAGGCCGCGAGCCAGCACACCAGGAGGCGCGTTGCGGGCACCGTGCGCCCCGGCGCCCGCAGGGGTCCGCGCCGCAGGCTCCACGCCAGCGCGATGGTGAGCCCGATCCCGCCCACCGCCCCGGCGGCGAGCCGTACCCCGTCGTCGGTGAGCCGCAGGGCCAGGGTGGCGAGGGCGGCGACGGCGCCCGGCAGCAGCGTGTGTCCGATGTGCGCGGCGCGCGCGCCGCGCACGTCCCGCGCCGGGGGCCGGGGGCCCGCGTCGCCGCGCGGCACGCGGGCGTACAGCTCCTCGGCGAGCGAGAAGACATCGCGGTGCCGGAACCGGGCGGCGGTGCGGTCGGTGACGCCGTGTGCCTCCAGCCCGGCGGCGATCTCCAGTGGGTCGACGGCCCGTTCGCACAGTTCGCGGTGGCGGTGCATGAGCGCCTTGACGGGGTCGGCGGGTCCGCGCCGCGCCGGCTTGCTCCGGGCGCGCCCGGGTCCGCCGCCGGTGGGCTCGTCCTCCGGCACTTCCCGCGAGCGCGCGTCCCGGTCCCCGGGGCTCGCGGGCTGCTGCGGCCCGTCGACCAGGACGACGGAGCGCCGCGCGGGTCGTGGACGCATCGCGGAGGCTCTCTCGGGGCGAGGGGCAGGGGTGGAGTCAGGCATCGGGGGCTCCTGGGGCGGCCGCAGTGGCCATGGGCGCGCCATCCGCCCAGCGGGGGCGGCCGCGGCCGCCGGTCCAGTGGCCGGGGACGTGGGCCTCTGCGGGGGTGGCGAAGGGCAGCGGCTCGCCGTCGTCGTCGACGGCCTCCGAGTCGCGGTGGACCGGGCTCTGCGAGATGAGCTCCAGGTAAATGCCGCGAAATGCCGCGAGATTCTGCTCGACGGTGAAGAGTTCGAGCGCCCGGGCCCGCGCGGCCGCACCGAGCCGTTCACGGCGCTCGGGGTCGCGCAGCAGCGCGAGACAGGCGTCGGCGAGCGCCCGCGGATTGCGCGGGGGTACCACGAGCCCCGTACCGCCGATGACCTCGACGACGGCGCCGACATCCGTCGACACCGTGGCGCGGCCGCAGAACATCGCCTCGACGAGACTGATCGGAAAACCCTCGACGACGCTGGAGAGGACGACGACCGCTCCGGCGGCGTAGGCGTCCGCGAGGTCCGGGGCCTCGGGACCACCGATCTCCTCGAACGAGACCGGATTGTCGCCGACCGCGTGCGCGTCGGCCGCCTCGTCGGGAAAGAGCTGCGCGGCCAGCGCCTTGCAGTGCGCCAAGTACGCGCCGCCCTCCCCGCTCCGCACGGGCGCGCCCAGGATCCGCAGCCTGGCCTCCGGCTCTTCCTTGCGCACCTCCGCGAAGGCGTGGAGCAGCGCGATGAGGTCCTTGGCGGGTTCGATCCGGCCGACCCAGACGAGGGTGTGCGGATCGCCGTCGTCGTCCCCCTCCCCCACGGCGGTGAAGCGTTCGCCGTCCATGCCGGGGTAGACCGTGCGCAGTCGGGCGGGGTCGGCGCCGCACTTCTCCTGCCAGCGCCTGGCGTGGGTGTTGCCGGGGGTGATCACCGACGCCTGCCGGTACACCTCGCCCGCGAGGCAGCCCTGGAAGGCGGCGAGCAGGGCGCGGACGGGCGCCCCGAGCGGCGCGTCCGAGACGGCGAGGTAGTGCGCCCGGAGCTGCACGCCGTACTCGGTGACCAGCAGCGGAACCCCGAAGAAGCGTTTGGCCAGAAGGCCGGGCAGGGCTGCCGTGCCGCCGGACGCGGAGTGGCAGAGGTCAACCGCGCCGAGCGAGTCGTGCCCGTACCAGTCGAGCGAGAGCGGGCGCAGTGCGCGCTCCAGCTCGTCGGCGAAGGCCAGGTAGTCGGGCACGGTCGCGGCGTGCACGGCGCGGCGTGCGCCGGGGGCGCGGCAGGCGGATTCCAGGATCCGTACGGCGAGTTCGGAACGCAGTGCGGCGTACAGCCCGCCGGACTCCCTGGCCAGTTCGGCGAGCCCGTACAGGCCGTCGGCGAAGCCGCCCGCCCCGCCTTCCGAGCAGACGGCCGCGGCCAGTTCCTTGAAGTGGGCGGCGAACCGGCGCCGTTCGCGCCGGCCATACGTGCGGCCGTCGTCCTCGGGCGCCCACAGCGGCGCGGTGCGTACGCGCTGGACGTGGGGCGGCAGCGCGATCCAGCCGTCGTCCTCCTGCTGGGCACTGCGGCTGAGCGCGTAGATGTCGTAGTCGTGCTGCGCGAGCCCGCGCACGAGCCGGTCGCACCAGAGCCTGGACTCACCCGTCGCATACGGATAGCCACCGTCCGTGAGTAGTCCGATCCGCACGAGCGCACCCCCGATCTCCTGTGTGGGCGGCCGCCGTTGGTCCGGCGGCTCGCAGCGGGAAGACGTTATGCGGATACGCCGGTGGGGGGGGGGGGGGGGGGGGGGGGGGGGGGGGGGGGGGGGGGGGGGGGGGGGGGGGGGGGGGGGGGGGGGGGGGGGGGGGGGGGGGGGGGGG
>NZ_JBWKDT010000044.1:0-52278 GCF_056435785.1 Streptomyces sp. NPDC043870
CAGGAACGGAAACAACCCTCCCCCTACCCCTACCCCCACGCCCCCACCCCTCCCCCGGCCCACCTCACCCCCCCTCATTTTTGTCCTCCCTCCCCCCGCCCCCCCCCCCCCCCCCCCCCCCCCCCCCCACTTCCCGCATCACCGGACACCTCTGTGCCGGAGACCTCTGTGCCGGACACCTCCGTACCGGAGACCTCTGTGCCGGACACCACCGCACCGGACACCTCCTGGACCGGCCGACGTGGTGGATGCGAGTGAGGGAGCCGGGCGAAAGCCATCGGCACGCGACGTCACCCCCCGATCGCCGGTCGGCCTAAGGTAGGACGCATGAACGATCGCATGGTGTGGATCGACTGCGAGATGACCGGGCTCTCGCTGGCCGACGACGCACTCATCGAGGTGGCCGCGCTGGTCACCGACTCGGAGCTGAACGTGCTCGGTGAAGGGGTGGACATCGTGATCCGCCCGCCCGACGCGGCCCTGGAGACCATGCCCGAGGTGGTGCGGCAGATGCACACCACATCGGGCCTCCTCGACGAGCTCGCGGGCGGCACGACGCTCGCCGACGCCGAGGAGCAGGTCCTCGCATACGTGCGTGAACACGTCAAGGAGCCCGGCAAGGCGCCGCTGTGCGGAAACTCGGTCGGCACCGACCGGGGCTTCCTGCTCCGCGACATGCCGAAGGTGGAGGAGTACCTCCACTACCGGATCGTCGATGTCTCCTCGGTCAAGGAACTGGCCCGCCGCTGGTACCCGAGGGCGTACTTCAACAGTCCGGAGAAGAACGGCAACCACCGGGCTCTCGCCGACATCCGCGAATCCATCGCCGAGCTGCGCTACTACCGCGAGGCGATCTTCGTCCCGCAGCCCGGCCCCGACTCGGACACCGCGAAGTCGATCGCGGCGCGCCACGTCCTGCCCGCGCAGTAGGCCCGGGGCGTGCCTTGTGCGCCACGCCCGCGACAGGGGGACGTAAACGCGGGCGCGAGCACCCTCTCGGACCCTGTACACTTTTTCTCGGCCGGTCGGGAAAGCGACCGGTCATGGTGGGTGTAGCTCAGCTGGCAGAGCACCTGGTTGTGGTCCAGGATGTCGCGGGTTCAAGTCCCGTCACTCACCCTGATTGATCAGCCGGTGACCTGCGAAAGCAGATCACCGGCTGATCTTGTTTCGTTTCGGGTCGGCCATCGGCCAAACCGCCGTGTCAGAACGCGCGGAGCCCGCAGGGTAAGCCGGGGGAGCCGGGAGCGGCAGTGACGGCCACCGGACCGCAGGGCGCGCAGGAGCCGACCGGGCCGACGGGGCGGGCTGCCCGGCCGGCTACAGCGGGCACGTCCCCGCCGATGGTCCGGACGCTCTCGTGTGCCGCCGTGACGGGGCCCCGCGGCCGTCACCCGAACCCTCACAGCGTTGCGGACTGCTGACCCCAGGACTCGACCCGTACCGCCGTCAGTACCCGTGACACGATGCGCCCCCTGCCTGATCCCTTACGGGGTCGGGCAGAGGGCGTCTTCGTGCGTTCAGGCTCCCGGCTTCTCACCCAGGGCTGCACGCAACCAGTCCAGTGGCCCCTGGCTCAGCAGCTCATCCGCCAGCCGCCGGCCCGTCTCCGTGACGATGCGGCTCCGGCTGTTGTCGATCCACCTCTGGGCGCTCTCGTAGCCCTGTGCCCGGTACTCAAGGCCCTGCAGCATGCACTCCAGCTTGTCCGCATCCCGCGCGCAGATCGCCTCGGGCGATTCCTTGGCCTCGTACTCCGCGACCAACTCCCGCACTGTCGAGGCCAGCTGCTCCGGCATACCCGCCACTTGGTCCGCTGTCACCGCCTGCGGGTCCGTTTCCTCGGAGTACTTCTTCCCCAGGTGGTTGACGTCGCCCGTGCGCGTTTCCTGCGAGTCGTGCCACACCGCGAGGAAGGCGGCGCGAGCCGGGTCGGCGCCTTCCAGTCTGGCGATGATCGACGCGATCAGCGAGGTTCGCCAGGCATGCTCGGCGACGGATTCGGGGTCACGTACCCCGGCCATCCACCAGCCCGTGCGGCGCGTGTGCTTGAGCGTGCCCGCCTCGTACAGGAAGTGCGCCACCGCGGACAGGTCGTCAGCCACAGCTGCTCTCCTCTCACGCCTCGGAAAGGCGGATCGCGTACCGGATGTTCTCGAGCTCGCGGCGAGCCCTCGCCGACAGCTCGCCGCTATCCAACATCACAGGGAGTCGATCACGTAAGGCGCGCCCGGCTCCGCTGGACCGGAGGAGGTTCGACCGGGCTGCGAGAAGTGTCCACATCGTGTGGACGTTGAGGTCGAAGAACCCGTGCTCGGGGGTAAGACCGCGCACCAGGTGGTGCAGCAGCCTGTCGCCGGGCCAGTTGCGAGGATCCTCGATGGCGATGAAGTCGTCTGACAGCTGTACGTGGGGCGCCTCACCGATCCAGTACGCCCAGTAGTTGAGGTTCGCGGCCTCGCTCGCGTCGTCGCCGTCCAGGGTGCCGATGAAGTACGCCATGTGCTCACGGTCCCCTTGCCGCGCCGCGACTGCGGCCACGGAGCGGGCGTTCAGCCACTGCGTCAGCCAGTCGTCGGGCCGGTCCGTGCGCTGCTGGTGGGCAAGCCACTCGCCGGTATCTGGGGCGGAGTCGTACCCAGCCAGATAGAGAGCCTGGCGGCGGAGCAGGAACTGGTGGGGGCCGCGGGCGGTCTCGGCGGTCCGCCGCATGCGGGAGAAGAACCGACTGCGGTCGCCGACCGACAGCTCCGGGCCCTTGGGCACCGGCCCCCGGCGCGGCCGGGAGGGCTCGGGCAGGTCCCGCAGCGGGGTGGGGGTAACCCCGTTGAGGGGCCAAGTGAGGACCTCGACGAGGTCGCGCTGCATCACCCACGCGCCCAGCGGGTCCTCATCGGCCGGCGCCTCCTCGCCCAGTGCGCTCGCCAGCAGTACGTCGGCCTCCATTGCTCGTTCGAGGGCGAGGAGGAGAGTCGGCGCGGCGCCGAGCTGGAGCAGTCGATGGCGGTGGACGAGCATCTGGCCCAGGGGTACAGCGGTGAGAGGCCGGCGCCCTGACTCCCACCCGGCAACCGTGTCGGCGGCGACCCTCATGTACTCGGCGAGGCCTTCCTGGGTGAAGCCGAGTTGTTCGCGGACCAGACGCAGAACATGGCCGGAGACGATGCCGCTGCGATGGCGCGCGGCTGTTCCCTGACTGCCAGTCGGGGTGGATCGCTTACTGCCGCCCATTGCGCTCCCCTTGGCCCGTCAGCAGCGGAGGGATACCCGTACCCGCGGTCACTACTTCCGGACAGCTCCGCTTTCTACCGTCTTAGTCAGTGACAGCGAGCAACTCAGCGTAGTCGAAGGAGGGGCAGGCGTGAACGAGAAGACGCTGCCGTACACCACGGACGACCGGGTCGCCATCCCCTGCTACTGCTGGATCAAGAAGCCCCGCACATGGACCCCGCTGCACCGAGGACCCGGGCCACGACGGCGACCACTACGACTGGGCCTCTGGGCAGAGGTGGCCGAACCGCGGCCCGGAACCCCAGTGAACTCCCGCCCGCTGCCATTGCGGCGGCTTGGGCAGCGGGCGGGGCGCAAGACCCCGCCTCCGCACCCCCACCCTGGACAGGTCGAGTGCGGAGGCGGGTTTCACATCCACACCCATATCAGGAGGCACCAGCCGTGGGAACCATCAGCAACGGCCGGACGACGAAGGCCTACGAGAACCTGACCGCTCCCGGTCTGGACTGGCGCAAGGCAAGCCGGACGGACCTGGACCCGATCCTCAAGGACTGCGTCATCCTCGCCGAAGCGCCGGACGCCAAGGACCACCCGCACCCGCACATCCCGGACGGCACCCGCATGGTCGCACTGTCCGACGACAAGGACCCCGCCAGCCCGGTCCTGTACTTCACCCGCGCCGAGATCGGGAAGTTCTTCGAGGGCGTGAAGGCCGGCGAGTTCGACGACCTCATGCCGACCCACGGGGAGATGGTGCAGGCCGCCGCCGTGGCGCGCTGACCATGAACGCCCGGCAGGTCAACACGGCGTTCGCGCACGTGCAGAAGCAGTACAACCGCACCCCGTGCCGGGAATGCCGAGGCCGGAACACCGTCGCCCTGGTCTATGAGGGCGCGGTCGTCGTCTCCTGCGAGGACTGCGGCGGCGCAACGCGCAAGGGCCAGCTCGTGCACCGCTGACCCGCCCCACGAACCGCCCCACGAACCGCCCCGGCCCGCCGTCCCCCGTCGGCCGGCCGGGGCTCTTTCATCTGGCCAGAAAGTGTCGGCTCGTCGCGACGGGCGGACTGTCCTGCCGCGTAGAGCATGTGCGGCTGTCTCACGAGGTCTGCGAGCTTCAAGCTCCGGCAGAGGCGCCGCCGTCCCTCTCGCGCTGCGTGCGCGGGAGCGGACCTCTCGTGCGTTCGCGCCCTGTTGTGCGCCAGGCTCGCACGGTTACGGTGCGCCGCACACATCGACCCGCGAAGGGGGACCCATGGCCAGGCAACTGCGCAAGGTTGGCACCAACTCGGGCAACAACGGCTGCCTCACGCTGTACCGGATCGAAGGCACCGACACGTGGCTGATCCAGGGAGACCGCGTCACCGACCCCGACGAGCTCGCCCAGCTCGAGAACCTCACCGTCGAGGAGGGCGCCGCCACGGTGCCGCGTGAGCTCCTTGCCAACTTCGGCCCCAGGGAGCCCGTGCACGTGCCCGAGATGATCACCTTCGACGAGTTCGACGGCATGTTCATCGCCTTGAAGCACTCCGCGTGGCGGCTGGAGTCCCGCCGCCGCTACGCCTCCGACGAGGCCGCCGATACCTACGCCCGGTTCGCCCGGGGCGAGACGGTCGAGTGGGACCTCGCCGACCCGTGGTGCGTGGAGCGTCGTGAACAGACCGCACTCGGGAGGCGGTTCGAGCGCGTCCGGATCCTCGACGAGCCGGCCACCGAGGGGCAGCGGTACCTCCTCGACACCGCCCGCCGGAACGCGGCGGTGGGCGAGGACATCCGCACCCTGACCCGCGGGAAGGCCGAAGAGCTGCGGCTGCCCGCCGAAGACTTCTGGATCTTCGACGGTCGCGTTGTCGCGCGGCTCCACTTCGACGCCGACGACCGGATGACCGGTGTCGAGCTCATCACCAATCCGGCCGAGGTCCTGCCGTACTTGCAGGCCCGCGAGGCCGCCTGGCACTACGCCGCCCCGTACGACCAGGCGTAGCCGGTGCCGTCCGTGGGGTGAGCACCGATTGCCGGCAGTCCAGGGTGTTCCAGGGTGTAGCTCGGCGCGCGGCCAAGAGAGCTGCGCGCCGGGCTCACCGGACGGGACGCGTGCGTCGCCTGCGGCAAGCCGTTGACGCGCGGCGCCGTACCCCGAGACAAGGCCCCTCGCCGACAAGGTGCCCACGTCCTCGATGCCGAGGTGTGGGCCTGCCCGTGAACCGCGCCCGCGCGTCGGCGTCGGCGCGGGCGCGGGGCGCGTGGCGCGGGCCGCATGACGGCGCCGACCGCGTTCACGACGACTCGCGCACCACCAGCTCGGTCGGCAGAACGATCCTCGGCCGTTCCGGTCGCTCCCGCCGGTCCCGCCCGCTCCGGTCCGCTATCTCCTGGAGCAGGACGCCCGCCATCGTGCGGCCCATCTCCTCGATCGGCTGGCGCACACTGGTGAGCGCCGGGTCCATGTGGCGGGCCACGGCGGAGTCGTCGAAGCCGACCAGGGCGACGTCGTCGGGGATGCGGCGGCCCGTCTCGCGCAGGACCTGGCGGGCGCCGGCCGCCATGACGTCGGAGGCGGCGAAGACCGCGTCCAGAGCGGGCCGGCGGTCCAGCAGTTCGCGCATGGCCCGGCGGCCGCCCTCCTCGGTGAAGTCGGCGGGTGCGACTAGCTGTTCGACGGGGGCGACGCCCGCCGCGGCGAGGGCCTTCCGGTAGCCGTCGAGGCGGCACTGCGCACCGTAGACGTCGAGGCGGCCCGTGATCGTCGCGATGGTGCGGCGGCCCCGGGACAGCAGGTGTTCGACGGCCGCGCAGGCGCCCGCGGTGTTGTCGGAGTCGACGGCGGCGAGGGGTTCGTCCGCTGAGCGGCGGCCGCTGATGACGGCCGGGATCGCGAGCTGTTCGAGGAGGTCGGGCAGCGGGTCGTCGGCGTGCACGGACACCAGCAGGACGCCGTCCACGCGGTCGGCGGTCAGGTACTGGGCGAGCCTGCGGCGTCCCCGGTCCGAGCCGGCGAAGGTCAGCAGCAGCTGCATGTCGGTGTCGGCGAGGGCCGCGCCGACACCGCGCACGATGTCGGAGAAGTACGGCTCCGCGAAGAACCGTGCCTCGGGCTCGGGGACGACGAGGGCGATGGCGTCGGTGCGGTTCGCGGCGAGTGCGCGCGCCGCGCGGTTGGGCACGTATCCGAGCTCGGCGACGGCCGCCTCGACGGCGGCCCGGGTCTCGTCGCTCACCCGCGGCGAGCCGTTGATCACCCTGGAGACCGTGCCGCGGCCGACTCCGGCGCGCGCGGCGACCTCTTCGAGGGTCGGTCTGCCTCCGCTGCGGCCGGACGTCCTGGCTCCGCCGCGTGTTCCGCCGCGGGCGGCACCGGCCGCCCGGGCACCGGCGTTCCGGCGATCCACCATGATCCGCCTCCCGTGCTCCGCTGGCCGAGAACATTACGCGTCGAGTGCCTTGACACCCCTCCGGGGAGCCGCGAACCTTCAACACATCACGTATGGGAGCGCTCCCACCGTACCTGACTCATACAGAACCCGCACGTTCCCCGCCCGAGCCGCAGCTTCAACGAACGGGCGCACCACGACAGTTGGCCGGGGGGTCGGCACGTCAGGGCACAAGGAGGACGCAATGCGCAGGACCGTAATCCTCGCGGTCGTCGCCGCGCTCGGCGCCGGGCTGCTGGCCGGCTGTGCCGAGGACAGCGACGAGCCCGCCGGCGGCAGCTCGAAGGGCGGGGGCGGCGGACAGGGCAGGACCACGATCACGGTGGGGGTCTTCGGAGCCTTCGGACTCAAGGAGGCCGGGCTCTACGACGAGTACATGAAGCTCAACAAGAACGTCGAGATCAAGCAGACCTCGATCGAGCGCAACGAGAACTACTACCCGCAGCTGCTCACCCACCTGGGCAGCGGCAGCGGCCTCGCCGACATCCAGGCCGTCGAGGTCAACAACATCGCCGAGATCACCGCCACCCAGGCGGACAAGCTGGTCGACCTGGGCAAGGCGGAGGGGGTCAGCAAGGACAGCTTCCTGCCCTGGAAGTGGGCGCAGGCCACGAACAAGGACGGGAAGACGATCGGGCTCGGCACCGACATCGGCCCGCAGGGCATCTGCTACCGCAAGGACCTGTTCGCCAAGGCCGGGCTGCCCACCGACCGTGAGGCCGTCGGCAAGCTCTGGGCGGGCGACTGGAACAAGTATCTCGCGGCGGGCAAGCAGTTCAAGGCGAAGGCCCCCAAGGGCACGGCCTTCGTGGACTCCGCGACCGGCGTGATGAGCGCGATCACCGGCAGCAGCGCCAAGCGGTTCTACGACGAGAACGGCGAGGTCGTCTACAAGACCAACCCGGCCGTGAAAGAGGCCTGGGACATCGCCGCCTCCTTCGCGACCGAGGGACTGACCGGCAAGCTCCAGCAGTTCACGCCCGCCTGGGACCAGGGGTACGCCAACGGCACCTTCGCCACCGTCTCCTGTCCGGCCTGGATGCTCGGCTACATCCAGGACAAGGCGGGAGCGGCCGGAAAGGACAAGTGGGATGTCGCATCGGCGCCGAAGCCCAGCAACTGGGGCGGCTCGTTCCTGATCGTCCCCGAGGCCGGCAGGAACAAGACCGAGGCGGCCAGGCTCGCGGCCTGGCTGACCGCCCCCGAGCAGCAGGCGAAGCTCTTCGAGAAGCGCGGCAGCTTCCCGAGCGCGTCCGCCGCGTACGCGCTGCCCGCCGTGTCCGGCGCCAAGCACGAGTACTTCGCGAACGCCCCGATCGGACAGATCTTCTCGCAGGCCGCCAAGGGCATCCCGGTGACCATCGTCGGCCCGAAGGACCTGGTCATCGCCCAGAACCTGGGAGACATCGGCATGCTCCAGGTCGACCAGAAGGGCAAGTCCTCGAAGGAGGGCTGGGAGGCCGCGGTGAAGGCCATCGACAACGCACTGGACCAGTGACAGGGACCGGACCATTGACCGGTACGGCACGTGACGCCAACGCCGCCGCGCCCTCCCGGGGGGAGGAGGGCGCGGCCCGGGCGCGACGATCCCCTTCGGCAGATGCGGCGGACCCCGTCGCGGCCGAACGGCGCCGCGCGCGGCGCAGCCGCTGGTACCGGCGGGACGTGCGGTGGAGCCCGTACGCCTTCGTCGCGCCGTTCTTCGTGTTCTTCGCGGCCTTCGGGCTCTTCCCGCTGCTCTACACCGGCTGGGCCTCGTTGCACCGCGTGGAGCTGACCGCGCCGAACGACATGGAGTGGGTGGGGCTGCGCAACTTCACCCGGCTGCTGGAGGACGAGTTCTTCTGGAACGCACTGAAGAACACCTTCACCATCGGGCTGATCTCCACGGTGCCTCAGCTGCTCATGGCACTGGTCATCGCCCACCTGCTCAACTACCGGCTACGCGGCTCGATGTTCTTCCGGGTCGCGGCGCTCACTCCGTATGCCACGTCGGTGGCCGCGGCGACGCTCGTGTTCGTGCTGCTCTTCGGGCGCGACTACGGAATGGTCAACTGGGCGCTGGGCCTGGCCGGGATCGATCCCGTCGACTGGCAGAACGGCACATGGACCTCGCAGATCGCGGTCTCGACGATCGTCATCTGGCGCTGGACGGGCTACAACGCGCTGATCTATCTGGCGGCGATGCAGGCCATTCCCAACGACCTGTACGAGTCCGCCGCACTGGACGGGGCCTCGCGCCGGCAGCAGTTCGTCCATGTCACCATCCCCTCGCTGCGGCCGACCATCCTCTTCACCTGTGTCGTGTCGACGATCGGCGCGACCCAGCTCTTCGGCGAGCCGCTGCTCTTCAACGGGAGCGCGGGCGCGACGGGTGGCGCGGACCACCAGTTCCAGACGCTCGGGCTCTATCTGTACGAGCAGGGCTGGGTGAATCTGCATCTCGGCCGGGCCTCAGCGATCGCCTGGACGATGTTCCTGATCCTGCTGGTGATCGGCGCGGTGAACTGGCTGTTCGTGCGCCGGCTCCGCAAGAGCGTGTAGGGGGCTGATGTGCTGACGACGAAACGGCCGACCGTTCCGGCGACGAAGCAGCCGACGGCGGAGCAGCCGGTGGCGGAGCAGCTGGTGGCGAGGCGGACGCGACGCGGCGCCGGACGGCAGCTGCACGGCGGACGGATCACCTACGCGGTACTGGTGGTCTTCACCATCGGCTCGCTGTTCCCCCTGGTGTGGACGGCGATCGCGGCGTCCCGCAACAACACCCGGCTCGCGCAGACTCCCCCGCCCTTCTGGTTCGGCGGCAATCTCTTCAGGAATCTGGAGATCGCCTGGACCGACGCCAACATGGGCACGGCACTGCTCAACACGACCGTCGTCGCGGGCTCGATCGCGGCGGGCACGGTCGTCTTCTCCACGCTCGCCGGCTTCGCCTTCGCCAAACTCCGCTTCCGCTTCAAGAACCTCCTCCTGCTGCTGGTGATCGGCACGATGATGGTGCCGCCGCAGCTCAGCGTCGTACCGCTGTACATGCTGATCGCCGAGCTGTCCTGGACCGACCAGCTGCAGTCCGTCATCCTCCCCACGCTCGTCAGCGCCTTCGGCGTCTTCTTCATGCGGCAGTACCTGAGCGAGGCGCTGCCGACCGAGCTGATCGAGGCGGCCCGGGTGGACGGGGCGAGCAGCTGGCGCGTGGTGTGGCATGTCGTCTTCCCGGCCGCGCGGCCGGCGATGGCGGTGCTCGGCATGCTGACCTTCGTGATGGCCTGGAACGACTTCTTCTGGCCGATCATCGCGCTGACCCAGAACGGCAGCCCCACCGTGCAGGTGGCGCTGACCGGGCTCGGCCGCGGCTATATCCCCGACCAGTCGGTGATCATGGCCGGCGCGCTGCTGGGCACGCTGCCGCTGCTGCTCGCCTTCGTGATCTTCGGGAAGCAGATCGTCGGCGGCATCATGCAGGGCGCGGTCAAGGGCTGACACCTCCTCGCCTCGTCACCTCCTCGTCTCTTCGCCCCCTCTTTCGTACGCATACGTTGGGAGCTTCTCCATGTCTGTCAGCTTTCCGCCCGGATTCCTGTGGGGCACCGCCACTGCCGCGTACCAGATCGAGGGCGCCGTACGGGAGGGCGGCCGCACGCCGTCGATCTGGGACACCTTCAGCCACACGCCCGGCAAGGTGGAGAACGGGGACACGGGCGATGTGGCCGTCGACCACTTCCACCGCCGCGCCGAGGACGTCCGGCTCGTGGCGGACCTCGGCGTCAACGCGTACCGCTTCTCGGTCTCCTGGCCGCGCGTCCAGCCCACCGGCCGGGGCCCTGCCGTCCAGCGCGGCCTCGACTTCTACCGCGCCCTCGTCGACGACCTGCTGGAGCACTGCATCACGCCCCTGCTCACCCTCTACCACTGGGATCTTCCCCAGGAGCTGGAGACCACCGGGGGCTGGCCCGAGCGGGACACCGCGAGCCGCTTCGCCGACTACGCCCGTATCGTCGCGGAGGCGCTGGGTGACCGGGTGGAGCGGTGGACCACCCTCAACGAGCCCTGGTGCAGCGCCTTTCTCGGGTACGGATCCGGTGTGCACGCACCCGGCCGCACCGACCCGGTGGCCGCGCTGCGTGCGGCGCACCATCTCAATCTGGGCCACGGGCTGGCCGCCCAGGCGCTGCGCTCCACCCTGCCCGCCCGCGCCCAGGTGTCCGTGAGCATCAATCCCAGTGCCGTCAGGGCCCGTACGCGGTCGGCCGCCGATCTGGACGCCCAGCGCAGGATCGACGCGCTGGCCAACCGCATCTTCACGGACCCGATGCTGCACGGCACGTACCCCGCGGATCTCCTCACGGACACGGCGAACCTCACCGACTGGTCGTTCGTCCACAGCGACGATCCGGCCGTCATCCGGCACCCCCTCGACTCGCTCGGCATCAACTACTACTCACCCGCTGTTGTATCAGCAGCCACTGACAGTGACGGTCGGGCCGCCGAACGCAACGACGGTCATGGCGCGAGCGAGCACTCTCCCTGGCCCGGTGCCGACTCGGTTGCCTTCCACCAGCCGCCCGGCGACGTCACCGAGATGGGCTGGGCGATCGACCCGACCGGGCTCCACGACCTGCTGATGCGCTACAGCCGTGAGGCGCCACGCCTGCCGCTCGTGGTCACCGAGAACGGAGCGGCGTACCCCGACAAACCGGCCGCCGACGGCAGCGTCCACGACCCCGAGCGGATCCGCTATCTGCACGGTCATCTCTCCGCAGTGCACCGCGCGATCGCCGACGGAGCGGACGTCCGGGGCTACTTCCTGTGGTCCCTGATGGACAACTTCGAGTGGGCGTACGGTTACGGCAAGCGCTTCGGCGCCGTGTACGTCGACTACGACACTCAGGTCCGCACCCTCAAGTCCAGCGCCCGCTGGTACCGGGAGCTGGCCAGGACGGGGGTGCTACCCGATTGCTCCACCACCTGACGACGGACGACGGGGTGCGGCTGTGGGCCGAGCGGACCGGAGCGGGCGAGCCCCTGGTCCTGTGCCACGGCGGTCCCGGGCTGTGGGACATGTTCCGCGAGGTGGCCGCGGCGCTCGCCGATGACGCCGCGGTGCACCGCTGGGACCAGCGCGGCTGCGGACGGTCCGAGCGCCGCGGCCCGTATTCCCTGGCCTGTTCGGTCGCCGATCTGGAGGCCGTACGACAGCACTTCGGGCTGGAGCGGATGGCGCTGCTCGGCCACTCCTGGGGTGCGACGCTGGCCCTGCGGTACGCACTCGACCATCCGGAGCGCGTGTCGCGGCTGGTGTACGTGTCGGGGACCGGAATCGGCCCCGATTCCGAGTGGCACGCCGCGTACCGCGACAACAGGGACCGTGCGCTCGGCCCGCACCGGGCACGCTGGATGGAGCTGCGGGGGCGGGCCCGTACGGAGGCGGAGGACAGGGAGTTCTGCGTGCTGCAGTGGTCGGCGGAGTTCCCGGACCGCAACCGGGCGCTCCAGCAGGCCGCGCGCATGGCCACCCCCTGGTTCGGGGTGAACCTCGACTGCAACAGCGCCATCAACGCCGAGCTGACCGAGACCATGGGCACCGGGCGGTGGCACGCCGAGTGCGCCGCGCTGGAGGTGCCCGTCGTGATCGTGGACGGCGAGCTGGACATCCGCCCCCGTACGGCGGTCGACTCCCTGGAGCAGGCACTCCCCCAGGTCGAACGGGTCGTGCTCAAGGGCGCGGGCCATCAGCCGTGGGCCGAGGACCCCGAGGGGTTCCGGGCCGCGGTGCTGTAGCGGCCGGGCAGGCGCGTGCCCCGGCCGGGTGGGGGGAAGTCCGGCCGGGACACGCTTGTGGGGGTGGAGGGGCTGCGTACAGCCGTGGCCGGCGCCTGGCGACCGACGCCTGACGGCCGGCGGCAGCCGACGGCCGGCGGCAGCCGACGGCCGGCTCTTGCGCCGGCCGTCGGCGGCTACTTGTAGGCGGCGAACGCCTTGGTGAAGGCCAGCGGCTCCTGGAGGATCGAGCTGCAGGTCGCGTCGGCCGAGTTCTGCGCGCCGCCTGGGCACTGCTTGTCACGGGTCGAGGACCACATCGCCAGCCAGCCGATGCCCTTCGACCTCGCGAAGTCGACCAGCTGGGTCGCGTCGTCGACCTTGAAGATCTCCGTCGTGACGTCGTTGACGCCGATCATCGGGGTGACGGCGACGGTCTTCCAGGCCGCCGCGTCCGAGAGGCCGAGCACGCCCTTGATCTGCGCCTGCGTGGCGGTGGCGGCCTGGATCGCATAGGTGCCCATGTCGCCGCTGTACGCCGGTCCGTAGTCCATCGCCATGATGTTGACGGCGTCGGTCCGGACGCCGTTCTTCTTGGCGTCCGCGAGCAGATCGACACCGGGCTGCGTCAGGCCCTCCGGCATGACCGGCAGGGTGAAGGAGACGTCGAGGCCCGGGTGTTCCTTCTGGAGCTGCGCGATGGCCTGCGAGCGGCGCGTGTTGGCGGCGGTGTCCGGCAGCGCGGCGCCCTCGATGTCGAAGTCGACCTTGGTGAGCTTGTACTCGTCGATGACCTTGCCGTAGGCCTTGGCGAGATCGCCGGCCGAGGAGCAGTTGAGGGCCAGCTCGTGGCCGGCGGCGCCGCCGAAGGAGACCCGGACGTCACCGCCCTTGGCGCGCAGGGCGGATATCTGCGCGGCGACCTTGTCGTTCGCGAGGTCGGTGACACCGCCCCAGAGCGGGGCGCAACTGCCGCCGGAGGTGATGAAGGCGAGGGTGAAGTCCTTCACTCCGGTCTTCGCGGCGGTGTCGAGCATGTCGTACGCCGGGTAGAGGGACGTGTCGATGTACGGCGCGAACTTGCCGCCGCCGCCCGTCGGGGCCGTGGGCGTTGCGGTGGCGGTCGGCTGCGGGGTGGCCGTCTGGGTCGGCGTCCCTGTGGGGCCGGGGGTCGCGGTCGCCGTCGCCGTCGGCGTGGGGGTGGGCTGATCCGTCGGGCGGCCGCTCGGCTGCGGCGTGCCGCCTTCGTCGATCGAGCAGGTGACCTTGTTGATGAGACAGCCGGACGGATCGCCCGCCGCGCCGCTCGCAGAGGTCACGAAGCCGACGGTGACGGAGGCGCCGGGCGCCAGCTCCTTGTTCCAGCTCGCCGGCTTCACGGTGATGTGCTGCCCGCTGACGGTGTGGTCGCCGTTCCAGAGGGAGCCGATCTTCGTGCCGGCGGGCAGATCGAATTCGAGGGTCCAGTCCGACTGGGCCTTGCCGGTGTCGTTGGTGATGACGTATTGGCCGGTGTAGCCACCGTCCCAGGAGCTGGTCCTGGTGTACGCGGCGCCCACCGAGGCCGCCTGTGCCGTCCCGGTGAACGCGAACGCCGCGCCGCCGATGACCGCGGCGGCCACCACCGCGCCGATCGCCTTCGTCCTGCCGCTCGCCCTGCGCCGGTGCGTGCTGGTGCCCATCGCGTGCCTGCCTCTGCGTTACGGAAGTGGGGGTGCGGCAGCACGCTAGCGATACCGAAACGGACAAATAACAGGATCCGGACGCCGGTTGATGTTCTTAGGGCACGCTTAAGGACCCCATCGGGGGCGATTAATGGTTCAGACCTCTGCGCCTCTGCGGCTTCCCGGACCGCTCTTCTTGCGCCGCCCCATCCGGTGCCCGAGACGCCCCTGCGAGCGCTGGGCGCCGCCCAGCCCGATCCAGATCCGGACCTCGGTACCGC
The DNA here is from genome assembly GCF_056435785.1 of Streptomyces sp. NPDC043870. NCBI lineage: Bacteria > Bacillati > Actinomycetota > Actinomycetes > Kitasatosporales > Streptomycetaceae > Streptomyces > Streptomyces sp. NPDC043870. The sequence continues at coordinate 14,364 of NZ_JBWKDT010000044.1, forward strand.
CGAGCACCGAGTGCCCGATGCGTACGTCGCCCCCGGTCGACTCGGCGACCCGGCGCACGATGTCCAGGCCGAGCCCCGTCGAACCGTCCCTGGCCCCGCTGTTGCCCCTGGCCAGCGCCGCCTCCGGGTCGGCGATCCCGGGACCCGCGTCCGACACGAGCACGATCACCGCGTCGTCGCCGTTGTGCACGTCCACCGAGAAGGCGGTGCCCTCCGGGGTGTGGCGGAAGACGTTTCCGAGCAATGCGTCCAGCGCGGCGGCCAGTTCGGGCCTGGCCACCGGAATCCGCACCGGGCGGTCCACGCCCGCGAGCCGCACCTTGCGCGCCTCGTCCTCCGCCAGCGCCGACCAGAACTCCATGCGCTCGCGCACGACTTCGGAGACGTCGCAGCCCGCACCGGGACCGGTCGCCTGCGTCTGCGGCTTCGCCTCCCGTGCCGTACGGATGATCGTGTCGACCTCGCGTTCCAGCTGCGCGACGGCGGCCCTGGTCTGATCGGCGGCGGGGCCCGTGCCCAGCGAGGCCGCGTTGAGCCGGAGCACGGTCAGCGGCGTACGCAGCCGGTGCGAGAGGTCGGCGGCCAGCTCCCGCTCATTGGCGAGCAGCTGGACCACCTGGTCCGCCATGGAGTTGAAGGCGATCGCGGCCGACCGCAGCTCCGTGGGGCCCTCCTCCGGGACCCGGGCCCCGAGCCTGCCCTCGCCGAGGTCGTGCGCGGCGCCCGCGAGCCGCTGGGCCGGCTGGATCATCCGTACGCCCAGCCGGTCGGCGACCGCGACCGAGCCGACGATCAGCGCCATGCCGACCCCCGCCAGCACCAGCCAGGCGGTGGTCACACCGTTGCTGACCTCGCCCTCCGGGACGAACACCTCGACGACCGCGATCTTCCCCGAGCTGAGCGCGGTGGGCTGGAGCAGCGCGGAGCCGTCGGTGACCTCGGTGATGGAGGCGCGGCCGATGCGCTGGGTGGTGGCGAGGTCCTTCACTGCGGCCCGCCGGGTGCCGATCTCCAGATCCTGGCCGCCGGTCTCGTCGGTCGCGGGCACGTGCACGGCCATCCGGCCCGCCGCACCGGCCTGGGTGGAGGCCACGGCCCGCTCCAACTGGCCGCGGTCGGTGGTGATGGAGAGCGTGGGGCCGATGGCGGCGGCCTGCCGTTCCGCGTTGGAGAAGGCCCGGTCCCTGGCCATCTCCTGGATGACGAGCCCGAGCGGTACGGCGAAGGCGACCACGACCATCGCCGTGACCGCCAGGCAGACCTTGACCAGCGCCCATCTCATCTTCTTCTGCTCTCCCCCAGAGCCACCGCCTGGGCGGTGCCCCCATCTCCGCCCGCGCGCCGCAGCTGTGCGGGCATCGTCGTCATCTGCAGCCCGGCGGCCGCCCCGCCGCGGTAGCGGCTGATGTCACGGCCGCCGCTCACTGCGGCGGCTCCAGTTTCACACCGACGCCCCGAAGGGTGTGCAGATAGCGGGGGCGAGCGGCGGTCTCCCCCAACTTCCGTCTCAACCAGGACAGATGCACATCAATGGTCTGGTCGTCGCCGTACGACTGCTGCCACACCTCGGCGAGCAGTTCCTTGCGCGGCACGACGACACCCGGCCGTCCGGCGAGGAAGGCGAGCAGGTCGAACTCCCGCCGGGTCAGATCGAGCCGGCTCCCGTCCAGTGCGGCCTGACGGCGCAGCGGGTCGATCGAGAGGCCGCCGACCTGGATGACCCTGCTGGGCGGCGCCTCGCCCGCCGTGGCCCGGGAACGGCGCAGTACGGCCGCCATCCGGGCGGACAGGTGCTCGACGGAGAACGGCTTGGTGAGGTAGTCGTCGGCGCCGTCGTTGAGGAGCCGCACGATCTCCGTCTCGTCGTCCCGCGCGGTCGCGATGATGACCGGTACGTCGGTGATGCCGCGCAGCATCTTCAGCGCCTCGGCCCCGTCGAGATCGGGCAGCCCGAGGTCGAGAATGACCACGTCGAAGCGGAAATGGGCCACCTCGCGCAGCGCCTCCAGGGCCGTCCCGACGCTCCGTACGGTGTGGGAGGCCTCGGTCAAGTGCCGGATGAGGGCGGAGCGCACGAACTGGTCGTCCTCGACCACGAGCACACTTGCCATGGGCGGCACCGTACGCCATCCGGAGTAGGACGGTCCCCCTCGGGACAGACGGGACACGCGTGGTGCAGTATGGCCCGGATGCGGAGAGGACTCGTACACGCCATGGCGTGGTCGCTCGCCACGGGCGCGGCGGTCACGCTCTCGTGGTGGGGTGTGCACACGGTGATGGCGGGCACGGCGTACGACCGGCCGCGCGCGCTGCCGATCACGACGGACGCGCGGACGACGCAGGGCGCCCCGCCCCAGTCGTCCTCGACCCGGCACCCCGAGTCCCCGTTGCCCTCGGCGACCTCGGGCACGAAGCCGGACAACACCCGCAAGCCCTCGGCGACATCGTCGGACGACGACGAGCCGAGCAGCGGTCCGAGCCGGACCGAGCCCCCTTCCTCGTCTCCGCCGTCGGGAAATGTGAAGAGCTACACGGTCGAGGGCGGCCGGGTCGCCTTCGACATCGGGCCCGCGTCGGCGGAGCTGGTCTCGGCGACCCCGTCCGGCAGCTGGACGATGCAGATCTGGAAGCAACCCACTTACATCCGGGTGACGTTCTCCCAGAGCGGCCGGGAGATCGACGTGTTCTGCACCTGGCACGACACGGCTCCGCGCGTCGAGATCGAAGAGCGCTGAGCGCCGACTTACGCCTGCCTGCTTACGTCTGCCTACTCTCGCTTGCTTACTTGCGCCTGCCGAGGGCCGACTGCCGACTCACGCCTGACGACTGCCGAGCGCCGACTACCGAGCGCCGGAGGCTGAGCGCTACCGGAAGGCCGACGGCGGCGGTACGGGCGAGGGCCTGGCGCTCGCGTCCGTCACCACGGCCGCGCCGCCCGTGAAGTCCGCCAGAGCCTTGCCGTGTTCGACCCGTCCGGCGTGCGGGTCGCTCGCGACCCGGCGGGTCAGTTCCGCTACGGGCAGCGGCTGATCGGAGCCCAGCAGTACGGCGTTGCCGAAACGGCGGCCGCGCAGCACGGTCGGGTCCGCGGCGAGGGCGAGTTCGGGAAAGACGGTCGCGGCGGTGGCGATCTGACCGCGCAGATGGGCGAGCGGCGGGCCGTCGGCGAGGTTGGCGGCGTAGTGACCGCCCGGCTTCAGCACCCGGCGCACCTCTGCGAGGAACTCCGTGGTGGTGAGGTGCGCCGGGGTGCGGGCGCCGCTGAAGACGTCCGCTATGACCAGGTCCGCCCAGCCGTCCGGAAGTTTGCCGAGACCGGCGCGGGCGTCGGTGGAGCGGACCCGTATCCGGGCGCCCGGGTCGAGCGGGAGGCGGGCGCGGACGAGCTGGACGAGCGGTCCGTCCACCTCGACGATCTGCTGGGTGGAGCGCGGCCGGGTCGCGGCGACGTACCTCGCGAGGGTGAATGCGCCGCCGCCGAGGTGGACGGCGTTCACCGGCCGGCCCGCGGGCGCGACGAGATCGGCGACGTGGCCGAGGCGGCGCTGGTACTCGAAGGTCAGCAGGGCGGGGTCGTCGAGGTCGACATGGGACTGGGGTGCGCCGTCGATCAGCAGCGTCCAGCCGCGGGGCCGCTCCCGGTCGGGGACGAGCTCGGCGAGCCCGCCGTCCACGGTCTCGACGACGGCCTCGGGTGCCGCGGACCGCCCGCGCTGCCTGTTCCTTGCCACCAGGCCATTATCCCGGGGCGCGACCGGCCCTGCGCCGCCCGGCACCGCCCCCCGTCGCCCCGTCGCCCCCGCGCCGGTCCTTACGGGAGCTGGATGCTGTCCGCCGCCTCGATCAGGCGGGCCGCCTCTCCGAGGGCCTCGCGGAGCACGACCGGGTCGGTGACCGGACCGGTGTCACCGGGCGGCAGCAGCCAGCCGCTGCCGCTGACCGGGGGCTCCGCCGGCACTGCCGGGGCGCCGGGCGCCCCGTGCTCGACGGGCAGGCGCAGTCCGCGGCCCGACGTCTGCGTACAGGCACTGCCGGGCATGTCCCAGCCGGCCGCCGTGCCGGGCGGCACCAGGAAGCCGAGCGTGTCGCAGCTGCCGTCGTGGAGCACGGGCCCGACGGCCGGGGCCCCGCCGCGACGCAGGATGTCCACCGCTTCCAGACCCTGCCTGGCCGGTACCGTCACCAGGTCGCAGGGCCCCTCGGGGCCCGGGGGCATCGACGCCGGTGTCGCGCTGTACTCCTCGGTGGGCAGGTGCTGAGCACTCGTCCGCGAGCCACCGCTGGTCTCCATGCCGACCTCCAACAAGGGAACCCTCCTCGCCGAGTAGGGACACGTATCGCGTCCCTGCAGGGTTCAACGCCCGCCCGCGTCAACGGCTACGGCGGCACGCCGCCGCAAAGGATGGCAGTTCATGGCGGATCGTGGGTGAGATATCCCGTTTGTAGCCAAACGCTGCGTACCCGACCCGTCACAGCAGGTACGTTCTTGCCCCGCCGGCGCAAGGAATCTCACCGTCCGAAGACCTGAGAAGGCGTCGGCTCGTACCAGGAGAGGGCTCGGCCATGGCGTCGTCACGGGCAGTTCCCAACCTCATGTTCCGGCGGCTGCGCGGACAGCGCTCACCGGGAGAGTTCGCGGCGCTCGTACGCAGGGCCGCGCGGGAGATCGGCGAGCAGGTCGCCTGTGACGCCCGCTACATCGGGCGGGTTGAGGCGGGTGAGATCCGCTGCCCCAACTACGCCTACGAACGGGTCTTTTTGCATATGTTCCCCGGTCTGACACTGGCGGATCTGGGGTTCTCGGCCCGCGAGGCGGTACGGGGCCGGGGAGCCCGGGACCGAACGCCGCGGCCCTCAGATCCGTACAACAGCAGCAACGGCACCAACGGCACCCCCAGCGCCGAGAGCACCAACTGCACTGACTGCAACGACTGCACCAACAGCACCAACAGCACCTATAGCAACGAGGAGAGCGACGTGCTGCGTCGCGCATTCATGACGAACGGCACCGTCGGCGTGGCGGCCGCAACCCTGGGCCTCGGTTCACTGCCCGGGACCGAAGCGCTCCGTTCCGACGTTCCCCGGCAGCGGATCGGCGAGTCGGAGGTGCGCGCGGTCGAGGAGGCCGTACGACAGATCCGGCTGCTCGACGACCGGCACGGCGCGGACGGGCTCTACCGGCGCGCCTCACAACCGCTGCGCACGGCGTACGCGCTGCTCGACGCCGGTGCCACGACCCGGGGTTCGACCGCCGGACGGCTCGCCGCGGGGGCGGGCGAACTGGCCATCTCGGTCGGCTGGCTGGCCCATGACTCGGGCCGCTTCGAGGACGCTCGCTCGCACTACGCGGAAGCCCTGGCGACGGCGCGGGTCGCCGGGGACCCGGGCCTCGAGGCGCACGCCTTCAGCAACACGTCGTTCCTCGCCAGGGACGCGGGCCGGCACCGGGAAGCGGTACGTGCCGCGCAGGCCGGGCAGCGCGCGGCCGGACAGCTGGCGTCGGCCAGGCTGCTGGCCCTCCTCACGCTGCGCGAGGCGGGCGGCTGGGCCGGTCTCGGCGACCGCAGTGGCTGCGAGCGGGCGCTGTACCGGGCCCATACGCTCTTCGGCCGCGGGCCCTCGGACACGGATCCGGAGTGGATGTCCTTCTTCGGCGAGCCGGAGCTCCAGGCTCTGGAGGCGCAGTGCTGGTCGGCCCTGGGCGACTGGTCCCGCGCCGCCCGTCACGCGCATCGCGCGACGGCCCTCCAGGACCCGCACTTCGCACGCAACCTCGCCCTGTACCGGGCACAGCTCGCCTCCGACCTGGCCCGCGCCGGTGCCCTCGCCGAGGCCGCCGTGGCCGGCGAGCAGGTCCTCGACCTCCTGGACGGCCAGGTCCAGTCCTCCCGTATCCGCGCGATGCTCGCCGACACCGCCCGGCTGCTCACGCCCCGTCGGCAGGCAGCCGGGGTGGCCGGGTTCCTGGACCGTTACGCGGCGACGGCGAAGGCGGCCGCGGCGGTGCACTGACGCGCACGCCGACGCGGGTACGGAGGGGTCACTGCGGCACCGCGGGTACCGCAGTGGGTCTGCGGTACCGCCGGGTGCGACGCAGGGATTACCGCGGCATCGCGGGTACGCAGGCGCTACTGCGGTACTGCGGCTACGCAGGGGCTACTGCGGTACCGCTCCACTGCGGGTACGAAGGCGCGCTCAGGTGCCCAGGTGGCCCGTGTCGTTCCACCGCTCGATCGCCGGGGCTCCATAGGCCCAGCCCAGTGCCGACAGACTGGTGGGGTCGAGCTTGATGCGGGCGGCGAAGGACACGTCCTCGCCGATCCAGCGGGCACCCAGGACACGCAGGATGTGGCCGTGCGCGAAGAACAGGCAGTCGCGGTCGGCCGAGCGCGCCCACTCGATGACCCCGTCCGCGCGGGCGGCGAGCTGGGCCTTGGTCTCCCCCTCGGGAACGCCGTCGCGCCAGATGAACCAGTCGGGGTCGACGGCGTGGATCTCAGCCTGGGTCATGCCCTCGTACGCGCCGTAGTCCCACTCCATCAGCGCGTCCCACGGCTGCGCACGGTCGGCGAATCCGGCGAGTTCGCAGGTCTCGCGGGCGCGGATCAGCGGGCTGGTGCGGATCTCCGCGTCCGGGAGGCCGTCCCAGGGCGACTTGTGCAGCCGCTCCCCCAGCAGCTTCGCGCCACGCCGCCCCTCGTCGAGGAGGGGGATGTCCGTCCGGCCGGTGTGCTTGCCGAGCAGGGACCACTCCGTCTGTCCGTGCCGGGCGAGGAATATCCGCGGTGCCATAGGTCCATCATCACCCATCTGAACGCGGCGTGAACCACGAGCAACCCCCGGCCCTCTCCACGCGTCCCGTACACCGTACAGTCTTCCGGTGGCCGACGGCCGCACCAACATCGGATGGAGAGCGTCCGGATGCCGCAGACCGCGCATACGAGCCGACACCCCCGGCTTCGCTGGTGGACCGAGCTGCCACTCGTCCTCGTGGTCTACGTCGCGTACTCGGCAGGCCGGCTGCTCGCGCGCGGCGACGAGTCGACGGCGGTCGGACACGGTCTGGGAATACTGGGCATCGAGCGGGATCTCCGGCTGAACCTGGAGCATCCGCTCAACAGACTGTTCACCAGCACCCCCGCGCTCGGCATACCCGCCGACTTCGCGTACGCCTCACTGCACTACCTCGTCACCCCGGCGATCCTGATCTGGCTGTTCCGCCGGCGCCCCGCCCACTACCGGGCGGCCAGGACCTGGCTGATGACTTCCACCCTCCTCGGGCTGATCGGCTTCACGCTCATGCCGACCTGCCCGCCCCGGCTGCTGGACGCCGGGCACGGATTCGTCGACACGATGGCGCAGTACAGCTCGTACGGCTGGTGGGGCGGCGAGGCGAGCGCACCGCGCGGTCTCGGCGGGATGACGAACCAGTTCGCCGCGATGCCGAGCCTGCACGTGGGCTGGGCGCTGTGGTGCGGGGTGATCCTGTGGCGGTACGGCCGCGGCCCGCTGGCGAAGGCGGCGGGTGTCGCGTATCCGCTGGTCACCGCGCTCGTGGTGATGGGGACGGCGAACCACTACTTCCTGGACGCGGTCGCCGGGGTCGCCGTGATGAGCGTGGGCCTGCTGCTCACGCGGCCGGCGATGCGGCTCACGGACGGGGTCAGGGCCCGCTTCGCCGGGGCCGGGGCGGGGGCCGGGGCAGGGGCCGAGGCCGGGGCCGGGGCCGGGGATGCGGTCGAGGAATCGGCCAGGGTTTCGGTCGGGGCCTCGATCGAGGAGTCGGCCGGGGAATCGGCCGGGGCTTCAGCCGGGGAAGGGGTCGGAGTGGACGACAAGTCCCCGATTGTCAGTGACGGATGCAAGACTTCCGCGGGTGAGCACATCCCTGCACAGCGGACTTCCTCCACAGGCGTCGGCGACAGCACTCCGGCAGCGACTCGCTGAGCTGCGCGGCCCGTCCACCGCGCCGCATCCGCTCGACGCCCGCGCGCTGGCGGCCCTCGCCGCCAACCCCGGGTGCAAGCGGCGCGCGCTGCTGGACGGCGCCGGGGTGGACAAGGCCGCGCTCGCACGGGCGCTGGGTTCGCCGGCTCCGTTCGGCCAGTCCCAGTTCGCCTTCATGCGGGGAAACGCGTTCGAGGCCCGGGTCAAGGCCGACGGCGGTACGGAGCTGCTGCGGCTGCTCGGCGTCGCCGACCCGCAGCAGGCACGGGTCCCCGATCTCACGGCGGCCGGCCCCCAAGGGCGTGCGGCACGCACGGCGCTGGCCCTGCGGGAGGCCACCGGCGCGGGAGCGTGGACACTGCTGGACCATCCGATGCTGGCGCTGGAGGTGGCGGGCTCACCCGCGTATCTGGAGCCGGACGCGGTCGTGGTGCATCCCGACGGCCGGTGGACGGTCGTGGAGATCAAGTCCTTCCCGATGATCGACAGTTCGGCGGACGCGTCGAAGGTGGGCGCGGCGGCGCGCCAGGCCGCGGTGTACGTGCTGGCGCTGGAGCGGGTCGCGGCGCTGACGGAGGGGGCGTCGGTGGCCCACTCGGTGCTGCTGGTCTGCCCGAAGGACTTCTCCAATCTGCCGGCCGCGTCGGTCGTCGACGTACGCAAGCAGCTGTCGGTGACACGGCGGCAGCTGGCCCGGCTGACCCGGATCGAGGACATCGCATCGGCGCTGCCGGACGGGGTCAGCTTCGATGTGGAGTCCTGCTCGTCCGGCGAACTGACCGCGGCGGTCGAGGCGGTCCCTTCGGCGTACGCCCCTGAGTGCCTGTCCTCCTGCGAGCTGGCCTTCCACTGCCGCGAGCGGGCGCGCGACGCGGGCGCGGTCGAGTCCCTGGGACGGGCGGTCCGGGGTGAACTGGGCGGTCTGACGGAGGTCGCCGAGGTCCTGTCGGCCGCCCGCGGCGAGTCGGGTGACCCGGCGGACCCCACGGTCGCCACGCTGCGTCGGGCGGCGGCACTGCGGGCCGAGGCGCTCGGCGCGGGGGCCTGCGGCGCCGGGCGGGGGGCGGCGTGACGTCGACGGCTCGCGCCGCGCGCGGCGGGCGGCAGCCGGCGGTGACGACCGGCCTCGCGCCCCGCGCCCTCGGGGGCGCGCCGAAGATTTGCGCGGATGCCATCACCCTCGGGGGCGCGCCGAAGACCTGCGCGGATGCCATCGCGTCGCCGGCGGCCGGTGCCGTGAGCCGCGGGAGGTGGGAGTCGTGTCGCTGATCGCCACCCTCGCGCGGCTGGAGGCCGTCGAGAGCGGGCGGGCGCAGCCGCTGGCCACGGTGCGGCACCGGCATCTCTCGGAACGGCCGCTCGTGTTCGTGCCGCTCACCACCGCCGGGGAGGCGGGCGCGCCGCTCGGGGCGCTCGTCGGTACGGAGCGGGACGCGCCGCGGCTGCTGGCCGTGGCGCAGCCGCGAGACCGGGACCTGCGGTTCGCGTTTCTCGCGGAGCTGGCCGAGGCGGTGCTGCCGTATCTGGACGGATACGCGGACGAGGTCGAGGCCGCCGAGCGGAACGAGACGGATCCGGAGACCGGGAAGAGGGTCAAGGTCGAGGTCGAGCTGTGTGCGGACGCGCCGCAGCTGATCGTGCCGAGCCGGCCGGGTGTCGACTTCGTACGGCTGCTGGGCCGGTCGATGCGGTTCCGGCGGACTGCGGAGCAGGACCCGGACACCCCGTATCCGGCACCGCCGCGCGTGCCGCTGCTGGGGCGGTGGCTGACGCACTACGGGGAGCGGGCGCGGGTGCCCGGCTCCTCGCTGCTGCTGGCGATGACGGACCTGCTGGGGCGGCACTGGGCGACCGGGCAGTCGCATCTGGAGGACCAGCACCTGGGTGCGCTGCTCGCGTGGATCGCTCCCCCCGACGGCGAGTCGGGCGCGGAGGCGGCCCTGCGGGCGGAGCTCGCGCGGGACGCGGGCGGCCAGCTGGTGTGCCCACCGGCGGGCCCGGCCACGGACCCGGCGTTCGACAACAGGCTGCTGGCGCCCGCGATCGAGCGGTACGACCGGGCCCGCCAGGCCCTCGCCGCGGCGGAGGACGGCGGCGCCGCGGACGAGCAGCTGGGCCGGCTGACGGCGGCCGAGCGGGAGATCCGGACGCTGCTGGAGTCGGTGCTGCGGCCGACCTGGGACGCGGTGTGGCACGGCCTGGATCTGCTGCGGGAACTGCCCGAGGGGCCGCGGGCCGCCGACCGCTGGACCCGCGACCGCTGGTCGTTCACCGGGCACCGCGACCGGGTACGCGCGGGCGAGCCCCCGCAGCCGCGCCGCGACGACGCGGTGACCGCCGCGCAGAAGCTCGCTGCGCGCGAGACGGCGCAGGCGCAGCTGGAGGCGCAGGAGGCGCTGGACGATCCGCTGGTGCTGGCCGGCCGGCGGCTCTCGGGCGAGGCGTTCGTCGGCGAGGTCACCGAAGTGGTGATGGCCTGGTCGGAGTCGAAACGGCCCTCGCCCCGGCCGCTGGTGACCGTGCGCACGGACGACCGGCCGCATCTCGGCGTGGGCGTGAAGGCGTACCGCTCGCTGGAGGGCAAGCCGCAGTCCGGGGAGTTCGTCCGGTACGAGCAGGACGGCTCGCTCGTACTGCGGCTGCTGGACCGGATGGGCCGGTCCAAGGACCCTGCGGAAGGTTCCGTTCCGGAGAAGGGCGAGCGGATCGCCTGGACGCTGTTCGAGCACGACCAGCGGGGCGGGCCGAAGCTGCCGGAGCCGGAGGAGACGCCGTGGACGCACGGCGGCCCGCCGCGGTCCGACGCGGCGGAGAGCCCGGACCCCGTGACCCCAGAGGATCTGCTGTGACGGGCACCGGTACCAGCACCGGCCCTGTGGCCTCCGCAAGATCTGCCGTCACCGGCACCAGCACCGGCCCTGTGGCCCCCGGAAGATCTGCCGTCACCGGCACCAGCACCGTGACCCCGGAGGATCTGTTGTGACCGGCACTGTGACCGCGCTGTTCGACCCGGGCGCGGAGGCCGCCCGCGCCACGGAGGCGATCCTCGCCGACACCCTGCACGGGGACGCGCGCGGCATTGTCGTGGACTCGCCGCCCGGTGCGGGCAAGTCGACGCTCGTCGTGCGGGCGGCGCTCGAACTGGCCGCGGCGGGACGGCCGTTGATGGTCGTCGCGCAGACCAACGCACAGGTCGACGATCTGGTGCTGCGGCTCGCCGAGAAAGAGCCGGAGCTGCCGGTCGGCCGACTGCACAGCAATGACCCGGACCCGTACGACAAGGCGCTCGACGAGCTGGGGAACGTACGCAAGTCGGCGAAGGCGGGCGACCTCGCGGGGCTCGACGTGGTCATCTCGACGGCCGCGAAGTGGGCGCATGTGAAGGGCGTCGAGCCGTGGGAGCACGCGATCGTGGACGAGGCGTACCAGATGCGTTCCGACGCGCTGCTCGCCGTCGCCGGGCTCTTCGAGCGGGCGCTGTTCGTGGGCGATCCCGGCCAGCTCGACCCGTTCTCGGTGGTGGGAGCCGAGCAGTGGGCGGGGCTTTCGTACGACCCGTCGGCGAGCGCGGTCTCCACACTGCTCGCGCACAACCCGGAGCTGCCGCAGCACCGGCTGCCGGTGTCCTGGCGGCTGCCGGCCTCGGCGGCGCCGCTGGTCTCCGCCGCGTTCTATCCGTACACGCCGTTCCGCAGCGGCACGGGGACGGGCGACCGGCGGCTCGCCTTCGGGGTGCCGTCGGACGGGTCGGGGCCCGACCGGGTCCTGGACGAGGCGGCGGAGTCGGGCTGGGGCCTGCTGGAGCTGCCCGCCCGCCACACGCCGCGCACCGACCCGGAGGCGGTACGGGCCGTGGCCCTGGTGGTCCGCCGGCTGCTGGACCGCGGCGGTGCGGCGGTCTCGGAGCGGTCGGCGGACCCGGTGCCCCTCACCGCGGACCGGATCGCCGTCGGCACGGCCCACCGCGACCAGGCCGCGGCGGTCCGGGCGGCGCTCACGGAGCTGGGGGTGAGCGGCGTCGCGGTGGACACGGCGAACCGGCTGCAGGGACGGGAGTTCGACGTGACGGTCGTCCTGCACCCGCTCTCCGGCCGACCGGACGCCACGGCCTTCCACCTGGAGACGGGCCGCCTCTGTGTCCTGGCCTCCCGCCATCGTCACGCCTGCATCGTGGTGTGCCGCGCGGGCGTCGCGGACCTGCTGGACGAGCATCCGTCGACGGAGCCGGTGCAACTGGGAGTCACGGTGAAGTTCCCGGACGGGTGGGAGGCGAACCACGCGGTCCTCTCCCATCTTGCGGAGCACCGGGTGGTGTGGGCAGGGCGGTAGTTGGTACGGGGGAGACGGTCTGCTCAGGTACCGGGTGGCGGGCCCGACGGCCCGGCCCGGGCGGCCCGGGAGACCGCCCGTATGAGCACCCGGGTGACCGCCCGGCATCGAAGGCGGCGGCTACGGCGCGCTGACGACACTCCCCCTCCCGGGGTGCACTTGTGCGGGGCGGGACAATGGGGGGTGGTCGGGTTGCACGAGGAGGAGACACGCATGACGGAGTCGTCGGGGCGGAGTGAGCGGCGGGTGCGGCCTTCGCCGCTGATCTTCGAGCCTTCTGAGGCCGCCTCCGACCCGGAGCACTTCTTCGATCTGGAGTCCATCGAGGACCCCCGCCGGCTGCTGGCCCGCGCGACGGAGCTGGCGCTGGCCTTCCAGGCGGCGACGGACCGGGCCCTGGAGTTCCAGGCCATCGCGGCCGCGCAGCTCGCGGACCCGCGGCGCTTCGACCGCCTGACGACGGCGGACATCGCCCGGCAGGCGGAGTGGAGCGAGGACTACGCGAAACGCATGATCGACTTCGGCCGGGGTCTTCTCCGGGGGCCGGACCCGCAGACGACGCCGTAGCCCTCCGGGGTGCGGGGCGCCTCCGGCGGGTGCGGGGGTGCGACGTGTGTGCCCGGTACCGCGGGCGTGCCCGGTGTGTCCGTCCTCAAGCTCCCCCAGAGCTTCGCCTGGGGGTACCCCCAACGGGCTCGGGGCGCGCCGGTGGGTGGTGGTGCGCAGCCCCTCCGGGCTCGACTCCTCGGGACCTGCGGGTTGCCCGGTACCGCGGGACCGTCCGGTACTTCCGCCGGTCCCTGCGGGGCCGACCCTGCACGGGCCCCGCCCCTGGCCGTCTCCCGACTGCGGGCTGTGGGGTGGTGGGACCGCTTCGGCCCAGCCCTGGCCCTCGCCGGGTGCGTGCCGTGGGCGCCGGGGCCGTCGCCGGGCCCGGTCGTGCGTTGGGCAGGAGACCAGTGGCCCACCGACGGGTGATGGGCAGGCGGCATATGCCGGGGCGCAAGATACTCCCTCCCACCTCACCCTGTCCCCGTTTCCGGCAACCCCCGGAAACGGGAAGGTGACTCTCGATAGATGTAAGCGCCATGAGTACTTGGCTGCGAGACGAGACCCCCCTGAGCCCCGCCGGCGACAGCGACGAGCAGCGGCACGACGTCTTCGAGCTCCTCCGGGACGAAGGACGGCACCACACCGCACGGATCACCGCCTCCGGCGCGGACTGGCTCGCGTCCGCGAGCGCGTACCCGCGGTCCACGCTCGCGCTCTGGGAGGCCCGGCCGACCGCGCCCGCCGTCGTGACCTGCGGGCGCGCCTTCGATGTCGTGAACGCGCCCGCGATCTTCGGCCGCAGGATGCTCGACCGGCTGTGGTCGGAGGGTCCCGGCTCCGGCCCGGTGGCCTTCCACCGCGGCCGGATGCTGCTGTTCGCCGTCCCCGGCACGGCCCAGCGGTTACCGTCCCTGCTCGAGTGGGAGGAGTGGGGCAGCTCCGTACCGACCCTGCTCTGCCACGGCGCCGGGGACGCGATCACCGCCCCGCCGCTCACCCCGCCGCCCGGCGCCCCCGCCCCCGTCCCCGGACCGCGCTGGGTGGTCGCCCCCGACACCCGGCATCCATGGCTGCCCGGGCCCGAGGTGCTGCTCTGGGCGTGTGTGCGGGCGGCCCGCGCGACCTCCGCCACGGCGGTCCGTATATCGATTTTTCCTCCCGCCGATCAGGATGCTAAGGTCTACGACGTCAGCAGGCGCCGCTAGCTCAGTTGGTTAGAGCAGCTGACTCTTAATCAGCGGGTCCGGGGTTCGAGTCCCTGGCGGCGCACAGACAGAAGAAGCCCTTCGCGAGAGCGAGGGGCTTCTTCGTTTGCGTGACCGGCCTCACAAAACCGGTGTGATCTTGACCGTCCACGCCCCCGTACGCGTACGGTCCACCACCTCCACCTTCGTCCGCTCCCCCGGAACCGTGAAGGCCTCCCCGACCCCCAGCGGCGCGTCCGCCAGCGGTGGGTAGACGGAATGGTCCCAGCACGCCTCGGACTCCGGATGAGTGTCGATCACCTCGAGCGGTCCGCCACCGGACACCTCCTCGGTCTGTACGCGGTAGATCAGCACACCCTCCGAACAGGTGTCGGCGTCGTTGCCGGTCGCGCTCCGTGCCTCGATCGCCAGCGCGGTGTTCTCGCCCGTCCTGACCACCGCGAGCCGGGTGCCGGCCGTGCCCCCGCGGACCGGCGCGGCGGCGACCGGCTCCAGGGTCAGCAGCCGGTCGGCCGCCCCGGACACGCAGCGCACCTGGCGCGGGCCCAGCCAGCCGAGCTTCCACTTGTGCCAGCCGAAGGGCTCGGGTGCGAGCCCGAACTGGCTGCCCATCACGTCCCAGTCGCCTACGTACGTGTCCCAGTCGCCCTTGCCGTCCACCGGCCGGTGATAGAGGTCAGGCAGGTCGAAGACATGACCGGTCTCGTGGGCCAGCACATTGCGGTCCGGCGGATGCCGCTCGAACACCGTGACGGCCCGCTTGATGTCGGTGCCGTCCGCGCTCACCGGCTGCTCGAAGTTGACCACCTTGGTGGCGTCGGAGTCCACGCCCGGCGCGTCCGGATCGGCGACCAGATAGACGACGTCGTAGCGCGAGAAGTCGACCAACGGATCCGCGGCCGTGACGGCGTCCCGCAGATAGGCGGCGCGCCGCCCGGGCTCCCAGTCGCGCTTCATCCGGTACGCCGTCGATGCCTGTGGCATCTCGATCCACCGCGGGACGGGATGCGCGCGCAGGTTGAACTTCCCGTACGACGCCCGATGGAAGAAGTCGCTGGTCGCGGGGAAGTGGTCCGCGGCGAGTTCCTGGGGGGTCGTGAGCGGCCTGGCGTCCGGGAAGGACAGGAAGACCAGGACCGCGTCGAGGGCGCGGTCGGGGCGTGGGTACGAGGAGTTCCAGGTGTCCAGGCCCAGCGAGTGGTGCGCCGCGGTGCGGGGCAGCGCGCAGGGGCCCGCGGAGGTGTCGGCGACAGCGGGTCCTGCCACGAGGGAGGTGGCCACGACGGCCACCAAGGAGGTGAACGCGGCCGCGGCGGCGCGCAGGTTCGGCCGCCGCTCCACCCCCTCGGGTGTTTCCTCATCCGTCTGCTGACCCTCCACGTCGACCTCCGGCTGCGGAATGCGTGACGCCTCACCCAGCTTGTGGTCTTTTAAGAGGATTCGTCCTGTTCCGCTGCCCCAGCCGGGTGAGGCGGCGGCGACACCCCGGTGACTCACAGAAAGTCACAACCGATCGCGAGAGCTCCGGCGAGGGCCACAGCCGTGCAGAAACGATCGGTCCGGACCTTCGAGTGCTCCTGCTCACCACCGAGAAGCTGGAACGGCCGCCCGGCCAGCCTCTATGATCGGCACACTTTCCCCGTTTTCCGGCCCCGACCGGACCTGAACGACACGACTGCACTGCGGGAGCGAGCGGTGAGCGGAAACACGAAAGGACCGGGCCCAGCGGCAGTCGCGGCGCCCGTGACCGCCCGACCGCCGGTCACGGAGCGTCATCCGGCCGCCGCGCCGAACGCTGCGACCGGCCTTCCGCAGGCCGTCGTCACGCACCCGTCGGTCCGTACGCCGGACGACGCCACGCACGCGTCGGACCGTGCGCCGGACGACGCCACGCACGCGTCGGACCGTACGCCGGCCGGCGCCCCCGAGGCCGTCGCGCGCACCGCCGCCCGCAGACCGTCCCCCGCCGAACTCGCCGACTACCGCGCGGCGTTCAACACCGCCCAGCTCCCCATGGCCGTCGTCGACCACGAGGGCGTCGTGGTCACCGCGAACGACGCCCTCGCCGCCCTGCTGGGCACCGAGCCCGCCGCCCTGTACGAGCAGCCCGCCGCCGACCTCGTCGACCTCGCGTCCGACGGCCGCACGTGGCACGCGTACCGCGAGGTGCTGCGCGGCCGGCGCTCCCGGTTCCGCTGCACCCGCCGGCTCAAACACGCCGACGGGCGCACGCTCTGGGCCGAAGTCACCGTCGCGCCCGTGCCGGACAGCCGCCGCGTCCTGCTCTCCATCGCGGACATCAGCGACCGCCGCGAACTGCAGGCGCGGCTGCGCCATCTCCAGATGCACGACCCGGTGACCCGGCTGCCCAACCGCACGCTGTTCTTCGAGCGGCTCTCGGCCGCGCTGGAGAGCTCGTCGTACGAGCACGGCGGCACGGGCCGGATCGGGCTCTGCTACCTCGACCTCGACGGCTTCAAGGCCGTCAACGACACCCTCGGCCACCGGATCGGCGACCGGCTGCTGGCCGCCGTGGCGGACCGGCTCACCGAGTGCGCGGACAGCGACGGTCACACCCGCAGCGGCGGCCACCTCGTGGCGCGGCTCGGCGGCGACGAGTTCGCGATCCTGGTCGAGGACTCCACCGGTACGGAACAACTCGCCGATCTGGCCCGTTCCGTGCTGGCCGCGCTCCAGCGCCCGTTCGACCTGGCCGGGCAGCGGCTGTCGGTCTCGGCCTCGATCGGGGTCGTCGAGCGCGCGGCGGACGGTACGAGCGCGACCGGTCTGATGCAGGACGCGGACACGACGCTGTACTGGGCGAAGGCGGACGGCAAGGCCCGCTGGACCCTCTTCGACCCGGAGCGCAACGCTCACCGGATGACCCGTCAGGCGCTGTCCTCGACGCTCCGGCCGGCCGTCGAGCGCGGGGAGTTCTCGCTGGAGTACCAGCCGCTGGTGTGCATGGCGGACGGCGCGGTGCGGGGTGTGGAGGCCCTGGTCCGCTGGAACCACCCGCAGTTCGGCACGCTGGCGCCGAATCGGTTCATCGGAATTGCTGAAGAGGACGGCTCGATCGTCCAGCTCGGTCGCTGGGTGCTGCGTACGGCCTGCCGGCAGGCCCGGCAGTGGCAGACCGACCACCCGGGCGAGGCGCCGATCTTCGTCAGCGTCAATGTCGCCGTACGCCAGGTCTGGGACTCCGACCTGGTCGCGGATGTCGCCGGCATCCTGGCCGAGACGGGCCTCGCGCCGCATCTTCTGCAGCTCGAACTCACCGAGTCCGCGGTCATGGGCTCGGCGGGCCGCCCGCTCCAGGCGCTCCAGTCGCTGAGCGACATGGGCGTCCGCATCGCGATCGACGACTTCGGGACGGGGTACTCCAACCTCGCCTATCTGAGCCGGCTTCCGGTATCCGTACTGAAACTCGACGGATCGTTTGTTCGCGGCTTCCGCTACGACGACGGGGCCCACCCCAACCCGGCCGACGAGACGATCGTCGAGGCGATGGTCCAACTCGCCCACCGGCTGGGCCTCACGGTCACCGCGGAGTGCGTCGAGACGGCGGGCCAGGCGGAACGTCTGCGCCGCATCGGCTGCGACACGGGCCAGGGCTGGCTCTACTCACGGGCGGTGACGCCGGAACGGATCGACGGGATGATCGGCGTCAGCCCGCTGGCGGTGTGAGGCCGGCGGTCAGCCGCTCGAGTTCGCGGGCGGCTTCGCGGACGTCGTACGTCTTCAGGGCGGGCTTCACCAGGAGCTGTGTGCGTGCGCCTGGCCATCAGGTCGCGTCTCCTGCACGGGCGTGAGGGCGAGGCGAGCCCCGTGCCCGCGCTGCCGCTTCGCCAGTCCACCCATACCCGATTCCGCCCGTTCGACCCGACTGTCAGATCGACGACGTGGGGAGCGTAGGGTCACCGTTCGCCTGGCGTGTCCGTATGCGAACTCCTCGTTCGCCCTCGTTCACAGCACCGGCAGTCCGTACGCGTCCGCGATCAGTTCGTACGACCGGACCCGTGCCTCACCGCCGTGCGCATTGGTCGTGATCATCAGCTCGTCCGCGCCCGTGCGCTTCTGCAGATCGTCCAGGCCCGTGCGGACCTCGTCCGCCGTACCGTGGATGACGTTGCCGAGCCAGCTGTCCACGAACTCCTGCTCCATGGGGCTGAATTCATACGTCTCGGCCTCCTGCGGCGTGGGGATCAGACCGGGACGGCCGGTGCGCAGCCGAAGCATCGACAGGGCGCCGGTCAGCACCTGGCGGCGGGCCTCCCGGGCGTCGTCGGACGCGAGGGCCGAGACGCCGATCAGGGCGTACGGCGCGTCGAGCACGGCCGACGGACGGAAGGTGTCGCGGTAGATGTCGAGCGCCGGGAGGGTGTTCTGCGCCGAGAAGTGGTGGGCGAAGGCGAACGGCAGACCGAGCATCGCGGCGAGCCGGGCGCTGAAGCCCGAGGAGCCGAGGAGCCAGATCGGCGGCCGGGCCGGGGACTGGACCCCGCCGGGCGCGGTGGCCTGCACCGGGCCGGGGACCGCGTGGATACGGGCGTACGGGTGGCCGTCGGGGAAGTCGTCGTCCAGGAAGCGGGTCAGCTCGGCGAGCTGCTGCGGGAAGTCGTCGGCGCCCTCGTTCAGCCGCTCGGTGCGCCGCAGCGCGGCCGCGGTCGCGCCGTCCGTGCCGGGCGCGCGGCCGAGGCCCAGGTCGATGCGGCCCGGCGCGAGAGCCTCCAGGGTGCCGAACTGTTCGGCGATCACCAGGGGGGCGTGGTTGGGGAGCATCACACCGCCCGAGCCGAGCCGGATGCGCTCGGTGTGCGCCGCGAGATGCGCGAGGATCACGGCGGGGGACGACGAGGCGACACCCGGCATGGAGTGATGCTCGGCGACCCAGTGGCGGTGGTAGCCGCGGCGCTCGGCGAGGCGGGCGATGTCCACGCTGGTGCGCAGGGCCTGGGTGGCGGTGCGGCCGCTGCCGACCGTGACCAGGTCCAGTACCGACAGGGGTACGGGGGCGGTTCCCGTCGCCGTGCCTCGGATGTCGTCGCCTGCGTCCACTGGTGGGCCCTCCTGCGCGTGTCGTACGTACCTCGACACACAACAGGAGGCTCTCTCCGCTTATTCCCGCCGCTCCGTTCCGCCGCTCCGTTCCCGCCGCGCTGTCACCGCTCGGGTTGCCACTCCGACCGGTCCCAGTCGGGGCGGGCGAACAGCGTGCCCAGCTCGTCCGCCCAAGCCCTGCGGTCGGCCAGCCGCAGCCCCTCCCACACCGTCACCTGGTTCGCCGTGAGCACCGGCTTGCCCAGGGCCGCCTCCAGCTCCTCCAGATGCGCCACGGTGTGCAGGGCGGTGTCCGGCATGAGCACCACCTCCGCCCGCGGGTCGTCCCCCGCCCGGGCCATCTCCAGCACCTGCTCGCGCTCCCACGTGCCGACCTCGGCCGCGGTCACGATCCCGCTCGCCCGCGTCGCGGTCACCTCCAGACCGGCCGCCCGGAGAAACTCCTCGAAGGACGCGGTGATGTCGTCCGGGTACGTCGCCGCGACCGCGACCCGCGCGGCGCCGAGCGCCCGCACCGCGTGGACGAACGCGAAGGACGTGCTCGACGCCGGCAGCCCCGCCGTCTGCGCCAGCTCCCGGATCTGCTGCTGCGCGCCCTCCCACCCGCGGATGAAACTCCCGCTGGTGCACGCCCACACCAGCGACTCCGCCCCGGCCAGCCGCAGCTGCTCGACTCCGGCCGCCAGCCGCCCCGCCGCCCCCATCTCGATCAGCGCGTCCTCCCGGTGCGCGTCCTCACCGATGTCGGTGTGGAAGAGCGGCAGCCGGATGTCGCTGTCGAGCAGGACCGCGATGCGGGGGTAGTCGTCCTCGGCGGAGTGCCCCGGGTAGAGGAGCCCGACGGTCGTCATGTCCATCCTTCCTGTTCCTCGGGAAGCCCCTGGGGCCGGTCGGCCTCGGGCGGCGGCCCGGCCGCGTCCATCAGCAGCGCCTGGTAGGGGCCGACCGCGTACACGCCGATCCGGCGCAGCGCCGCCCACATGGTGACCTGGTTCGCGGAGAGCACCGGCATGCGCAGTTCCGCCTCCAGCTGGGGTATCGCGTCGTACGTCGGCAGATTGGTGCAGCTGATGAAGAGCGCGTCGGCAGCGCCCACCACGGCCTGGCGCGCCATGTCCACCACGGACCGGTACGGCACCTTCCAGATGTGCCGGGTCAGCCCCAGGAAGGCGCGGCCCGTGACCGCTACCCCAGCTTCGCCCAGATACTCCTCCAGCGCCTGGGTCACCGACTCCGTATAGGGCGTGACCAGTGCGATACGGCGGGCGCCCAGCTCGTCGAGGGCTTCGAGCAGGGCGCCGGAGGTGGTGAGCGAGGTGACGTCCCCCGCCCGGGTCATCGCCTCGCACATGGCACGCTCCCCCGCGAGACCGCCGACGAAACTGCCCGAGGTGCAGGCGTAGGCGACGACCTCCGGCTCGGACGCGGCCAGCGCCCGGACCGCCTCGTCGAGCGTCTCGTGCTCGCTGACGAGCCGGGCCAGGTCGAGGGAGACCTCGACCGGTACGTACGGCGTACGGGTCAGACGCAGCGACACATCGTCGGGCACCCAGCGCCACAGCTCGCGGTCGAGCGCGAAATCGAAAGGGGCGACGACGCCGATACCGCGCTGCGGAGCGGGTCCGCCCAGCCAGGAAACATCGAGGGACAGATTCACCACAGGCCCCCTTAACGTCTTGTTGACGACGGTAGGTTCGGGTGGCAGCGTGGGTCAATCCGTACATGTCAGACGTTCAGAAACGGTTTCTGCGCGATGTCGGTCCCGATTCTTCTCGTACTGGAGACAGACCCTCCGCCCCGCCTCGGGGCGCTCACCGGCCGGGCCGAGATCCGGTACGCCGACGACCGCGGCCTGGCTGCCGAACTGCCCCACGCCGACGCGCTGCTGGTGTGGGACTTCGCCTCCGACGCGGTACGCCGCGCCTGGCCCGGCGGGGGCCCGCGGCCCCGCTGGGTGCACACCCCCAGCGCGGGCGTCGACCGGCTGCTCTGCCCCGAGTTCGCCGCCTCGGACACGGTCCTCACCAATGCCCGCGGGATCTTCGAGGAGCCCATCGCCGAGTATGTGGCCGCTCTGGTGCTGGCGATGGCCAAGGACCTCCCCGGCACGCTGGAACTCCAGCGACAGCGGCGCTGGCGGCACCGCGAGGGTCTGCCGGTCGCGGGCAGCCGGGCGGTGGTGGTCGGCGCGGGCCCAATCGGCCTGGCGATCGCGCGCACCCTGCGGGCGCTGGGCGTGGCGGCAGCGGTCACCGGGCGTACCGCCCGACCGGGTGTGCACGGCTCCGAGGAGCTCGACCGGCTGCTGACCCGAGCCGACTGGGTCGTCTGCGCCGCGCCGCTCACGGGCGCGACGCGCGGCATGTTCGACGCGCGCCGGTTCGCGCTGCTGCGGCCCTCGGCCCGGTTCATCAATGTGGGGCGGGGCGCGCTGGTCGTGGAGGACGCACTCGTCGAGGCGCTCACGGGGCGACGGCTCGCGGGCGCGGCCCTGGATGTGTTCGAGCACGAACCGCTGGGGCCGCACAGCCGGCTCTGGGACGTTCCGGGCCTGGTCGTCTCCCCGCACATGAGCGGTGACACGGTCGGCTGGCGGGACCGGCTGGCGGCACAGTTCGTCGAACTGTTCGAGCTGTGGGCGAGCGGTGAGCCGCTGCCGAACGTGGTCGACAAGAAACGTGGGTACGTCCCCTCCCATGACTCCTGAGCCGAAGGACCTGCCTGCCCTGTCCGAGCAGACCGGCCTGACTGCCCTGACCGCACGTCAACTCATCGCCGGCTACGAGCGGGGCGACTTCTCCCCGCTGGAGGTGGTCCGCGCGGTCCTCGACCGGGCCGAGGCGGCGCAGCGCCTCACCAACGCGTTCGTCCGGATCGACGGCGAGCAGGCGCTGGCGCAGGCGGAAGCGGCCACCGAACGCCGCCGCAGAAAGGAGCCGCTGGGCCTGCTCGACGGCGTGCCCGTGACGGTCAAGGACATCCTGCTGCAGGCCGGCGGGCCGACGCTGCGCGGCTCACGGACCGTGCGCGGTGCGGGGGCCTGGGACGAGGACGCCCCCGCCGTGGCGCGGCTGCGGGAGCACGGCGCGGTGCTCGTCGGAAAGACCACGACCCCGGAGTTCGGCTGGAAGGGCGTCACCGACTCCCCGCTGACCGGGGTCACCCGCAATCCGTACGACCCCTCCCGCACCGCGGGAGGCTTCAGCGGCGGCAGCGCGGCGGCCGTCGCGCTCGGCGCGGCCCCGCTGTCGATCGGTACGGACGGCGGTGGCTCGGTCCGTATCCCGGCGTCGTTCTGCGGGATCTTCGGGCTGAAGCCGACGTACGGCCGGATCCCGCTCTACCCGGCGAGTCCGTTCGGGACCCTGTCGCACGCCGGGCCGATGACCCGGGACGCCGCGGACGCGGCGCTGCTGCTGGACGTGATCAGCGGGCCGGACTGGCGGGACTGGTCGCAGCTCGCTCCCGCGCCCGCCACGAGCGGCGGCATCGGCGACGGCGTGAAGGGGCTGCGGATCGCGTACTCGCCGGCCTTCGGCGGCCAGGTCGCGGTGCGTCCCGCGGTGGCGGCGGCGGTGCGCGGGGCGGTGGGCCGGCTCGCGGAGCTGGGCGCGTACATCGAGGAGGCCGACCCGGACATCGCGGATCCGGTGGAGGCCTTCCACACGCTGTGGTTCAGCGGGGCGGCGCGGCTGGTGCAGCACTTCGGCAAGGAGCAGCGGGACCTGCTCGACCCGGGGCTGCGGGAGATCTGCGCGGCGGGCGCGCGGGCTTCCGCGCTGGACTATCTCGCGGCCGTGGACGTACGGATGGAGCTGGGCCGGCGGATGGGCCGCTTCCACACCTCGTACGACCTGCTGGTCACGCCGACGCTGCCACTCACGGCGTTCGAGGCGGGCACGGAGGTGCCGCGCGGCTCCGGGCACCGGCGCTGGACGGGGTGGACCCCGTTCACGTACCCCTTCAACCTCACCCAGCAGCCGGCGGCGACAGTGCCGTGCGGGGTGGACGGGGACGGCCTGCCGGTGGGAGTGCAGCTGATCGGGGCGCGGCACGCGGACGCGCTGGTGCTGCGTGCGGCGCACGCGCTGTACGAGTCGGGCGCGGCGACGATCCCGGCGCCGGCGGCGCCGTAGGGCTGGGCCGGGGCTTCGCCCGGACCCGTACGGCCGTCGGCCGTGTCCTCGATCTCCCCCGGAGCTTCGCCCGGGAAGACCGCCGGACGGGCTCCGTCGGAGCCCGTCCGGGGATCGAGGACGGACATACCGGCCGCGCTCACGGGGGCAGTGCGCGGGGCCCACCTCACGCACGACGGAACGTCAGCGATTCCCCGAGCGCCCCCGCGCGCCACAGGTCCTGGCAGGCCTCCGCCATCCGGTCGAGGCCGTCGACCACCTGGCCCCACACGATGCCGGGCACCCACCCCGTGTCGCCGTTCAGCAGCAGGTTGTTGCGCTCGTAGAAGAGCGCGAGATCCACCGTCACCGGCCGGGAGACGTCGCGGTCGTAGCCGTACGCCGCCGTCCCCAGTTCCGTACCGCTGAAGGTGAAGTAGCAGAGGTCGCCCGGGATGGGGGTCACCGTCGGGTTCTCCAGCGGTGGCTCCCGGTCGGCGAGCGCCGGGAAGAGGGCGTAGATCTCGTTGCGCGCGTACTTCGCGTGGTACACGTCGCCGCCGAGGGGCAGCGCGTCCCACACGGTCGCGCAGGTCACGGGCGCCCGGTCGTCGAGGAGTCGCGCGGTGCAGTGGACTCCGCGCTTTGCGAGCGAAACGTCGATGAAGCGATCGGCCATTGGTTACGCATACCCCGACTGGAGCCGGGTAGCCGCGCGCCCATGGCTCCACACACGGCTCCACACACCAGACATGCGATACGGCGGCGCACCCTGCTGCTCGGTACGGGAGGAGCACTCGTCGCCGCGGGCTGCGCGCGGGTTCCCTCCGGCGATGCGCTCGCCCGGCTGAGATCCCAGGGCACGGTGCGGCTCGGCATCGCGGGCGAGGTGCCGTACGGCTACATCGACGAGCAGGGCGAGTTCACGGGCGAGGCTCCCGAACTCGCCAAGGCGGTTTTCCAACGGCTCGGTGTCGGCAGCGTCCAGCCGGTCGCCACCGATTTCGCGTCCCTCATCCCCGGCCTGAACTCGCAGCAGTTCGATGTCGTATCGGCCGGAATGTACATCAACAAGGAACGCTGCGCGCAGGTCCTCTTCTCGGATCCCGAATACCAGATGCTGGACTCGTTCATCGTGCGCAAAGGCAATCCGAAGAATCTGCGCAATTACGAGGACGTCGTACGGACCAAGGCGAAGTTCGCGACCGGAACCGGTTATGCGGAGATCGACTACGCGGTCGCGGCCGGCTATCCGGAGAAGGACATCGTCATCCTGCAGGACCAGGTGGCCGGACTGAACGCCGTCGAGTCCGGGCGCGTCGACGTCTTCGCGGGAACCGCGCTCACCACCCGCGAGGTGGTGCGCAAGAGCGCCAGGGCGGAGTCGACCGAGCCGTTCGCGGCGGTCGTGGAGGGCAAGAAGAAGATCGACGGCGGCGGCTTCGCCTTCCGCCCGACCGACACGGGGCTGCGGGACGCCTTCAACGCCGAGATCCACAAGATGAAGAAGAGCGGTGAACTCTTCCGCATCCTGCGCCGGTTCGGCTTCACCGAGAGCGAGATGACGGAGCTCACGGCGAAGGAGCTGTGCCGATGACCGCCGGACTCTGGCAGAACTGGGTGCTCCCTGGGATCTGGATCACGGTCCAGCTCACCCTGTACAGCGCCGCGTTGGCCGCCCTCGTCGCGTTCGGTGTGGGCATGGCCAGAACTCATCGCTCGCGCTTCGTGCGCTTCCTCGCGGGGTTCTACACCGAGGTGTTCCGCGGGACTTCGGCGCTGGTGTTGATGTTCTGGCTGTTCTTCGTGCTGCCGCCGATGCTGGGCTGGCAGTTGGTGCCGATGTGGGCGGCGGTACTCGCCCTCGGTCTGTCGTACGGGGCCTACGGCGCCGAGATCGTGCGCGGCGCGCTGAACGCGGTGGCGCCGGCCCAGCGCGAGGCGGGGGTCGCGCTCAGCTTCACGCCCTGGCAGCGGATGCGGCTGATCCTGCTGCCGCAGGCCGTGCCCGAGATGATCCCGTCCTTCTGCAATCTGCTGGTGGAGCTGCTCAAGGGCACCGCGCTGGTGTCGCTGCTGGGTGTCGGCGATGTGTCGTTCGCGGCGTACCTGGTCCGGCTGGCGACCCAGGAGAGCGCGCAGATCTACACGGTGACGCTGGTGATCTACTTCGTGCTCGCGTTCCTGATCACCCGCTCCATGAAGGCGCTGGAGCGCCGCACCAAGGCGAACGTCGGACTGCATCTCCCGGGGGGCACCCCCCGGACCCCCGGCCTTTGGGGCAGGCGGCCCAGCGTCCCCGCCCAGCGGAACCGGCGGGCCGGCGCCACCGGCGGACTCGTGGAAGGTGATCTCCGATGACCTGGGACTGGTCCGCCGTCGCGGACTTCATGCCGCGCTTCTGGGAAGGCGTGCTCGTCACGCTGCAGATCCTGGTGCTGGGCTCGCTGCTGTCCTTCACGCTCGGCCTGGTCTGGGCGCTCGGGCTGCGCTCCGCCACGCGCTTCGTGCGCTGGCCGGTCGGGCTGATCACCGAGTTCATCCGGAACACCCCGCTGCTGGTGCAGCTGTTCTTCCTGTTCTTCGTGCTGCCGGAGTGGGGTGTGCAGTTCTCCGCGCTCACCACCGGCACACTCGCGATCGGGCTGCACTACTCGACCTACACCGCACAGGTCTACCGGGCCGGCATCGACGCCGTACCGGCCGGACAGTGGGAAGCCGCGACGGCGCTGAGTCTGCCCGCCCACCGGACCTGGCTCGCGGTGATCCTCCCCCAGGCGGTGCGCCGGATCGCTCCCGCGCTGGGCAACTACGTCATCGCGATGCTCAAGGACACACCGCTGCTCGCCGGGATCGGCGTGCTGGAGATGCTCCAGCAGTCCCGCCTGGAGAGCGCCGCGACCTTCCAGTACACGGAGCCGCTGACGGTCGTCGGCATCGCCTTCATCCTCATCGCCTACCCGGCTTCTCTGCTCGTACGAACCCTGGAGCGCCGCCTTGCCCGCTGACACGCAGAACGAAGAACTGATCCGCTTCACGAACGTCACCAAGCGCTTCGGGGACAACACCGTCCTCGACAACCTCTGCTTCTCGGTCCGGCCGGGCAGGCACGTCACGCTGATCGGGCCGTCCGGCTCCGGCAAGACGACGATCCTGCGGCTGCTGATGACGCTGGAGCGGCCCGACGAGGGCACGATCGACGTCAACGGCGGCCGGCTCCACCCGGCCGACGAGAAGCAGCGGCGCGAGGTGCGCAAGAAGATCGGCATGGTCTTCCAGCAGTTCAACCTCTTCCCCAACATGAGCGTGCTGCGGAACATCACCGAGGCGCCGGTGCGGGTGCTGGGGCTGTCCAAGGACGAGGCGGAGGAGCGCGCCCGCGAGCTCCTGGACCTGGTCGGGCTGGGCGACCGCTGCGACGCGCGGCCGACCCAGCTGTCCGGCGGCCAGCAGCAGCGGGTGGCGATCGCCCGCGCGCTGGCGATGCGGCCGCAGGTGCTGCTGTTGGACGAGGTGACGTCCGCGCTCGACCCGGAGCTGGTGGCCGGGGTGCTGGATGTACTCAGGGACATCGCCCGCACCACCGAGATCACGATGCTCTGTGTGACCCACGAGATGAACTTCGCCAGGGACATCTCGGATGAGGTGCTGATGTTCGACGCGGGGAAGGTCATCGAATCCGGATCGCCGGAGAAAATCTTCTCCGCTCCGGAGCAAGAACGTACTCGCGAGTTTCTCAGCGCGGTGCTCTGACCTCTCACTCCATGCACAAAGTGTGACTCTGGCATATGCCAATGTCGTGCGCCCCAGGATATGGCACTGGGGCGCACGTTAATTCTCGCCAACAGCCGCCCCGTTCAGGGTTCTTGGCAGCTATCGTGGTACGGAAGCTTGCGGTCACAACCTGGTAGGGGGAAACCGTGGCGCTGATGCCCGAGCCGACCGCACCGTTCCACTCGGTGCAATACGCCCTGCGCGTACTGGAGACGATCTCCAAGCACGGTGGCGGTGTGAGCGATGTCCAGATCGCCCGCGAGACCGGACTGCCCACCGGTCACCTGGCGTCGATGCTGCTGATGCTGCGCCGCGAAGGCTACGTGGAGCAGGTCGGCGACGGCGCGTACGTGATCGGCGACTCCCTCGTCCTGCTGGGCTCCGGCGCCACCCGGCGCGAGGCCCTGGAGCGCAAGCTGCAGGAGACCCTCACCGAGCTGCGCGACTCGGTGGGCGCGGCGGTCTACATCAGCCGGTACATCGACGGCGAGGTCAAGATCACGCAGTTCGCCGACAGTCCGCGCACACCCAAGGTCAACGAGTGGGTCGACTTCCGCTCCGCGGCGCACGCCAGCGCGGTGGGCAAGTGCCTGCTCACCCAGCTCGACCAGAACGGCCGCCGCGATCATCTGTCGCGCCACAAGATCGCCCGGCTCACGTCCCGGACGATCACGAACGAGAAGATCCTCTTCTCGAAGCTGGACGCCCAGCCGCCCACGGTCCCCGTGCTGGATCTTCAGGAGTACGCGGTGGGGACGGTCTGCGCGGCGGTTCCGCTGACGGCCGGCTCCGCGGTCGGCTGCCTGGCGCTCTCCCTCCCGATCGAGCATGCCCACCGGCTGCGCGCGGCGGCGGACACACTGAACCGCAGGGCGGCTCCGGTGGTGCTGTCGCTGGCGCTCTAGGGGCCGTCCGGCGGGCCGGCGGCCGGGCCTGGTCCGGGGTGGTCAGGAACACCTCCCGGGACCAGGTAGTATTACTTCTGTCGTCAGCCGCCGAGAGCGGCAGGAACGGCAGCCCGCGCCGCTAGCTCAGTTGGTTAGAGCAGCTGACTCTTAATCAGCGGGTCCGGGGTTCGAGTCCCTGGCGGCGCACAACCTCACGAGAGGCCCTCGCAACTGCGAGGGCCTCTCGTGGTTTTCCGGGACTCAGCCGGTTTCCGCCACTCGGCCGGTGCGTGCCGCTGACCCGGTCGCCCGGCGCTCAGCCGCAGCAGCCGTCGCGGCGCATCTGCTCGGCGACCGCGCGCCACTGCGCCGGCTCTGCGCCCGCCCGTACCGAGGACCGCCGCCGGCCGGGACCGACGTAGGGGTCCTCCAGCGTCTTGCGGTCATGAATCCGGCCGCCGACCGTGACCTGCGTCACCTTCGCCAGATCGTCGATGCCGGTGAGCGGGTCCCCGGCGACGATCGTCAGATCCGCGAGCTTGCCCGGCTCGACCGTGCCCAGGTCCCGCTCTGCACCGAAGACCCGGGCCGCGTTCGCCGTGGCCGTCAGCAGCGCCTCCGCCGGGGTGAAGCCGTTCCGTACGAGAGCGCGCAGCCCCAGATGGAGGTGGATGCCGACCGGCGTGATCGGGGTGTCCGTGCCCAGGGCGAGCAGACCGCCGGAGGCGAGCACGGTACGGCAGGTGTCGACCTCCCTGCGCAGGGCGAGCCGCTCGACGGCGGTCTGCGGCACGGTGGCGCGGTCGCGGATCGCCTCGGCGTCCCAGGGCGGCATCATCGCGGTGACCCGGGGATCGTCCACCAGGTCCGGTGTCTCGGCGAGCAGGGTGATCGCCGTGAACGGGGTCTCAAGAAGATGGAAGCCGCCGGTGGCGTACGTGGCCACGGTGTCGTGATGGGTGTGGCCCTCGGCGGTGGCGCCGTGCCCGTACTCCGCCCGCTCGGTGGCGATCAGGTGGGATGTCAGGTCCTGGCCGGTCTGGATGCCCTGTGCGCA
The DNA here is from genome assembly GCF_056435785.1 of Streptomyces sp. NPDC043870. NCBI lineage: Bacteria > Bacillati > Actinomycetota > Actinomycetes > Kitasatosporales > Streptomycetaceae > Streptomyces > Streptomyces sp. NPDC043870. The sequence goes on from NZ_JBWKDT010000044.1 coordinate 43,291, forward strand.
CAGATGTGATCCCGAGCGGACCCCGAGACGGTCATGGCCGAAAGCGGCCGCCTCTTCCATGATCCAGACGGGAGCCCGGACGTAGGTCTTCACGAAGTCCCAGTCGAGGGCGGCGCCACGGGCGAGGGAGCGCCGCAGTCCGGCGCGGGTGCGGTGGGCGCGGCCCATGCTGTAGGCGACGCGGGAGCCGTCGAGGAGTTCGCCGGTGGTGAGCAGACGCGGCCCGGCCAGCCGGCCCGCGATGATGTCCTCGCGGAGCCGGGCCAGTTCGTAGGAGAAGCCGGCGAGGGCGACGGTGGTGGTGACGCCGTAGGCGAGTTCGAGGGCGGTCTGGCGGGCCCCGTACGTGTACTGCCAGGGGTGTGTGTGGGTGTCCCAGAGGCCCGGCAGGACGGTCTGCCCGGTGGCGTCCACCGTGCGGGAGGCCCGGCGGCCGGACCGGCGCGGCTCGACGGCGGCGATCCGGCCGTCCCGGATCAGGATGTCGACGTCTTCGCGCGGGTCGGAGCCGGTACCGTCCCAGAGGCGGCCCGCGCGGACGACGGTGTCCACGGGCGTAGGACGGCGGTAGCTGAGATCGACGGGAACGGTACGTACGGAGCCGTCGAGGCCGAGCAGCCGCAGCCGGGCGTTCGAGAGATACAGCAGCGCCCGGGAGTCGCCCGCCCAGCTCGGGTGGTCGGCCGCCTCGTCGGTGAGGCGGCGCGGCTCACCGGCCGGGCTGCCGTCCGGGCGCACCGGCAGCAGCCACAGCGCCGACTCGCTGACACAGGCCATCCAGCGCCCGTCCGGTGACCAGACGGGCCCGGAGGCGTAGCGGTCGGACAGCGAGACGTGCGGGGCGAGAGCGTGCAGCCGGGCCGTGCCCGTGGTGGTGTCGACGACGCGGATCAGGTTGTAGCCCTCGCGGAACCGGAGGTTGAGCCGGTTGCGGTCGCAGTAGGCGAGACAACGGCCGTCCGGCGACCAGCTGGGCGGGCCCGGCAGTCCGCCACCGCCGAGCGGTGCGGCGAGGCTCTTCTCCTTGCCTGATGCGAGGTCGCGTACGACCAGAGTTCCCGAGACGTCGAGGCTCGCGAGCCGGGTGCCGTCCGGGGAGAGCACGGGGTGGGCGCGGCCGCCGGACGCCAGCAGGGTGTCGGCGCCGCTCTCCAGGTCGTACCGGCGCACCGAGTTGAGGCCGCCGTCGCGGTCGTCGACGTACAGCAGCGCCCGCCCGTCCGGAGTCCAGGAGGGGCTCTGGAGGTAGGTGTCCGGCGCGGCCGCGACGACCTTGCGGGGCCGTCCCCTGCCGGATGTGGGCACGGTCCACAGGGAGTTGAGCGCCACGAACGCGGCGGTGCGCCCGTCCGGGGAGAGCGCGGGCAGATGGATGCCCCGCACGGGGCGGGGACCGCGCGGCTCGAAGTCGTAGCTCTTTACCCGGTAGTGGGGCCGCCGGAGCGGAAGCTCGCCGAGGAACGCGACCGTCTCAGGGGGGTCCTGGCGGTGCGGGCGGACGATACGGAACTGGCCGCCGACCGTGAGCAGCAGCCGCTCGTCGTCCAGCCAGCGCGGCGGTACGGGCGCGATCTCGCCGTCCACGGAAACCGGTTCGCCGTCCACGACGAGAACGACCTGTTCGTACCGGACGGTCGAGGGGACCGTGCGCAGCCAGGCCCGCCGCCCGGCGGGAGCGAGGGCGGGCGTCAGCAGATTCCCCGGCTCGGTCTCGGTGTGCACGGCGGTCACCGGGCCGGCCGCGCCGGCCGGTACGGAGGCGAGGGTGCGGGAGCGCAGTGCGCTGCCGTCGTGTCCGGCCCGAACGAAGACGACGCTGTCGCCGCCCGGTGCCCAGACGGGGTCGAGGTCCTCCCAGGGGCCGGTCTGTACGGGGCCGTTCTGGCCGGGCAGCCCGGTGAGGCGGGTCAGCCGGCCGTCACGGACGTCGACGGTCCAGATGCGGTAGGGGCTGCCCTTGACCGGATCGCCGCCGCGTTCGGAGGAGAAGACGATCCGGGTGGAGTCCGGGGACCAGGCCGGGGCGCGGTCGTCCCACGGCCCGTCGGTGAGCTGCCGCAGACCCGAACCGTCCGTGTCCATCACCCAGATGTGGAACTGGCCGCCCTTGAAGCAGGCCATCGCGATCCGGCGCCCGTCGGGCGAGCACACCGGGCGGCTGGGCTCCAGGTCGGGCGTGGTGAGGGCGGTGGCGGGCGAGCCGTCGCGCGGGATCCGCCAGACGATGTTCTGCACCTCGGCGACGAGCGGGGCGGCCGGTCCTGGGCCGGTGGGGGTGGCGGCGCCGTTGGTGGCGGCGGTGAGGCGCAGCCGCGTGGCGCTCTGCGGCGCTGCCCGCGCCGGCGCTTCGGCGGGTACGGGGACGGCGGCCGCGGGAATAGGAATCGCGGCTGCCGCGACGGCGGTTCCGGCGGCGGTCTGCAGAAAATGTCTGCGCGGCATCGACGACACGGGCGTCCCCCCTGGATCTCGTGGGTCACATTTCTTCCCACTCGTACCTGGGTGGGGCACGGCCGTCACCAGGGCATGCCTGGAGCGGGAGCAGATCCGGCCATCCGGCGGCAGGGACGGGGCGGTGAAGGTCCGCTGGTCGCCTCAGCGGTCCGGCACGTCGCCGCGTCCGTTCAGCGGTCCAGCACGTCGCGGCGTCCGTGGTGTGCGTACCGGCGGAGCAGCTCGGCCGTGTCGCGCGAGGTCAGGGGGCGGTAGGCGGCGGCGCCCGGCGGGCGCCACCACACCGGGTCCGGGCAGCGGAAGGCCTCGCGGCGCAGGGCGGCGCGGTGGATCTTGTTGGTGGCGGTGAGCGGGAGGCGGGGGACGATACGGACGAAGCGGGGCGGCATCTTGGTGCCGAGGTCGGGCTGGGCGGCGAGGAAGGACGCGAAGGCGGAGGGGTCGAAGACGGTGCCTTCGCGGAGTGACAGTGCGCACATCACCTGGTCGCCGGCGACCGGGTCGGGGACGGCGTAGACCGCGACGCCCGCCGCGGCCTCCCAGCGGGCCAGGATGTTCTCGATGACCGCGGCGGCGAGGTTCTCGCTGTCGACCCGCAGGCGGTCGTCACCGCGGCCCGCGAAGTACAGGAAGCCGTCGGGGTCACGGAAGAACAGGTCGCCGGTCCAGTACCAGCCTCCGCGCCGCCGGTCGGCGTCGGCACCGGGGTTGCGCCAGTAGCCTTCGAACGGGTTGCGGCCCCGGTTGACCAGCTCGCCTATCGCGCGGTCGCCGTTGAGCAGGCGGCCCTCGCCCGAGAACCGCGCGGCCTCGCACTCCTCGCCGCTCGACGGGTCCACGACCGCGAGGTCGTCCCCGGGCGCGGCACGGCCGATCGCGCCGCGCGGTGTGTCCGGGGTGCGCTGGATCGCCGCGCCGCCCTCCGAGGAGCCGTACCCCTCCACCAGCCGCACCCCGAAGCGGGCCTCGAAGCGGGCGGCGTCCACCGCCCCCGCCTCCGTACCGAAGCCGAGCCGCAGCGGATGATCGCGGTCGTCGGGGTGCTCGGGCGTGGCGAGCAGATACTGCACAGCGCGCCCGACGTAGGTGAAGTACGTGGCGCCGTAGGCCCGTACGTCGTCGAGGAACCCGGACGCCGAGAAGCGGCGCCGCAGGGCGACCGAGGCCCCGGCCACGAGCGCGGGTGCCCAGTCCGCGATCACGGCGTTCCCGTGGAACATGGGCATGCAGATGTAGTGCACGTCCTCCGGTCGCACTCCGAAGTGGCCGACGAGTGACTCCCCCGCCGCCGCGAGCCGCCCCTGGCTGCAGATCGCGGCCTTGGGCGCACCGGTCGAGCCGGAGGTGAAGTAGAGCAGCAGCCGACTGCCGGGCCGCACGGTGGAGACGGTCGCCTCGCCGGGCTTCGCGCCGTCGTACGGCGCGAGGAGGTCGGCGTAGGCGTCGCTGTCGGTCACCAGCACCCGCACGCCCGGCAGTTCGAGACCGTCGAGCAGGGGAAGGTGCGCGCGCTCGGTGACCAGCACCCGGCAGTCGGTGTGCAGGATGTCGCGGACCAGTTCGGCGCCGCGGCGGGTCGGGTTGATGCCGGCGACGGCGGCCCCGGCGAGGGCCGCCGCGCTGAGCCAGAGCGGGAATTCGGCGGTGTTGTCGAGCAGGATCCCGAGGTGCGGCTCGGCTCCCCGGGGGAGCAGCTCCGTGAGCAGCGCGGCCCGCGCGGCGGCGCCTGCGGCGACCTGGTGGTGGCTGAGGACGAGATCCTCGTGTCTCAGCCCCACCCGGTGGTCGCCCCATTGGCGCTGTACGAGCTCCGCGACGGTCGCAGCGCTCGCGGCACTTGCCCTTCCCATCGCCCTTCCCATGACGCCCATGGCGCCGCACGGTACCTGACTATCCGTCAGAACTGAACGTCCGAGCAGGCGTAGAAGGCGTTCGGGGTGTCATTGATGGTCCACACCGCCAGGATCAGATGGCGGCCGGACTTCGACGGGAGAGTGCCGGAGTGGCTGAGCGTGGCCGGCGGCCGCTGGCCGTTGTAGGGCATGGTCAGGAACGGCTGCGGGTCGAGGGCCGCCCGGGTGAGCGGCTGGCTCGGGTTCCAGCCGTTCCTGGTGATGTAGTACTTGAAGTCGGTCGTCGCGTGATTGGCCGTGAACTGCCAGCGGAAGGTGTAGTTCTGGCCCGACGAGACCTTGGTCGTGGGCCATGCGCCGCCGCGCGGGTCGTCGAGCTGCGCGAAGCGGCTGTTGCCGCCGGCGCAGATCCTTCCGTCGGCAGGACCCGCCGCCGGGAAGCCCTTGGGCCCCTCGACGCTCTGGGGTTCCCACTGGATCTCACCGCAGTTGGTCACCGTGCCGTTGGCACAGAGTTTCTGACGGCTGATCGGGGAGTCGGTGTAGCCGTGGCTGCTGGCACTGCCGGTGGCGAGCAGGGACGTGCCCGCCACCACGAGGCCGACCATGGCCGCGCCTATTCGCTTTCGCATCCTGTCGCTCCTGGAGAACGTGGGGGAGTTCCGTGAGCCGTGCTGCGCGCTTGTGCGGTCGTGCGGATTCCGGTCTAGACCAAGTCTCAGATTATTGACGAACGTTGAACATGTCCAGACCAATCACGAGGGCTCTGCACCGCCTGCCCTGGCAGTGCAGAACGCGACGGTGAGATCCCGTACCAGCGCCTTCCGCTCGTAGTCGTCGAGTTCCACGAGGCCTCGCCTGGTGAGCCGCTGGACGGTGTCGTCCACGGCGTCCACCACCGAGGTGAGCACGGTGTCGCGCTGCTCGGCCTCGATCACGGCGATACGGCGGCGGCGCATCGCGGCGGCGACCTCGGGCGCGTACTCGATACGCGTCGGCTGCGCGGAGAAGACGTCGATGCCGACCGGGGCACACTCCGCCGACAGAGTCTTCGTCAGCGAGTCACCGACGGCTTCGGCATTGCGCAGAGTGGGGATCGGCCCGGAGAAGCCCGAGGTGGCGGGATCCTGGAAGGTGTCGGCGGGGAGCTGGGACAGCACCCGGGCCGTCGCCGCCTCCACCTGCTCCCGCAGATACGCCTCGTGGTCGGCGACACCGAGCACGGCGCGGGCCGTGTCGCGGATCCGCCACACCACGAGGACGACCACCTGCAGCGCCGTGCCGTTCGAGTCGACCGCGGACATCGGCTCGCTGCGCCAGTGCCGCAGCCGCACGTCGATCCTTCGGCGCAGCAGCAGCGGACTGACCCACATCAGACCGGTGCGCCGCACACTCCCCCGGTACTCGCCGTACAGCGTCAGCACCCAGGCATGGCCGGCCCGGCCTCGACCGAGCCCGCCCAGCGAGAAAAGCACGAACGTCACGCCGAGCGCGAGCAGCGCCCACTGGCCGAACCCGAGGGCGTGGTACGGCCGCTCGGCCAGCCCGAACAGCTCGGTCACCTCCCCGGGGAAGCCCCCGGCCCAGTGCAGCACGGCCGCGCATCCGGTCATGGCGGCGACCCCGGTGAGCAGGGCCGCCCAGCCGGGCAGGACCGGTCCCGGCCGTTCGTTCAGCCGTGGGTCCGCGGGCGGTGCGGGCCGCCGGCTGGGCGCGACGACGGTCGTCGCGGCCCGTCGTCCGGTGGGCAGGGACACCCGCGCCATCGCGACGGTGTCGGGTCCCCCGTCGCCTCCGTCCGCCTTGCCGGCCTTGCCGGCCCAGTCGGCCCATTCGCCGCCGTCGGCGGAGTTGTCGGCCGGCCCGGCGGCGGAACCGTCGGGAGTACTGGCGGAATCACGGAAGAGCAGATGCACGGGAATCGACCCGGTGGTCTCACTCCCGATCACGACAGCCCGCCGCCCGCCCACCCCGCTGAGCTGCCGCTCGAAGACACTGGGCCCCGGCACGCCGTCGTTCACACCGGCAGCCCGCAGATCGCCGGCCTCCGTCTTGGCCTCCGTGTCGGCCTCGTCCTCGGTCCCGACCGCGATTTCGGCTGCGGCCTTGGTCCCGGTCCCGGTCCCGGTCTCGGCCTCGGTCTCGGTCTCGGTCTCGGTCAGGTGCTTGGTCAGGAGCTCGGTCCTGGTCAGGGGCTCGGTCGTGCCGACGGCCTCCGCGGCGACGCCGACACCGACCCCGGCGTCGGCGTCGGCGTCGGCGTCGGCTTTGGCGCCGGGGCAGGGCAGCCCGGCTTCCACACCGGCGCCCGCCTGACCCGCGAGCACGCCGTACACGCCGACGGCCGCGTACGGCCCGCGCGCGTACGCATCCGACGGAGCATCGAGCGTGTCGAACGGGTCGAACGTGTCGAGTGCGTCGAACGTCTCGGACGGACCGCCGGAGCCGGCGGAGTCACCGGGCCCGGTCGGATCACCGGGCGCCCCCGAGGCCGGAAGTCCCGCCTGGTGCACGGAGACCGAAGCGGCTCTGAGCCGGGTGAGCGGGAGGGACCGACGCGGAGGGTCCTCGGAGTAGGGAGTCGTGGGAGTCACCGGAGCCGCCTCCTCGCGGGATTGGTGCGCATCGAGGTCGTGGTTCATGAGAAGAGCCGCCGCCATGTCTCAGGGCCGGGGTAGCCGTCGGCCGCTCCGCCGCGCCAGCCCTGGGCGCGCTGGAACGCCTCGACACCGCGGCGGTCCGCCTCGGTCCAGTGCCGGCTGGGAGGGGATGTGTAGTGCTTGCCGAAGCCCCGCTTCACCAGCTGCCGGCCGAGCTTCTCGACGTACGGGTTCGACTGGCCGGGGCGGAAGTGCGCGCGCCCCGGGTAGCCCGGTACGGAAACGGCCGGTCCGGCCGCCGGCACGCGCGGGACGTTCCCGCTCGCGCCGTTCACGAGCCGGCGCCAGGTGTCCAGTCCGGGCAGACCGTCCGCCTTCGTGCCCGTCCAGCCCTGCGCACGCTGGAACTCCTGCGTCGCCCGCCGGTCCGCCTCGCTCCAGCGCAGTCCCGGGCCGGATGTGTAGTGCTTGCCGAAGCCCTGCTCCACGAGCAACCTCCCGAGCTGGTTGACGTACGTGTTCTCGGTGCCGGGCCCGAACAGGCCGGCGCCCGGGAACGGGGCCGGGAGCGTGCCCGGGAGCGTGCCCGGGGGCATGCCCGGGAGCGGGGCCGGGAGCGGGGCCGGGAGCGCGCCCGGGAACAGGTCCGGGAGCGCGCCCGGGCTCTGCGCGTTCACGGTGGTGTCGTCCGTGAGCTCCTTGTAGCGGTAGGCCGCATAGCGGTCGGAGTTGCTCCAGTACGCCATCGGCGTGGCCCGCTGCCGGGCGTGCGGCTTCGCTTGTTCGTAGGCGAAGTAGTGGGTGTGCGTGTAGTCCGTCCAGCCGCCGAAGATCGTGACGTGCGACCCATTGGACGGATTGTCCGTGTTGTGGAACAGCAGGATGTCACCGGGCTGCAGATCCTTGCGGTCGATCCGCACACCGAACTGGGCCAGACTTCCGGTCCATTCGTTGCCCGGCAGGTTCCACGCCATCGAGACGAAGCCCGAGCAGTCCTGCCGGTAACCGTCCGACCAGTACTTGCTCATCGAGTACGGCACCTTGGCGTCCACCCAGAGCTTGGCGCGGCTCATGATGTCGGCGCGCGCCATTTTGCGCAGGTTCGACGTCCCGGCCTGGCCGGGCGCCGGGCGGCCGTGCAGGGGCTCCTGTCCACCTTGCGGGGTCTCCGGCTCCGGTTCCTTGACCTGCTCCGGCTCCTTGGCGGACTCCGGTTCCTTGGCCTGCTCCGGCTCCAATTCCTTGACCTGCTGCGGCTCCTTGGCCTGCTCCCGCTCCGGCTCCGGTTCCTTCTGCGACCCCTCCTCCGGCCCCTTCTCCACGGCGGGACCCCCCGGCCGGACCGCGCCCGCCGGACCAGTTGTCGCCGGTGCTGCCGCTTCGGGTTCCGCGGGCGGGGAGCCGTTGTCCCCCGGGGGAGCCAGCGCGCTCGCTGCCCCGCCGCTCAGCACCGCGCCCGCCGCGGTGACCAGCACGAGAGCGCGACGGGCACCGTGCGCGGCGGGGTGCCCGCCGGCCGCCACCGGCAGCGCGCGGGCCAGGGCCCGCCGCTGCTGGGCGCAGCCCGAGCAGGCGCAGTCGGCAGCGGGCTCGTACTCCTCGAACACCGGAACGCTCATCCGTTGCCCCTCCACACTCACCAGACTCATTCGTCATGACAAAGTGCATTTTGACGGAGCAAAGATAAAAAACGACCATCCGACAGGCCGGAACGTGCAAGGAAATGGTCGGGAGCACCCGCGGAGGTCGGGTAAAGTTCTCCAGGTCAGCAGGCGCCGCTAGCTCAGTTGGTTAGAGCAGCTGACTCTTAATCAGCGGGTCCGGGGTTCGAGTCCCTGGCGGCGCACTAGCGATTAGGTCGCTGACCTGGGCGTTCTCGGCTTCCGAGGACGCCCTTTCGCGTTAGCCCGGGATAGACTCGACCTCACCCGTACGCGTCAACCCGTCGCTAGCAGGAGAGAATCCTCCCGTGGCCAATGCACTGCAGGTTTTGGTGAAGAGCCGACTGGAGCAGCAGGGCTGGTCCTACGGTGACGTGGCCCGGCGCGGCGGTATCCCGCGTTCCACGGTGCATCACCTGG
>NZ_JBWKDT010000045.1:0-39798 GCF_056435785.1 Streptomyces sp. NPDC043870
GCCCCCGACGGGCGGATGCTCTACATCGGGCGGGGCGGCGCCTACTCCTCCCATCCGGTTACCCCCCCACCCAACCCCCCCACCCCCCCCCCCCCCACCCCCCCCCTCCCCCCCTCCCCCCCCCCCCCCCCCCCCCCCCCCCACGGCTCGTTTTCTGCCCTGGTAGGGCGGTGGAAGCCCCCTTGACACCCACCTTGGCGACCGGCATCGTGAGTTGCGCAACCTGAAGCTTGTTGCGTTGACAGCAACTGGAGGTTTGGTGATGGCGGGACCCCGAGTGGTCATCATCGGAGCGGGCGTCGTGGGAGCGGCCCTCGCCGACGAACTGTCCTTCGCAGGCTGGACCGACATCACGGTCGTCGATCAGGGGCCCCTCCCCGCGACCGGTGGATCCTCGTCCCACGCACCGGGACTCGTCTTCCAGACGAACTCCTCGAAGACCATGACCGAGCTCGCCCGCTACACCGTCGAGAAGTTCTGCAGCCTCGACGTGGACGGGCAGCCCTGCTTCCTGCAGGTCGGGGGACTCGAGTTGGCCACCACCCCCGAACGGCTGACCGAGCTGCACCGCCGCCACGGCTGGATCACCGCCTGGGGCATCGAGTCCCGGCTGCTGAGCCCCGACGAGTGCGTCGAACGTCACCCGCTGGTGGACCGTGAGCGCGTCCTCGGCGGCCTGCTCGTCCCCACCGACGGCCTGGCCAGGGCCGTGCTCGCCGTCGAGGCCCAGATCCGGCGCGCGACCGAGCGCGGCGTACGTTTCCTCGCCCGCCATGAAGTCCTCGACGTCCTACAGAGCGAGGGCAGGGTCAGTGCGGTCGTCGTCACCGACCTGGGGTCCCCCGCGCCGCAGGCCGCGGAAAGGGAGATCCCCGCCGACATCGTCGTGTGCTGCGCCGGCATCTGGGGCCCGAAGATCGCCCGCATGGTCGGCATGAACCTGCCCCTCACCCCGCTCGCCCACCAGCTCGCATGGACCGGCCCTGTCCCTGCGCTGGAAGGCCAGGCCGAGGAAGCCGTCCGGCCGATCCTGCGCCACCAGGACGCGGACCTGTACTACCGCGACCGCTTCGACCGCATCGCTATCGGCTACTACGGGCACCGGCCCATGCCCGTCGACCCGGAGGACATCGCCCCGGTGGACGACGCCGAGCAGATGCCCTCCGTCATGAAGTTCACCGAGGACGACTTCGCAGACGCGTGGGCCGAGACCCGGTCCCTGCTTCCCGCGACCCGCGACGCCAAGATCGAAGAGGGCATCAACGGCCTCTTCTCCTTCACCACGGACGGACTGCCGCTGCTCGGTGAATCACCGGATGTGAAGGGCTTCTGGGTCGCCGAGGCGGTGTGGGTCACCCATTCCGCGGGCGTCGCCCGCGCGGTGGCCGAATGGCTCGTGGACGGCCACTGCTCGTCGTTCGACCTGCACGAGTGCGACGTCAACCGCTTCGAGGCGCACCAGCTCTCCCCGGAGTACGTGCTGGCCCGCGACTGCCAGAACTTCGTCGAGGTCTACGACATCCTCCACCCCCTCCAGCCGGCCGGTGCCCCACGGCCCCTGCGCACCAGCCCCTTCCACGCCCGCCAGCAGGAACTCGGCGCCTTCTTCCTGGAAGCCACCGGCTGGGAGCGGCCCCAGTGGTACGAGGCCAACGCGACCCTGGTGGCCGGCCGGTCCATTCCGACGCCCAACGACTGGGCGGCGCGCTACTGGTCGCCGGTCGTCGGCGCCGAGGCCCAGACCACCCGCGAGACCGTCGCCCTGTACGACATGACGGCACTGAAGCGCCTGGAAGTCACCGGCCGAGGCGCCGCAGCCTTCCTTCAGCGGCTGTCCACCGGCAATGTCGACAAGTCGGTCGGCTCGGTGACGTACGCCCTGCTCCTCGACGAAGACGGCGGCATCCGCAGCGACATCACCGTCGCCCGGCTCGGCCGCGACCATTTCCAGGTCGGCGCCAACGGCAATCCGGACCTCGACTGGTTCGGCCGGCATCTTCCGGCGGACGGGTCGGTCGCCGTACGGGACATCACCGCCGGCACCTGCTGCATCGGCCTGTGGGGGCCGCTCGCTCGCGAGGTGCTCCAGCCGCTGGCCGACTCGGACTTCTCCGACGAGGGCCTGAAGTACTTCCGTGCCAAGCGCGCCCACATCGGCTCCGTCCCCGTCACCGCGATGCGCCTGTCGTACGTCGGCGAACGCGGCTGGGAGCTGTACACCACCGCCGACATGGGCCTGAAGCTGTGGGACACCCTGTGGCAGGCCGCCCAGCCCCTCGGCGGCATCGCCGCGGGCCGCGGCGCCTTCAACAGCCTCCGTCTGGAGAAGGGGTACCGCTCCTTCGGCACCGATATGACCTACGAGCACGACCCCTACGAGGCGGGGCTCGGCTTCGCCGTCAAGCTCGACAAGGACGACTTCATCGGCAAGGCCGCGCTGGAGCGTCGCAAGGCGGATGTGCGGCGCCGGCTGACCTGTCTGACCATCGACGACCCGCAGGCCGTGGTCATGGGCAAGGAGCCGGTGTACGACGGCGACCGCCCTGTCGGGTACGTCACCAGTGCCGCCTACGGCTACACGGTCGGCAAGGGCATCGCCTATGCATGGCTGCCCGCCGGGCTCGCCACGACGGGCACCGCCGTGCACATCGGCTACTTCGACCGGCGCGTGGAAGCGGTCGTCGCCGACGAGCCGCTGTTCGACCCGTCGATGTCCCGCCTGCGCGGCTGAGCCGCACCCGTAACAAGAGGAGCGATGTGAACGCACGCATCCTGGACGGCAGGCGGACCGCAGCCGCGATCCGCACCGAACTCGCCGAGCGCGTGCCCGAGCCGGCCGTTGAGGCCGCCGAGAGGAACGCCGCATGAACACGCTGAACGCGCCGCTCGCCGAGCTGGACCCGGAGGTCCACGCCGCCGTCCGCGCCGAGCTGGACCGCCAGCAGTCCACCCTCGAAATGATCGCGTCGGAGAATTTCGCACCGTCGGCGGTCATGGAGGCACAGGGCTCGGTCCTGACGAACAAGTACGCCGAGGGCTACCCGGGCCGCCGGTACTACGGCGGCTGTGAACACGTCGACGTGACCGAGCGGCTGGCCATCGAGCGGATCACGTCCCTCTTCGGCGCTGGATTCGCCAATGTGCAGCCGCACTCGGGCGCCCAGGCGAACACCGCCGTCTTCTTCGCCCTGCTGAAGCCCGGGGACACCGTCCTCGGCCTCGACCTCGCGCACGGCGGCCACCTCACCCACGGCATGCGCATCAACTACAGCGGCAAGATGCTCAACGTCGTGCCCTACCACGTGGACGAGACCGACAACCTGGTCGACATGGACGAGGTGGAGCGGCTCGCCAAGGAACACCGCCCCAAGATGATCATCGCGGGCTGGTCGGCGTATCCCCGTCAGCTGGACTTCGCCGCCTTCCGGCGGATCGCCGACGAGGTGGGCGCGTATCTCATGGTCGACATGGCCCACTTCGCGGGCCTCGTGGCCGCCGGACTGCACCCCAGTCCCGTACCGCACGCCCATGTCACCACCACGACCACCCACAAGACGCTCGGCGGCCCGCGCGGCGGCGTCATCCTCACCGACGACGCCGACCTCGCCAAGAAGATCAACTCGGCGGTGTTCCCCGGAATGCAGGGCGGTCCGTTGGAACATGTCATCGCCGCCAAGGCGGTGTCGTTCAAAGTGGCCGCGTCACCTGAGTTCGCCGAGCGCCAGGCCCGTACGCTCGCCGGCGCCCACATCCTCGCCGAACGGCTGACCCGGCCCGACGCGGCAGCCGCCGGGGTCAGCGTCCTCACCGGCGGTACCGATGTCCATCTGGTCCTGGTCGACCTGCGCGACTCCGAACTGGACGGGAAGCAGGCCGAGGACCTGCTCCACGGGATCGGCATCACGGTCAACCGCAACGCCGTCCCCTTCGACCCCCGCCCGCCCATGGTCACCTCAGGGCTGCGCATCGGCACCCCGGCCCTGGCCACCCGCGGCTTCACGGACGAGGACTTCGCCGAAGTCGCCGATGTGATCGCGCTCGCTCTCCAGCCCGAGCCGGATGTCGCCGCGCTCCGCGCCCGTACGGAGGCGCTGGCCGCCAAGTACCCGCTGTACCCGCACCTGATCGGAGACGCCCGATGAGCCCCCGCACCCCGGGCGCCGACCTCCCCGAGCACCCCGCCCGGCTGTGGCGCGCACCCGAGCCGAAGCGGTCGTACGACGTGGTGATCGTGGGCGGCGGCGGACACGGTCTCGCGACCGCCCACTACCTGGCGAAGAACCACGGCATCACCGACGTGGCAGTGCTGGAGAAGGGCTGGCTCGCGGGCGGCAACATGGCCCGCAACACCACGATCATCCGCTCCAACTATCTGTGGGACGAGAGCGCCGGCATTTACGAGCACGCCCTCAAACTGTGGGAAGGGCTCGCGGACGAACTCGACTACCCGATCCTCTTCTCCCAGCGCGGTGTGCTCAACCTCGCCCACAGCCTCCAGGACGTCCGCGACAGCGTGCGTCGTGTCGAGGCCAACCGGCTCAACGGCGTCGACGCCGAATGGCTGGACCCGCAAGCCGTCAAGGACGTCTGCCCGATCGTCAACGTCTCGCCCGACGTGCGGTATCCGGTGATGGGCGCCACGTATCAGCCGCGGGCCGGAATCGCCAAGCACGATCACGTCGCGTGGGGGCTGGCCCGATCCGCCGACGCCGCCGGTGTCGACATCATCCAGAACTGCGAAGTCACCGGCATCGACATCCAGGGCGGACGGGTCGTCGGCGTGCAGACCACGCTCGGCCCCATCGCCGCCGGCAAGGTGGCGCTCTGCTCGGCAGGTCACTCCTCGGTGCTGGCCGCCATGGCGGGCTTCGAGCTGCCGCTCCAGAGCCATCCGCTGCAGGCATTGGTCTCCGAGCTGCTGGAGCCGGTGCACCCCACCGTGGTCATGTCGAACGCGGTGCATGTGTACGTCAGCCAGGCTCACAAGGGCGAACTGGTGATGGGCGCCGGCATCGACTCGTACAACGCCTACACCCAGCGTGGAGCCTTCCACATCATCGAGCATCAGATGTCCGCCGCCTTGGAGCTCTTCCCCGTCTTCGCCCGCGCCCATGTGCTGCGTACCTGGGGCGGCATCGTCGACGTCAGCCCCGACGCCTCGCCCATCATCGGGATCACCCCGGTGGACAACCTCTACCTCAACTGCGGCTGGGGCACGGGCGGCTTCAAGGCCACCCCGGGCGTCGGCTGGGTCTACGCCCACACCATCGCCCACGACACCCCCCACGCGCTCAACGCCCCCTTCTCGCTCGACCGATTCACCACCGGCGCGCTCGTCGACGAGCACGGCGCGGCCGCGGTGGCCCACTGAGGAGCCGAATCGATGCTGCTCATCCCATGCCCCTGGTGCGGACCCCGTGACGAGGCCGAGTTCCATTACGGCGGCCAGGCCCACGTGTCCTGTCCCGAGGACCCCGCTGCTCTGACCGACCAGGAGTGGGCCCGCTACCTCTTCTTCCGCGACAACCCCAAGGGCCCGTTCGCGGAACGCTGGAGCCACGCGGCCGGATGCCGTCGCTGGTTCAACGCTGTGCGCAATACGGCGACGAACGAGATCCTGGCGGTGTACCGAGCGGGCGAGCCGCGCCCGGAACCAGCGGCCTCCCCTGCAGCCGGTCCGGTGTTCTCAACCGGTCCGGGGGATGGGCAGGCCGGGCCGCGCCGTCCGGCCCCTCAGGCGTCCGAGGAGCCGGGGGTTCCCCCACGCCCGCAGGGCGCAGGGGACGGGCCTGGGGGCCGAGCCCCCAGCGGGGTCCGGGGCGAAGCCCCGGTTACGGGAAGGGGCGGGGTGGGGAAAGAAACCGCTCTCCCCGCGCCCGGCTCGACCCAACCGTTCCGGCTGACCACCCGCGGCCGCGTATCCCGTGACGAACCCCTCACGTTCACCTTCGACGGCACGACATACCAGGGCTTCCGTGGCGACACCCTCGCCTCCGCCCTCCTCGCCAACGGGATCATCCAGGCCGGCACCAGCATCAAACTCGGCCGCCCGCGCGGCATCTTCTCCGCCGGAGTCGAGGAACCCAACGCGGTCGTCCAGATCGAGGAGCCGTTCCCCGAGCCGATGCTGCCCGCGACCGCCGTGGAGCTGTACGACGGACTTGTCGCCGGCAGCCTCCCCGGTCAGGGACGGCTCGCAACCGAGCCCGACCCCGCCCGCTACGACGCCGTGCACGCCCACTGCGACCTGCTCGTCGTCGGCGCGGGGCCGGCCGGACTCGCGGCCGCGTCCGCCGCCGCCCGCAGCGGTGCGCGGGTCATCCTCGCCGACGACCAGCCCGAGCTGGGCGGCAGCCTCCTCGGCACAGGCCGGCTCCTGGACTGGGCGGCAGAGACCGAGGCGTTGCTCGAAGCCGCACCGGAAACCCGCATCCTCCGCCGCACCACCGTCTTCGGCTACTACGACGACAACCACGTGCTCGCCGTCGAGCGTCGCACCAACCACCTCGGCGGCGGCGCCCCCGAGCACGTCTCCCGCGAGCGGGTCTGGCGCATCCGTGCCCGCCGTGTCGTCCTGGCCACCGGAGCACACGAGCGTTCGCTGGCCTTCGCCGACAACGACCGCCCCGGCGTCATGCTGGCGGCCTCGGCCCGTACGTACGCCAACCGTTACGGCGTTCTGCCCGGCCGCCACGCCGTCGTCTTCACCACCAACGACAGCGCCTACGCGGCCGCGCTCGACCTGGCGGCGGCGGGCGTGGACATCGTGGCCGTCGTCGATACCCGCCCCGAACCCGGGGAGTGGGCGCGCCGCGCCCAGGACGCCGGGATCGAGGTGGTGGCCGGGCATGCCGTGGTCGGAACCGAGGGCGGGCAGCGGCTTTCTGCGGTCACCGTCGCCCCGTACGGAGAGTCGGCGGGGCGCCGTGAGTTCGCCGCCGACCTGCTGCTGGTCTCCGGCGGCTGGAACCCCGTCGCGCATCTGTTCAGCCAGGCGGGCGGAACGCTGCGCTACGACGACACCTTGGGCACGTTCGTCCCCGACGCCTGTCGTCAGGCGGTCGAGGTCGCCGGCTCCGCAGCCGGTGTCTTCGATCTGGCCGGCGTCCTCGCCGGGGGTGCCGACGCCGGTGCCCGCGCGATCGAGGCCGAAGGCTATGTGGCCGACGCGCCCGGCCTCCCGGTCGCCGACGACGAACCACAGTCGCCGCCCATGCAGGTCTTCCTCGTCCCCGGCGCCGCCGACGCGCCCCGCTTCGTCGACCTCCAGCGTGATGTCACCGTCGACGACCTCGCCCGCGCGACCGGCGCCGGTATGCGCTCGGTCGAGCACACCAAGCGTTACACCACCGCCGGCACCGCCAACGATCAGGGCAAGACCTCTGGCGTCCTCGCCAGTGGCACCGTCGCCCACCTCCTGGGCGTGGACGTATCCGCCCTCGGCACGACGACCTTCCGCCCTCCCTACACCCCCGTCTCCTTCGCCACGCTGGCGGGCCGCGACCGCGGCGAGCTCCACGACCCCGTACGCGTCACCGCCCTGCACGACTGGCACGCCGACCACGGCGCACTGTTCGAGAACGTCGGCCAGTGGAAGCGGCCCTGGTACTACCCCCAGGACGGCGAGGACATGAAGGCGGCCGTACTCCGCGAGTGCCGCGCCGCTCGCGAAGGCGTCGCCTTCATGGACGCCTCCACCCTCGGCAAGATCGACGTGCAGGGTCCTGACGCCGCCGTCTTCCTCGACCGGCTCTACACCAACATGATGAGCACCCTCAGGGTCGGCATGATCCGCTACGGCGTCATGTGCCGCCTCGACGGCATGGTCTTCGACGACGGCACCGCCATCCGGCTCGCCCAGGACCGCTTCCTCGTCACCACCACGACCGGCAACGCGGCCGCCGTCCTGGACTGGATGGAGGAATGGCTGCAGACCGAGTGGCCCGACCTGCGCGTCCACTGCACCTCCGTCACCGAGCAGTGGGCCACCGTCGCCCTCGTCGGCCCCCGTTCCCGCGAGTTGCTGGCCACCCTCGCCCCCGAACTGGCCGTCGCGAACGACGACTTCCCCTTCATGGCGTGGCGCGACACGATCGTCGCGGACATCCCGGCCCGGGTATGCCGGATCAGCTTCTCCGGCGAACTGGCCTACGAGATCAACGTGTCGCCGTGGGACGCCCGGGCGCTGTGGGAGGCGCTGTACGCGGCAGGGAGCCCGTTCGGCATCACCCCGTACGGCACCGAGACCATGCACGTCCTGCGCGCCGAGAAGGGCTATCCGATCATCGGCCAGGACACCGACGGCACGGTCACCCCGCAGGACCTCGGCATGAGCTGGGCGGTGTCCAGGAAGAAGCCCGATTTCGTCGGCAAGCGCTCCCATGCACGCGCAGACACCCAACGCCCTGACCGCAAGCACCTCGTCGCCCTGCTCCCGGAGGACCCGGACTCCTTCCTCCCCGAGGGCACCCACCTGGTCACCGACAGCGTGCTTCCCGAGCCGCCGGTGCCGATGCTCGGCCATGTCACCTCCAGCTACCACAGCGCGGCACTCGGCCGGATCTTCGCTCTCGCCCTGATCAAGGGCGGCCGGAACCGCATCGGCGAGCGGCTGTACGCGCCCGTGGGCGACCGCCTGGTACCGGTGACTGTCGCAAGTCCCGTCCTCTACGACCCCGAGGGAGCCCGCCGCGATGGCTGACACCGCGATCCGCCGCAGTCCCCTGGCGCACGCCGCCGGCCGCTTCGCCGCGGTCAACCGCTCCTCGGGCGGCGACCTGCGCCTGGCGGAACTGCCTTTCCTCGCCCAGGTCAACGTCCGGCTCGACCCCAAAGGGCCGGCCGCCGACGCGGTCGGACTCGCTGTGGGGCTCCAACTGCCCCTTGAACCCAACACCGTCGTACACGCCGGTGACCGCTGCGCCCTCTGGCTCGGCCCCGACGAATGGCTCGTCGTGGGCCCGTCCGGCAGTCGGCCGGGTCTGGAGAACCAGATCCGGGCGGCTTGCGGCAACGAGCCGGCAGCGGTGACGGACGTCTCCGCCCAGCGCACCACCCTGCTCGTCACGGGACGGCGCGCCCGCGACCTGTTGGCCCACGGCTGCCCGCTGGACCTGCACCCGCGTGCCTTCGGTCCCGGGCGCTGCGCCCAGACCACCCTGGCCCGCACGCAGATCGTGCTGGTTGCACGGGACGAGGCCCGGGCGGGGTTCTGGTTGCTGATCCGTTCGTCCTTCGCCGGGTATCTGGCGGACTGGCTGCTGGACGCCGCGTCGGAGTATGTCTGACCCGTGGCGGGAGCGTATGGCCGTCCTCGGTACCAGCGGGTTCTTCGTCGAGCCGGGCCACGCTGGAGTGATCAGGCCCGGGAACGGGTGCCGGTGTAGGGGCGAACATCGATGACCGTCATGCCCGCCGCGTGGGCCGCCTCGATGCCCTCGTCGCTGTCCTCGTAGACCGTGCAGCGTGAGGGATGGCCCGCGAGGAGCTCGGCCGCGCGCAGGAAGATGTCGGGTGCGGGCTTGCCCCGGTCGACGTCGTCACGGGTCACCAGGGCGTCGAAATGCTCGCTGAACGGCTGGTGGCGCAGGGTCTCCTCGATGACGCGGCGCGCTCCGCCGGACGCCACCGCCATGGGGACCAGGCCGTGCATGGCCTCGACGACCCGCAGCACCTCCCGGTGCGGTCGCACGGTGTGGGCCTCCTCGAGGAACATCGCGTCGCGGTCGGCGACGAGTTGATCCACGGGGCGGGACAGTGTGAGGGCGCGCTCGTCGACCAGAGTGCGGATCATCTCCGCCGACGAGAGGCCCGTACGGGCGTCGAACCACTCCTGTTCCAGGTCCACGCCTTCCGGGGCCAGGACGGCAGCCATGGCCCGGTAGTTGGCGTACTGGCTGTCGACCAGGGTGCCGTCCCAGTCGAAGAGCAGGCAGTCGGCGTGGCGGGGGGCAAGGTCGGGGTGCATGCGAATGGCGCCTTCTGGGTGTGGGCCCGATCCGGGTCCCGCCCGTGTCAGCCGGGTCGGGTCGAGTCGGGGCAAGCCGGGTCGAGTCGGAGGCGGGCCGTGGCGGGTTCTGCGATCAGGCTGAGCAGGGTCTGAGCGGGGCGGGCCGGAGGAGGTGGAGGGCATTCACTCGGGGTGGTGCACGGCGGCCGCCGGCCGCCCGGACCCCACCAGTGGCCTACCCCGTGTCTCGGGCATCCACCGCGCCAGCGCCAGCGCCGACGCGCCCGTGACAGCCGCGTACAGGGCGAACGTCCCGGCCAGCGACAGCTGCTGGACCAGGGGGAGGAACGTGGTGGCGACCACGAAGTCCGCCGCCCAGTGGGCCGCGGTGGCCACGCTCATCAGCGCTCCCCGCGCCTCGGAGGGATAGATCTCCGAGATGTACACCCAGAACACCGCGGCGGGGCCGACCGCCCCGGCCGTGATGAAGACGCACAGCAGTAGAGCGGTGACGGCGCCCTCGTGGCCGAGGAGCCCGGCGGAAGTGACCCCCAGGGCGGTGAGCGCCATGACGACGAGTCCGCCGATCATCAGCGGTCGCCGTCCCCAGCGGTCCAGGGACAGTACGGTGATCACCGTGGCAGCGACGTTGCACACTCCCACCAGGATCGAGCCGACGATGCCACCGGCCGACGTGAGGCCGCTGGAGGCCAGGATCGTCGGCGCATAGTAGATGGCGGTGTTCAGGCCGGTCAGGTGGACCAGGACGGCGATCGCGAGGCCCAGCGCCACCCACCGGCGGCCCGCCCGGGCGCAGGCCAGGCGCAGACCGGTGCCGCGCACCGGGCCCTCCGCCGTGGGGCCGCTCCCCGCCCCGATGCCGAGCCGTGCCGCGGCCAGAGCCGCCCGCGAGCCGTGGCCCCGGCTCTGCAGCCAGTCCGGTGACTCGGGGACGAGGAACATCCCGCCCAGCAGGAGGAGGGCCGGCGCGATGCCCACGGCCAGCATCCAGCGCCAGGCTCCGGCCGGTTCCAGGGCGTAGGCGACGACGTAGGACAGCAGCAGCCCGACTGTGATCATGAGTTGGTTGAGCGTGACCAGTGCGCCCCGGCGGGCCGGCGGCGCGATCTCCGAGATGTACAGCGGTACCGCGAAGGACGTGGCGCCCAGGGACAGGCCGACCAGGAAGCGCCCGGCGAGCAGCGACCCGGTGCCGGTGGCGGCAGCGGACGCGAGGGTGCCCACCGCGTATACCGCGGCCGCCGAACCGATCACGGGGAGCCGGCCGAAGCGGTCCGCGAGCCGGCCGCTGCTGGGAGCCGTCAGAGCGGCTCCCAGCAGGGCGGCGGACACCGCGGCACCCTGGGCCCAGGACGACAGGCCGTAGTCGGCGGTGACGAGCGGCAGGGCACCGGCGATGACGCCTGTGCCGTAGCCGAAGAGCAGCCCCCCGACGGAGGCGACGCAGACCGTCAGGGTGCGGGTTGCCGCCGGTGATCCCGTCGGGTTCACCGGGCCTCCGACGCGTCGTTCGAGGTGTCCACGGCGGCGCCGCCGGCGGCGGCGGACGCCACGAGCGCGCTGCCCACCCGGGCGGTGCGCCGGGACTCGGTGAGCGACATCGGTGCGGGCGCACCGTTGCGCACGGCTCGGGCGAAGGCTTCGACCTGGCGCTGGTAGTGGTCGGCCGCCGGGACGGTCTCCTCGCGGACGCCGTCCTCGGTGAGCACGGTGATGACCCCGTCCTCACCGTCCATGGCCCAGGCGTTGCGCACCATGAGGGTGCCGCGGGTCCCCTGGAGTTCGTACGCGGCGCGCGGGCCGTAGTCGATGCTGTAGTCGACGACCGCGGAGCGCCCCTTCCCGAAGTCCATCGTCGCGACCGCGCTGGAGTCCACGGTGAGGCCCGGGCGGCTGCTGAAGCGGGCGCTCACTTGCCGGGGAGCCTGCCCGAAGAACAGCAGCGGGACGTCGACGGCGTAGCAGCCGACGTCCCAGGTGGCTCCGCCTCCCAAGGCGGGGTCCAGCCGGATGTTGCCGCTGCCGCTCTCGATGCGGAACGCGAAGGAAGCCCGTACGAGCCGCAGTTCGCCGATCTCGTCGGAGGCGAGGATCTCGGCGGCACGCAGCTGCTGGGGGTGGAAGCGGTACATGAACGCCTCCATGACGGTACGCGACGCCGCCTCGGCAGCCTTCTCGATGCGTGCGCAGCCGTCCTCGTCCATCGCCATGGGTTTCTCGACCAGGACGTGCTTGCCGGCCGCCAGGGCCCGCAGCGTCCAGTCGACGTGTTCGGCGTTGGGCAGCGGTATGTAGACGGCGTCGACGGCGGGGTCCGCGAGGAGCGTCGCGTAGTCCGGGTGGGCGGCGGCGCCGAAGGTGCGGCCGAGCTCCGCCGCGGCGGCCGCCCGTTCGGGACGGCTGGCGACGGCCGTCAGCGCGCAGCCGGGTGTCGCGGCGATGGCCGGCATCAGGTGGCCGGCGATGTAGGAGGTGGCGCCCAGGACACCCCAGCGCAGGGTGCTGTTGCGCTCGTCGTGTGCCCTCATGCGTGGTCCTGCCTCATGCGTTGTCCTCCTGGATGAACCGGGCCGCGCGTTCGGCGACGGCGGCCACGGCTGCGTGGATGTTGCCGGTGATCATGTTCGGTATGACGGAGGCGTCGGCCACTCGCAGGCCGCTCGTGCCCCGCACCCGCAGCCTCGGGTCGACGACCGAGCCGACGTCCCCGTCGAGGCCGATCCGACAGGTGCCGACCGGGTGGAACTGGGTTTGGGCGTTGGCCCGCACGAACGCCTCCACTTCGCGGCGGGTGGCCGTCGCGCTGAGCGGTGCGCGGCCGGTGGTCAGGCTCGCGAGCGGGTCGGTGGCGGCGATGTCACGGGCGATGCGCACCCCCTCCACCAGGACGTCGAGGTCGGCGGGGTGGGTGAGGTAAGCGGGGTCGATCAGGGGATGCTCGCCGGGGTCGGCGGAGGCCAGGGTGAGCCGGCCGCGGCTGCAGGGCCGGGTGACGCCCGGACCGATGGTGAAGCCGTGGCCGAGGCGGGCCGCGTTGTTGAGGTCCTTCATGGGAGCGAAGGACAGCTGCACCTCGGGGGCGTCCGACGCGCTGTCGAGGCACACGAAGCCCCCGGCTTCGCCGAGGTTGGAGAAGTCGGCGACGGGGTGGTGATCGGAGGTGTCGTAGGCGAGCGAAACCTGCACGTGGTCATGGAGATTGGAGCCGACGCCGGGCAGGTCGACGGCCACGGGAATGTCCAGCGCCGCCAGGTCGGCCGCCGGGCCGATGCCGCTGAGCAGCAGCAGTTGCGGGGCGGCGACGGCTCCCGCGCACACCACGACCTCGGTGGTGCAGCGGATCGACGTCACCGTGCCGCCGTGCCGGAGCCGTACGCCCGTCACGCGGCCGGCCTTCAGCAGGAGGCCGAGCACGGTCGCGTCCGAAACGAGGGTGAGGTTGGGGCGTTCGAGAGCGGGCCCCAGATGGGTGCGGGCGGTATTGCCGCGGTGGGCCGGCGCGCCGGGGACGGCGGCGGTGCGGGTGGTGCGGTAGAGGCCCACGCCTTCCTGCCGTCCGGCGTTGAAATCCGGGTTGCCGGGCAGCCCGTACTTCTGCGCGGCTTCGACGAACGCGGCGGCGAACGGATGGGGTTCGGTGTTCTCCGCAACGGGGAGGCTGCCGTACGGCGTAGCGTGAGCGGGGCCTTCCAGGCGTTCCAGGTACGGCATGAGGTGGCGCGCGTTCCAGGTGTCGCCGCCCCAGCGCTGCCATGCGTCGAAGTCGGAGGCAGCGCCCCGGATGTGCACCATGGCGTTGATGGCGCCGGATCCGCCCACGACCCGGCCGCGGGGCCAGGCGAGGCGTCTGCCGTCGAGGGCGGCCTGCGGCACGGTGCGGTAGCCCCAGTCCAGCTCGCCGCCGAGCAGCGACGGCCAGGAGGCGGGCCGGGCGATGCGCGCGTCGGTGTCCGGTGGTCCGGCTTCCAGGAGCAGGACCCGCCGGCGGGGGTCCTCGCTCAGCCGGGCGGCGACGACGCTGCCGGCCGCGCCCGCGCCGACCACGACGTAGTCGTAGGTGGTGAAACTTTCCATGGGTGTGTCCTTCGCTCCACTGAGCAGGGGTAGGGGGCGGGGCGTTCGGGGCTCAGGTCGCGAGGAATCCGCCGTCGACGCCGATGACCTGCCCGTTGACGTACGAGGAGGCGGAGGAGAACAGCCACAGCGCCACGTCGGACACCTGGCGTGGGGTGCCGATCTCCCCGGACGGGATCAGGCCGCGCCAGGTCGTGGCCCCGCCGACGGCCGCCTCGGAGGCGGCCAGCATGTCGGACTCGATGGGGCCCGGGGCGACGGCGTTGACGCGGATGCCCTCGTGGGCGTGTTCGATGGCCGCCACGCGGGTCAGGGCTACCGCGGCGTGCTTGGAGGCGACGTAGCCGCCGATGCCGGGAAAGACGGTGCGGATGCCGTGCACCGATGTGTTGTTGACGATGCTGCCGCCGCCCTGGGCGGACATGAGCCGCAGTTCCTCCCGCATGCACAGCCACAGCCCCCGGGTGTTGACGGCGAAGGCGTGGTCGAAGCCCTCGGGCGACAGGTCCGCGAGGCGTCCGTCTCCGGGAACACCGGCGTTGTTGAAGGCGTAGTCGACCCTGCCGTACAGCTCGACGGCCCGTGCGAACAGGTCGTGGACCTGGCTGGAGCTGGTGACGTCGCAGCGGACGAAGTGCGCCTCGCCTCCCTGCGTCCGGATCTCGCGCTCGGCCTCGGCGCCGCGCTCCTCGCTCCGTGCTGCGATGACGACGCGCAATCCGGCCTCGGCGAATGCGACGGCGGACGCCCTGCCGATGCCCGCGCTGCCGCCGGTGACGACCACGACCGCCTTGTCCAGCGGGTTCCGGCCGTCGGCGCCGTCGCTCATCGGTCGGCCCCGACACACTGTTCGGTCCGGCCGGCGTCCGTGCCCAGCAGGCGGCCCATGCCCGCGCAGGCCCGCTCGATCTCGCTGTTGGTCACGTCGTTGAGGAAGCACACGTCGCCGATCGCGGTGAGGATCGGCAGGTTCTGCATGCCGTCGCGGTGCAGCACGGTGTCCGCGAGGCCCTCCAGGACGAGTTCCACGTCGCAGAAGAGCGGGTGCGAGGGTTCGAGCCCCATGCGCCGCGCCACGGCGACGATGCGCTCGAACCGGTCGTCGTCGATCAGGCCCCGGCCGGCGGCGATGAGCGCGGAGAAGACGCAGTCCATGGCCACGGCTTCGCCGTGCAGCAGTTCGGGGAGGGCCCGCATCTCCACCAGGGGCGAGAACGAGTGTCCGTAGTCGACGGACCGCTTGAGGTCCTTCTCCCACAGATTGGGCTGGAGCTCCTCGGCCATTCCCGCGATGGCCCGGCCGATGACCTCGTCGGCCACGGTTCCCGCCAGGCCCCCGCTGCCGGGCTCCGGGTCCTGGAAGCGCGTCTCGATGAGCTCGGCGCCGTACTCCTCCAGGAGCTCGAACAGGCGCAGGTCCTTGATCAGGGCCATCTTGAAGATCTCGCCCATGCCGTTGCGCAGCTGCCGGTCGGGGACGGTGGCGAGGAAGGAGCGGTCGATCAGTGTCCTCGGAGGAGGGGTGTAGGCACCGAGACGGTTGCGGTACCCGCCGTAGTTGATGCCCGACTTGGCGGCCACACTGACGTCGACCTGTCCAAGAAGGGTGGTGGGCACCCGGACGAACGGGATGCCGCGCCGGTAGAGGCTCGCGGCGAGCCCCACGACATCGGCCACGACTCCGCCGCCGATGACGATCGGCGGGGAACTGAGGCGGTTGGTGCCGACCTCATTGAGCTTGTTGACCACTTCCAGGACGCGCTCGATGGACTTGTTCTCCTCCGAGCCGGGAAGCGTCAAATAGTCGACCTTCACTTCATTTTCCGAGAAGTAGGCACGAATATCAGTGCCGTACAGCTCGTCGACGGAATGGTCGAGGACGACGAGTCGCGTGCCCGCACCGCGGCCTCCACCGGGAATGGTGAGGAGGTCGGGGTTCTCCGGATTCAGCAGGCCATGGGATTCGACTATCTCGTACGCGACGGGTAATTCCGTCTGGATCTTCCAACTCTGCTGACGCGTGGCGCCGTTCATGGTGGTTCTCCCTCTCGCTGACACAGCGTTCGGTTTGTTGCGCCATGAAACATACAGCGAGGTCGAGGCGACGCAAATCGAGACCCTTGCGTGATATGTCGTGTTTGTACGGCACTTTGGCGGGCGAGATGGTTCGGTTCTGTTGCTCTCGGCCTCGCACTGACCGGCCGTAACGGCGACCTGCTGGGTGACTTGAAAGACACCCCTTCACGGCTCACCGGGCCCGGAATTCGCCCCGGGGCGACGTGCCCGGCCTCAGTGTCGCGGGCCGAAACAATTCGGTTGGCGCCGCTCCCGGCGAGGGCGGCATCGAGCCAGCCGATCGGAGTTCGTATACGGTTTGACCATCGTCCTGTGGCATATATCACCGTCAAATCCGCCGTCGCTTCCCAGGATTTGGGACACGCAGGCCCCATCGAATCGGGCGGGGCGCACTGATAACCACCGGTAACACCGCGACGTCGTTGACGTGTGGCGAGGAGACGGCGCTCGCCGCTCTCCGCCGCAGGGTGACGCGGCGCGTGGTGTATGCGCGGTGCCGGCTTTCCCGTGCTGATCGCCCTGTTGTGCGCGGCCGCCGCACTCGCCGCCGACGCCGGGTCGCGGTTCGCCAGGGCGGTGACGATCGACCGGGTGAACGGGAGCACAGGAGGGGAGATCTCCGTATGCAGGCACGATGCAGCCCTCGGTCAGCAGGACCATGCATGACCGGTGAGGTGCTGATTGCCGCGGGCTGCGCTCGACGGGGCATCCCGCCCCTGACTCCGGCAGAGGTCCTTGGGGATGGCCAGCTCGGCCCAGATCGTCTTCCCGGAGGAGGTGTACCGCGTCCCCCAGCGCTGGGACATCTGGGCCACGAGGAACAGGCCGCGGCCTCCCTCGTCGTCCCGGCGCGCTCGCCGCAGGTGTGGTGCGGTGTGCGCGCTGTCGGAGACCTCGCACAGCAGACAGCGATCCCTGATCAGCCTCAGCATGACCGGTCCGGTCGCGTACCGGATGCCGTTGGTGACCAGCTCGCTCACCACGAGTGCGGCAGTGAACGACAGCTCTGACAGGCCCCAGGCCCCCAGTTGGCGCTCAGTGAGCGTACGGGCCTGGGTCACCATGGCCGGGTCGGACGGCAGTTCCAGGTCCGCCACCTGGTCGGCGTCGAGCCGCCGGGTGCGGACGAGCAGCAGCGTGGCGTCGTCCACCTGTGGTCCGGGCGGCAGGGCCGACAGCGCCCGGT
This sequence comes from Streptomyces sp. NPDC043870, assembly GCF_056435785.1. NCBI lineage: Bacteria > Bacillati > Actinomycetota > Actinomycetes > Kitasatosporales > Streptomycetaceae > Streptomyces > Streptomyces sp. NPDC043870. The sequence goes on from NZ_JBWKDT010000045.1 coordinate 17,307, forward strand.
CACACAGTTCCTCCAGCGGGCATCGCTGCCAGGTGAGCACCTCGGCCAGGCGGTCGATCCCGCTGTCGATGTCCTGGCCCCGGTCCTCCACGACGCCGTCGGTGAAGAACGCCAGCACGCTGCCGCTGGAGAGGTCCAGCTCAACGTTCTCGTACGGCAGGCCGCCCAGCCCCAAGGGCGGTCCCGGCGCCAGAGCGGACATGGCCACCGTGCCGCTCGCATCGGCCACGATGGGCGGGGGATGGCCCGCGCTGGCCCAGACGCACCGGCCGCTGACCGGGTCGTAGATCGCATACAGGCAGGTCACCACCATCGCCTCGCCACTCAGCCCGTCATCCGCGTCCGGATCCGACTCCTGCGCGACCAGGTCGTCCAGCCGTGTGAGCAACTCGGCCGGGTCCAAGTCCAGCAGAGCGAGGGTCCGTACGGTGGCACGCAGCCGGCCCATGGTCGCGGCGGCGTGCATACCGTGCCCCACCACGTCACCTACAGTCAGTCCCACTCTGGCCCCGGACAGCGGGATCACGTCGAACCAGTCGCCGCCCACGCCCACGCGGCTGTCGGCAGGAAGGTAGCGGTACGCAACGTCGACCGCGCTCTGCTGCGGCAGGTGCCGTGGCAGCAGGCTTCGCTGCAGTACCAGGGCTGCCGCATGCTGGCTGGTGTACTGGCGGGCGTTGTCGATGCCGACGGCGGCCCGCTCGGCCAGCTCCACGGCGAGTGTCTGCTCCTCGGGGCCGAAGGGGTCGGGGTTGCTGTTGCGCCGGAACGTGACAAGGCCCAGGACGGCCTCGCGGGTGAGCAGCGGGACGAACAGGGAGGAGGGCGATGCGGCCGACCCCGCCTCGCCCGGTGGCTCGCGCGGGGCGGCGTCGACGACGCAGCGACCCGTGGCAAGGCTCAGAGCCTGCGGTGACGAGGGTGGGTAGGAGACGGGACTGGTCCGGAACTCTTCCGGGGTCCGGCCGTGCATCCGCAGCAGACCGTGTCCCGGCGCCGAGCGCGTCGGCGGCTGCCGTCCCTCGATGACCGCCGGGGGAAGATCCACCAGTACCTCGTCCGCCAGCTGCGGTACCGCCACGTCGGCAAGTTCCGCAGCCGTACGACGCACGTCCAGCGAGGCACCGACGCGCTTTCCCGCCCGGACCAGGAGCGACAGCCGTTCCTGGGCGCGGTACTGGTCGGTGATGTCCAGGGACTCCTCGAACAGCCCCACCGGCTCGCCTCGGGCGTCCAGCATCCGGTGGTAGGAGCAGGACCAGACGTGCTCGCGCACCGGGTCGGCGGGGGCCCGCCCGCGGTAGTGCATGCCGACGATCGGTTCCCCCGTCGTCAGCACGTGATCCATCACCTGGTCCTCGTCCGGGGGGTGGTGGCGTGAGATGAATTCGCCTTCCGGGAAGAGAGCCGAGGCCGGCTGACCGGTGTACTGGGCGACCCCTCCGAGCTCCAGATCGGTGGAGACGTTCCCCCAGACGACGCGCATGTCGGTATCGAAGATCGTCAGGCCCACGGGGGACTCGGTCGCCAGGCCCTGGAGCATCGCCAGCTGCGCCTCCCAGATGCGGAGCGCCTCCAGTTCGGCAGCCACCACAACGGCCGCAGCGCCGCTCCCGTACGACACCGGGCTGAACGTCACTGCCGCCCGCACTGTACGTCCGTCCCGATGGCAGAGGTCCAGGACGATGCTGCGGGTCTTGTGCGCCTTGCAGAGGGCAGACAGTCGCTGCCCAGAAGTCGTCGCCAGCAGCCGCTCGGCCGGCTGGCCGAGTACCTCCTCGGGAGAATGTCCGAGGAGGCGCTGGGCCGAGGATCCCCACCCGACGATGCGGCCTTGGTCGTCCAGCACCGCGATGGCGGCTTTGGAGGGGTCCAAGGGACTGTGGAAATCGACGTCGGCCGCATTCGGAAAACGATCCATGTCACCGCTTCCCTCCGTGCTCCCCCAGCATCCCGTGCCGCAAGACGGACGACAACCGCACGCGCGACCTCCACCTGATCACATAGGGTGACCACTGAATACTTCCCGGATGCGACGCACGCCGTCGCCCGAGGCGCGGTGCGGTTGCAGGTTGCGCTGCAGCGCGAGAGCCGCCGCGCGCTCGCGCGCGTATTGGCGGGCGTTGTCCAGGGACGGGGCGGCCCAGCTGAGTGCCGGGTGCCGACCGGACGGGCCGTCGAGCGGGACGCGGAGGCGATCCGCCGCTGGGTGAAGGAGACCTGGCCGCAGGGGAAGCACCGCGGCGCGCTCGCGGCCTGGAGCCTCTTCGGAGGACGAGTCCGGGTTCTCGACGACGCCGCCCATCGCCCGCACCTGGGCCCGCCGCGGCCGCATCCCGGTGATCCGGATTCGCGGCCGTTTCCGCCGCCGCATCTCCATGTGTGCCCTGACCTGCTACAAGAGCGGTGAACGATCCCGGCGCTTGTGCAAGACGGCTTCGTGGGGACGGCCCCACACACCTGCCCGGGACCGGATCAGGAACCGGCGGTGCGCGGAGTTCATCTTCACAGGGCGTCGGCGTAGGCGCTCGGCAAGGACACAGCTGGTGCGCGAGCACGTTGCGCATCCCCCGCGTCCAGCTGCCCGGCGAAAAGGTTGTGCTGCGATGCAACCTGCCTCCGAGCCCGTGCGTATGAGAGGCGATGCCGCACCTCACCCCGGGGGATTACGTGTACTTTGACCGTTCGGCCGGTCGGACCGCCGGCCGTTTCGGCGTTGTTGTCGTGGCCTGCGCGGCCCTGTTCTCGGCCGTCGGCTGTTCGGCGGACGCGGGTTCCGGTATCAGGGCGGCCGCTGACGCGCCGGATGCCCGGGCCCCCACCGCGGCGGCCGACAAGGCCGCGGGCGGGCACAACGACGGCGCGGGCAGGACGTCCGGTGCACGCCCGGTTCCGTCGGTGCCGGAGCCCGCCGTGCTTGCGCAGGCGCGGGTGAACATATCCGACGGACAGACGGTCGGTGTGGTGGAACGGGACGATGGTCGTCATGGACAAACAGCCCAAGGTGTACATGGACTCCCGCACCGTGGGCCTCGGCGACACCTGGCATGGCTACTACCGGGCCGCGCACCTGACGACGTCGGGGACGTACGTGCACCGGAACCCGCGGGCGAACACCGAGGCCGGACACCGTAACGTCACCCACGGCTGTGTCGGCCTCGCCTCCAACGGCACCGCCCAGCGCCGCTACGACCAGGTACGGGCTGGCGACGTCGTCACCGTCACCAGGGCGGACAAGGCCAACGCCGCCGCCGCTGGAAACGGCTACGGCTACGGCGACTGGAACCTGACCTGGAAGCAGTGGCTCGCGCACAGCGAGTCCGGCGCCATCACGACCGCATGACCCCCATCGCACCGGCCCTGCGCCACACGCGCCCCGCGCCGTAAAGAAGAGAGCACGACAAGGTGACCGAGGACGAGTTCGACCTCTTCTACACGGCTGCCTGCCCGCGTCTGGTCGGAAAGCTGTACGCCCTCACGGGCGACTACGCCGAAGCCCAGGACGTGGTCCAGGAGGCGTTCGCACGCGCCTGGGAGCGGCGTTCGTCCGTCCTGACCGGCGAGCAGGATCCGGAGGCGTGGATCCGCACGGTGGCACAGCGTCTGGCGATGAGCCGCTGGCGGCGGGCGCGCCGCTGGTGGGAGCTGGTCCGGGGCGAGCCCGTCCCGCGGCCGGTGCCCGAACCGAGTCCGGACCATGTCGCGTTGGTGGCCGCTCTGCGGCGCCTGCCGGAGGCCCAGCGGACCGCGATCGTGCTGCATCACCTGTGCGATCTGAGCGTGGAGCAGATAGCCGCCGAGACCGGTGCGGCCGTCGGCACCGTCAAGGCACGCCTGTCACGCGGCCGTTCAGCACTCGCCGCTCACCTGGTGAGCGAGGAAAACCACTCCACGGAGGAAGCCTGTGTCTGACCAGCTGCCACCGCATCCCTTGACCGAGACGGAGCTGTCGGCCCGGCTCCGTGGCCTGGCCGCACACGGCGCGGCACCGGCCACGGGGGCACAGGCGAGGAGCCGGGCGCAACGCCGCCGCCGCAGCCGGCGCGTTGTGCTCTCCACCACCGCGCTGACGGCGGCGGCCCTCACCGCCGTCACCTCCGGCGCCCTCACCTCCGGCGGCCTGGGCTCCGCCACCGAGGCGGTCGCACCCCCTGCGGCATCCGGGTCCCGCACACCCCCACCCGCCCCGTCCCCGGCGCCCGTCCAGCGGGTGACGATCGACCTGGACGCCCACACACTGACCATCAAGGGCAGGAGGTTCCCCATCAGCGGGCTGCAGGACAACTGCCCGATCGGCGAGAGGGCGGTCACGGTCACCGCCAAGTACCCCACCCTCACACTGCCCCCCGACAACTTCTCCAAGTATGTGCCCCGCATGCAGTGGGCGGTCACCTTCACCGACCGCCACCAGCACGAGAGGCTGCTGATGTGGGCGCTGGACCCCTCCGCCGGTCTCAACAGCATCGGCCAGGACTCCGGCGCCGGCTCCATCGCCCTCGCGCCCCAGGCCGGGAAATGGGTGTACGACGCCATCAAGCCCGGCGCGCGCGTGGAGATCAAGGGCCGCCAGGCCGCGAGCGCGGACCCGGACTCCGTTTGCTACGAGCGCCAGCCGGTCACCGGCGACCACTGACACCGAACCGGCAGCGTGGCGGGAGCACGCCGACCGTACCGGTCCAAGGCTGCGCGAATACCACGCCGGTGACGGCCAGGGTATCGACGTGAGCAAGAAGCCGCCGCCCCTGCCGACCCGCCCGGCACTCGCGCTGCGCGTTTGACTTTCCTCCGCCCAAGGCCCCCACTACTGAAGGCTTCGAACCCCCATGACCGAAACAGCTGCCAAGACACCCGAGAACGCCCTGCTTCCGGGTGGCCGGCGCCGGCACAGCAAGCCCAGACAGAATGGCACGGGAACCGGCCTGCGCCGGGCCCTCGTCCTCGCCATGGCCGTGCCCGTGGCGTCCGCCGCCCTGACGGGTCCGTCCGCCTTCGCCGCCCAGAAGGGTGTCGGCACGACGGCCAAGACCCACGATCTGGACACCGACGACCAGCAGATGGCCAAGAACCTGGAGACCCGGGTACTCGATCAGCGGCTGGGCTCGAACCTGAGCGGCGTTGTCCTCGACGCGGACTCGAAGACCACCGTCTGGGGCCACAACGCCTCCACCGCGCTGATGCCGGCGTCCAACGCCAAGCTCGCCACGTCGACCGCCGCCCTGACCGTGCTCGGGCCGCAGCACCGGTTCACCACGAAGGTCGTCTACGGCCACGGCACCCTGACCCTCGTCGGGGGCGGCGACCGCACCCTGACCACCGGCGACCTCGCGGAGTTGACGAAGACCGCGACCGCCGGACTCAAGGCCGCGGGCCGGACCACCGTGAAGGTCGCCGTCGACGACAGCCTGTTCCCGGAGCCGACCCTGGCCAAGGGCTGGAACGGCGGCTACTACCCCGACACCGTCGCCCCGGTCCGCGCGCTGGTCGTCGACGGGCACGGCGTCCAGGACACCTCCATCGACGCCGGGCAGGTCTTCGCCAAGCAACTCGCCGCGCACGGCGTCACGGTGACCGGCCCCGTCACCCGCGCCACCGCACGCCCGACGGACGTTCCGGTGGCCCAGCACAAGTCGGCGCCGCTGTCGGACATCGTCCACACGATGCTCAAGCACAGCGACAACAACATCGCCGAGACCCTGCTGCGGATGACGGCCGTGGGCGCCGGCCGCACGGCTACCTTCGAGGGCGGCAGTGAAGTCGTGCGCCAGGTGCTGAGCCGGGTGTACGGCGTTTCGCTCGACAACTTCGAGCTCTACGACGGCAGCGGCCTGTCCCGGGCCAACCGCATCCCGGCCGCCACCCTCGCGCAGATCCTCGAACTGCCGGCGCAGCCCCGCTACGCGCACGCCCTCGGCTCCATCCTCGACGGCATGCCCGTCTCCGGCGAGGCCGGCAGTACGCTCGGCCCGGAGTACGGCCGCTTCGACGACGCCAACTCCAAGTGTGCGGTGGGCAAGGTGCACGCGAAGACCGGGACCCTCACCGGCGCCATCGCGCTGAGCGGTCTGACTCAGGGCAGGGACGGCAAGTGGAAGGTGTTCTCCTTCGTCGAGAACGGCGCCACGGCCGACCCGAACGCCATCAAGGACGCCATGGACGGCCTCGCGGCGACCGTCAACGGCTGCTACGCGTAAGGGATTCAGCCTCGGTACTGGTGGGCTCGCCCTTTGCGGGGTCCTCGGCGGGAACAGGTTCCGATCCGATGCAACCTGGCTCCGGGCCCGTGCGTATAGGAGGCGACAACCGCACTTCACATGGGGAGGGGATCTCATGTACTTGGACCGTTCGGCCGGTCGGACCGCTGGCCGCCCCGGCGCCGCTGCCGCGGCTTGTGTCGCCCGTGACCCCGCAGTTGGGAGGCCCGCGTGAGCCGGATCTCGGTCCGGGGACTCGCAGTGGCTTCGGCCACGGCGGTCACCGCTGTGGGCGCCGTCGCTGGTGTTGCCTCAAGCAGCACCGGCCAGCCCGGAAGCGACGCCGAGGCGACGGCAGGCGACGCGACGCTTCTCGCCGACATCCCGCCAGGTCAGCAGGCTCAGGTGCAGATCGCGTCCTTGACGCAGCAGGCCGACGCACAGGCCATCGCCGCCGACGCGAGTGCCAAGAAGGTCGCCGAGGAGTCGGCTCGCAAGCAGGCCGCCGCGGACGCGGTGGCCAAGCAGAAGGCCGCGCAGAAGGCCGAAGAGGCAGCCAAGGCACGCAAGGCGGCCCAGGAGGCGGCCAGTCGCTCAGCCACGCGTGACGCCTCCAGCGTCCCGGTCCAGAGCTCCTACACCGTTGCGCAGATCCAGGCGATGGCGCGTCAGATCGTGGGCGCGGACCAGTTCCAGTGCTTCAGCTACATCGTGGACCACGAATCCACCTGGAACTACCGGGCGGCCAACCCTTCCGGCGCCTACGGTCTCGTCCAGGCATACCCCGGCTCCAAGATGTCGAGTGTGGGCGCCGACTGGCGGACCAACCCGGCCACGCAGATCAAGTGGGGCCTCAACTACATGAACGAGAGGTACGGCAGCCCCTGCCAGGCCTGGTCGTACTGGCAGGCCCACCACTCGTACTAAGTCGCGCGTCTGTTCGAGTGTGGACAGCCGCACCCTGCGCCGTGTCGTCTCCGGTCCACCCGCCCACGTGCTCGGCCGCCAGGGCCCACGACAGCTCGATCATGAGCCGGAGTCGTACCGGAGTCGTAGACGTGTCGGCGGCGACCGGGAGGGGCGAGAGGTCGGGACCGGACCGGGCCCGTGAAGCGCCGGTGAAAACCCTGTGGAAGTGGTGTCAGTAGATCCGTTTATGCTGCACCGGACGATCACGCGGGACCAGGGGAGGACGCGGCATGTTCGGCAAGCTGTTCGGCAGGGGTGCGGAGAGACCGGTGGCGGATCCGCACGCCCTGCCCGTCCCGCGCAGGCAGAAGAACGGGATGTACACGCTGCGCGCGCTCGGGGACACGCGGGTGCTCACGCTGGTGGAGGCGGCCGACGCGGGTGACTGGACTGCGGTCAAGGCGGCGCTGGCGCCCTTCGACCTCGGCCGCGACCACCAAGTCCTCGGTGAGCTGGCCGACTTGGACGGGGTGCAGGACTGGATCGGCCGGGCCGTCGAGGAGGACCAGGAGCACCGGGCGACGGCCCTGCTGATATCCGGGACGCGCCACATCAGCTGGGGCTGGGAGGCGCGCACCGCCCAGCGTGCCGTGAACGTCACGCAGAAGCAGTGGCGGGTTTTCCACGAGCGGCTCGACATCGCCGAGGAGCAGCTGCTCGAGGCCGCCGCGTTGCGGCCGGAATGGGTCACTCCGTGGCGCCGCCTCCTCACCTCCGGCCGCGGCATGTCGCTGGGCCCCGCCGTCAACGAGACCCGGTTCGACGCCGCCCTGCGCCGCGACCCACTCGACCTGGAGACCCACCTGGAGTGGGTGTCGCAGCTGCAGCCCCGTTGGGGCGGCGAGCCCGGCGAGGCCCTGGCGTTCGCCCGCGACGCGTTCGCCCGAGCCCCGCAGGGGCACCGGCTCGGCTGCGTGATCGCCATGGCGCACATCGAGGACTGGGTGGAGTCGGACAGCGGGGACTGCCTCGAGACCCCCGAGATCCAGCAGGAGTTGCGGGACGCCGCCGACCACAGCATCCTCCACCCCGCCTACGTACGGCGCCCGGGCTGGCAGCACGACTTCAACATGTTCGCCATGGCCCTGTCGCTGGCCGGTGAGCGCCACACGGTCCGGCGCGTCTACCAAACGCTGGACGGCGCCTACACCAAGTGGCCATGGACCTACTTCGCGGAGCCCGAGAAGCAGTTCGCCCGCCACCACCGCCGCGCCTGAGTACTCGCCGGCCCCGGTGCCGCCTGCCCGCCACCCGTCGCCCCTCCCCACTCCGGACTGCCTGATGACTCTTCCCGACACCGCCGTCGACCCGGCCGGCGCCGACCGCACCTTCCAGGTGGATCTGCGCGGCCTCGTCGACCTCCTCTCCCACCACCTCTACTCCAGCCCCCGCGTCTACCTGCGTGAACTCCTGCAGAACGCGGTGGACGCGCTGACCGCCCGGTACGGCCTCGAACCTGCCGCACCCGTCGACGCCTTCGGCATCCGCCTGTACGCCGACGGTTCGGTGGTACGTGTCGAGGACGACGGCGTCGGTCTCACCGAGGCCGACGTGCACACCTTCCTCGCCACGATCGGCCGCAGCAGCAAGCGCGCCGAGCGGATCGCCGAGCAACGCGGGGACTTCATCGGCCAGTTCGGCATCGGCCTGCTCTCCTGCTTCCTGGTCGCGGACGAGATCCACGTCCTGAGCCGCTCCGCCGGCACTCCCGAGGCACCCGCCGTGGAGTGGCGGGGACGCGGCGACGGCAGCTACACCGTCCGCACCCTGCCCGCCTCCGCCCGCCCCCGGCCCGGCACCACCGTCACGCTGACGCCGCGCGCCGACGCGGGCGAGTGGACCCGCCCGGAGCAGGTTCACGCGTTGGCCCGGCACTTCGGCTCCCTGCTGCGCCACCCGGTGACCTTCGACGACGGCACGGGCGGTCCAGGCACGTCCGTCAACCCGGATCCGGCACCCTGGGCGCGTACGTACCCCACGCCGGGAGCCCGTTCCCGTGCGCTGGCCGCGTACGGCGAGGAGGTCTTCGGGTTCACGCCGCTGGACACCATCGAGCTGGACCTGCCGGCCGTGGGCCTGAAGGGCATCGCGTGCGTGCTGCCCGAGGCGGTGCCGGCCGGGCGCCGGCACGGCCACCGCGTGCACGTCAAGGGCATGCTGCTGTCCGAGCAGGCCGAGGAGATCCTGCCCGAGTGGGCCTTCTTCGTCCGCTGCGTCGTCGACGCCGAGAGCCTGCGCCCGACGGCGTCCCGCGAGTCCCTGTACGAGGACGACACCCTCGCCGCCGTCCGCGACGCCCTCGCCGAGCGGCTGCGCGCGTGGATCGCCCGTGCCGCCGCCAGCGACCCGGACCTGCTCGGCCGCTTCCTCCAGACCCACCACCTGGCCGTGAAGTCGCTCGCCGTGCACGACGACGAAATCCTGCGGATGCTGCTGCCCTGGCTGCCGTTCGAGACCACCGACGGGCACACCACCCTCGACGAGTTCGCGCGCACCCACCGCACCGTGCTCGTGACGTCCAGCGTGGAGGAGTTCCGGCAAGTCGCGGCGATCGCCTCGGCCGCCGGGCTCGGCGTCGTCAACGGCGGCTACACCTACGACCGTGAGCTGGTTCACCGGCTGCCCGAGATCAGGCCCGAGGTCAGCGTCGCCGACCTCGACCCGGCGACCCTCACCGCCCACCTCGACCCCGTCGACCGTGAGACGGAACTGGCCGCCGCGGCCTACCTCGCCCTGGCCCGCGACGCCCTCGCCGTCTTCGACTGCGACGTCGCGCTGCGCACCTTTCAGCCCGCCTCGGCACCCGCCCTCCTGGTGGACAGCCGTGAGGCCCGGCACGAGCGCACCCGCTCCCAGCTCGCCCGTGAGCAGGAGGGCGGTCTGTGGGGCGACATCCTCGGCGCCCTGCGCCAGGAGGCACCGCGGGCCCAGCTGATCCTCAACCAGCTCAACCCGCTGGTCCGCACTGCCGTCGCCATCGACGAGCCCGAGCTGGCCCGCACCAGCGCCGAAGCCCTCTACGGGCAGGCCGCGATGCTGTCCCGGCGCCCGCTCAGGCCCGCCGAATCGAGCCTCATCAACCGCTCCTTCCTCGACCTTCTCGCCCACGCCCTCCGCAAGGACAGCTGACGATGCCGACCGCACCCCATCCCCAGAACACGGACGAGTTGTACCAGGCGCTCCAGGAGAACGACGGGCGCCCCTACGGCCGCACCCGCACCGTCATCGCCGAGGAACTCGTCGACGCCGCCGAGCAGTTCGCGGAGCCCGTCCCGCTCGTCCACGCGCTCCTCGAACTCCAGGAGGCGTACACCTATGGCTCCGAACCCCGGAAGTCGCCCGTCGTCTTCGCGCGTCTGCTCACCCTCTTCGACGAGCAGCCCGAAGTCTTCGACGAGCGCTTGCGCCACATGCTGTTCTGGCGGTTCAAGTGGGTGGCCCACGCCCTGCGCCAGCTGCCCGAGATACCGCTGGCCAGCCTGCGCCAGTGGCTCACCGAGATGCGCGACCGGTACGAGAAAGCCGGCCTCGGCCTCCAGCCGTACTACGGACAGGCGTACCAGCTCGCCGCCCACGTCGGAGAGGACACCACCCTCGCCTACGAGCTGTGGGCGGCCCGCACCCGCATCCGGCTCAGCGACTGCGAGGCCTGCGAGATCTGCGAGCGCGCCCTGTACCACCTCACCGCGGGCGACGACGAGCGGGCGTTGCGCACCTGGGAACCCGTCCTGGCCGGGAAGGAATCCTGCCAGGAGGAGCCGGCCCGCTCGATCTCGTACGCGCTGTTGCCCCTGCTGCGCACCGGCCGCACCGACCGGGCCCGCGAGCTGCACCTCGTCGGCTACCGCAGCTGCCGCCGCAACCCCTCGATGTCCCAGGAGATCGGCCGGCACCTGGAGTTCTGCGCGCTGACCGGCAACGAGGCACGCGGCCTGGAACTGCTCGCCGAGAACCGGAACCTGTTCGACGAGGTCGACTCGCCGCTGGACCTGCTCGGCTTCCTCACCGGTGTGGAGGTCCTCCTCCAGCGGGTCGAGCTCCTCGGCCACGGCGAACTGCCCGCCGCCGGGTACGCGGGCCGCACCTGGACGGTGGCCGGCCTGCGCGCCGAGGTGCGCGGCCGCGCCGACGACCTCGCCGCCCGCTTCGACGCCCGCAACGGAACCACGGCCCAGACCGACCGCCGCAGGGCCCGCCTCGACCGTGCCCCGCTCCTGGAGGCGCTGGAACTGACCCTGCGCCCCCGCAGCCTCGACGACGCGGCCCCGGCCGCCCCGGTTGCCGAAACCGCCGCCCGTACGGCCGCCGCCCTCCCCGACTCCCTGCCCGAACTCATCCTCCGGGCAAGGAGCTTGGACCAGCAGGGGCACCCGGACGCACAGGCCTGCTGGGCGCGGCTGCGCACGCTCGTGGCCGCCCGCGACTACGCCCACCCCGACGATCCGGCCGTGGGCCCGCTCGTACAGCTGCGCGCGGACCTGCTGGCCGAAGAGGCGAACCGGGCGGGCGAGAAGGACGAGTTCGGCGACGCCGCCGCCCTCCATGAGGAGGCCGCGGCCCTGTACGACGACGCCGGTGAGCCGGGTCACGCGGCGCTCTCCCGGGCCTGCGCCCTGCTCGCCACCGCCGAGATTCCAGCGGAGGGCGCCGACGGAGCCGAGGCGAAGGCCGCCGCGCTGACCGCTGCGCACGCGTCCCTGGTCCGCCTCCACGAGGAGACGCCCGGACTCGCTCCGTACCAGGAGGCCCGCCTGCTGCGGCTGCGGGTGACCGCGCTCGCCCTGCGCCTGCAGACGTCGGTCAGCGAGGAACATGTCGCGCCGGTCTTCGCCGAGGTGGACCAGTTGCACGCGTTCGCCACCCGGCACGACATCGCCGGGCAGATCTCCGGCGCCCTGGTGCTCCGGGTCAGCACCTACGCCATCTCCGGCGACCTGCCCGCCGCGGTCACCGAGACCGACGCTCTGCTCGACCGGCTGAAGGCGCACGGCCCCGCCTGGCACCTGCCCCGTACGCTCGGACTGCGTGGCCGGCTCCAGCTCGGCCTCCGGGACGCGCGGGCCGCGTACGCGGACCTCACCGAGGGCCTGCGGCTGGCCGCCGACTGGCCGGCCGACGCCGTCGACACCACCCGCCTCCACGGTGATCTGGCCGAAGCCTGCATGCACCTGGGTCGCCCCGACGAGGCACTGCGGCACCTGACGCGCTCGGCGGAGGTGGACCTTCGCCGCGGCAGCCGGACGGACGCGTTCTGCGCCTACAGCAACGCGGCCAAGCTCAGCCTCGACCTGGGCCGCGTCGAGGACTGCATCGCTCTGCTCGACTCCCTTCTGGCCGAACCGGACGTCGTCGCCGGAAAGCTGGACGACCGGCTCGTCGCTCAGCTGCGCCTGACCCGCGCCCGCGCTCTGCATGCGGGGGAGGACCTCAAGGCCGCCACGGCGGAGTTCGTCACCCTGGCTGCCGAGTCGTCCGGCTGGGACGACGACCCGGGAAGCCACGCCATGATCGCCGCGGAGACCGCCGTACTCCTCGGCGAGTCCGGCGAGTTCGGTCGGGCTCGCGAAGTCGCGGACCAGGCACTCGCCGCCCACGCCCGGGCCCCGCGGTACGAGCAGCTCAGCAACTGCCTGCGCGAACTCGCTCGCCTCCAGGCCCAGCAGCAGGGCCCCGACGGCCTGGTCGACGCCCTCGCCTTCCTCGCCGACGCCGGCCGTATCTCCGACGAGGCCCGCGCCGCCGGATACGAGGCCCACGGCCGCTCCCTGGAGACCGCTCTGGCCTACGAACACGGGCGGGTCAACGCCTACGCCGGCGAGTACGAGGACGCCCTGGCCGCCCTGGAGAAGGCCCTCGCCTTGCTGGGCGAGCCGGGAAGGGACGACGACCGCGCCGGCGAGTGGGCCGAGTGCGTCCGCCTCGCGGGCGCCGTGGAGGGCCTCTACCTGGAACGCCCCGCCCCCGCCCTCACCCGTCTCGACGCGGCGGTCTCCCGCCTGACCGCCCTGGGCCACACCGAGGAGACCGAGCCGCTGATCTCCTTGGCGGCCCGGCTGCGCGACGAGGAGTGACGCGGCGGTGCCGGGGCGACAGCCCGCCCCGGCACCGGCGCCCACCCTGGTGGGACTGCGGCGCGGACAGCCTGGCCAGATGCTTACAGAGGCATGTTGACCCCTATTCACCCCCCTACGCGAGGGCGGCTCGCCACCGGGCATCGTCGAGGCCGACGATCTCGGCAGGCTGGGCACCGCCCGCCCCGATGTCTACGGCCGGGCAAGCGCCACGGCGTTGACCCTTCCGGACCACTGACACCTGTCATGCCACCGTCGGCGCACGGCCCAGGATCGTTGGTATCGCGTTCGATTGTCGTTGTACTTTGGTGATTTCCAGCGGTCATAGGGGTTGTGATGTAGGGGTACTGGGGGCATTACCGCTCTGCTAGACATGGGGAAACAGAACGCGTGTGCAGAAGCGGCGAAACGGTTCGGTCAGCGAACTTCACCTTGCTGCTTCTGGACCGGGACACGGAGTTTTCATCCCCTTGAGCGACAAGCAGAATGCAGACGCCTGGATCCGCCGCTATCACGCCGCGGACGAAAGCCCGGTCCGACTGGTGTGCCTGCCGCACGCCGGCGGATCGGCCTCCTTCTACTTCCCCATGTCCCAGGCTCTCTGCTCGGCCGTGGACGTCCTCTGCGTGCAGTACCCCGGACGCCAGGACCGCCGGCACGAGCCCGGGATCACCGACATCGGCACCTACGCCGACGCGTTGACCAGCGCACTCCTGCCGTGGCTGGACCGGCCGACGGCCCTGTTCGGTCACAGCATGGGCGCCGTTCTCGCCTTCGAGGTGACGCGCCGTCTGGAGCGTGACCATGGCGTCGAGCCCGTCCGGATCTTCGCCTCGGGAAGGCGTTCACCGTCGAGTTACCGCCACGAAACCGTGCATCTGCGCGATGACGACGGCATCGTGGCGGAGATGCGCGAGCTCAGCGGAACCGACGCGGCCATTCTCGGAAACGAGGAGATCCTCCGCATGGTGCTGCCCGCCATTCGCAGCGACTACACCGCCATCGAAAACTACCGGGCCGCGCCCGAGAACACGGTGAACACCCCTATCACCGTGCTGACCGGCGAGTCCGACCCCCGTACCAGCCGCGAGGAGGCGGACGCCTGGGAAGGGCACACCCGGGGCGGATTCGACATCCACCGTTTTCCGGGAGGTCATTTCTTCCTCGCCCGGGAACAGGAAAAGATCTTGAACATCGTTTCTGAGCAACTCTCAGCGGCCACCTCAAAGGGCTGAGCCGCACGCCGGGAAAGCCACCGACCAAGGCTGACCCGGCGGCGAAAGATGAAGAGACGGGAACCGAGGCCGGGCCGGACAGCCCTCCCCGCACCGGAGGGAACCGACCCCGCCCCGGGGCCCCGCCCCGCCCACCCGGCGGGGCGCGAGGAGGGGCGACACAGTGCACAGCAGGGCAAGTTCACAAAGCTCGGGGGAAGGGAACGCAGTGGTGGCAAGGCTGGTCGAACGCGAGAAGCAGTGGGAGACGCTGAACGACCTGCTCGACAGCGCCCGCCGGAGCCGCGGCCGCGTCGCCGTCATCAGCGGGCCCATCGCTTCCGGCAAGACCACCCTGCTGGAGTCCTTCACCGAAGCCGCCATGGCCGACGGGGCACTCGTCCTGGAGGCCGCCGGCTCCCGCGCCGAGCGCTACCTCCCCTTCGGTATCCTGCGCCGTCTCCTCGACAGCACCGCCCCGCTGGACCCCGCCGTCCACGCCGAGGCCACCGCACTCCTCGACGGCGTCGGCGACCAGGCGACAGGCGCCGACGACGCCACCGGCGCCGCAGAGGCCGGGATGCGCGTCCTGTCCCACATCTGCGCCTCGCTCCTGCGGATCGCACGGGACCGCACCGTCGTCATTGCCGTCGACGACGTCCACCACGGCGACGAACTCTCCCGCGCCTTCCTGCTGTGTCTGGCACGGCGGGTCCGGCAAGCCGGCGTCCTGATCCTCCTCACCGAGGCCGTACGGCTGCTGCCCGCCCAACTTGCTTTTCACGCCGAATTGCAGCGCCAGCCCAACTGCACCAACATCCGGCTGTCCCCGCTCAGCGTGGAAGGCACCGCACGCGTCCTGGCCGGGCACTTCTCCGCCGCCGCCCAGCGCCTGTCCGCCGACTGCCACGAGGCCACCGGCGGAAACCCGCTGCTGGTCAAGGCCCTGATCGAGGACGGCCTGGCGATCCTCGGCGACAGTGAGCCGTTCCAGCCGCTCATCCCCGCCGACACTTTCGAACGCGCCCTACTGGACTGCCTCCACCGCGGCGACCCCGAGATGCTGGCTGTCGCCCGGGGCATCGCGGTCCTCGGCGACGTCTGCCCGCCCGCGCTCCTCAGCCGCATCACCGACGTCCACGTAAAGGCCGCCGAACTGGCCGTCCAGGACCTCAGCCGGTGCGGGATCCTGCACGACGGCGCGTTCCGCGAGGCCGCCACCCGAGCCGCGGTGCTGGCCGCCACCCCCCGCGGGGCGCTGACCGCGCTCCACCAGCGCACGGCTCGCCTGCTGCACCAGGAAGGGGCAGCGGCCCTCGACGTCGCCCGCCACCTCCTCGCCGCCCGTAAACGGGTGGAAGCCTGGGCGATCCCCGTCCTGCAGGAGGCCGCCGAATACGCCCTCGTCCAGGACGACCCCCAACTCGCCCTGCGCTACAGCGAACTGGCCGTCGACTCCTGCCCCGAAGGTCCACGGCGCACCGCTCTGAAATCCCGCCTCGTGAGCATCGTCTGGCGCAGCAGCCCCGGCGCAGCCGGGGGCCATCTGCGGCAGCTGTCCCGTGAGTTCACCGCCGGCCGGCTCACCGACAGCGACCTCCTCCACGCCGTGACCTGCCTGGCCTGGATAGGCGAGGCCCGGGAGGCCGGCGAAGCCGTGAGCCGCCTCCAGGCCGCAGCCCAGGAGGACCAGGCCGCCGGACGCCCCCCCGCCTACGACCCGGGCACACTCGCCGCCGCGCAGAGCTGGCTCTCGCTGTTCAGCCCCCCGGTCCGGGAAAAGTTCACGACCGCCGGGCCCCCGCACGACACCCCGCCCGGCGCCCCGCGTACGCCGAACGCCGCCACTGCGGCGTACGGCACCGGCGCCGCCCCCTACGACATGCCCGACGACGCCCACGTGCCGGCCGTCGAGGCCATGCGGACCGCCCTGCGCGGCGGCCAGGGGGAGGCGGCTGTCGCCGAGGCCACCCGGGTGCTGCAGCGCTACCATCTCAGCGACCGCACCCTGACGCCGCTTGTCTTCGCATTGCAGGCCCTGCTCTACGCCGGCCGCCTCGACCTCGCGCTGACCTGGACCGACCGGCTGCTCGGCGAGTGCTCCGCCCGCAACGCGCCGAGCTGGCAGGCGGCCCTCGGCGTGGTCCGGGCCGAGATCGCCCTCCGCCAGGGCGACCTGCCGGGCGCGGCCGCCCAGGCCCGCCACGCCATGTCCCTGATCTCCGTGCAGTGCTGGGGCGTGGGCATCGCCCTGCCGCTGTCCGTTCTCGTCGAGGCCGAGACCCAGATGGGCAACCTCGAAGAGGCGATGAGCCTGCTCGAACAGCCCGTGCCCGAGACGATGCTGGAGACCCACGTCGGGCTGCACTACGTCCGGGCCCGCGGCCGCTGCCACCTCGCCACCGGCCGCTACCACGCCGCCCTGCGCGACTTCCTCACGTGCGGGGAGCTGATGCAGGCCTGGGGCATGGATGCCGTGGAGCTGGCGCCGTGGCGACTGGACGCCGCCGAGGCGTGGCTGGCCATCGGCAACAAGGCGCGTGCCCGGGAGTACGTCGAGCAGCAGAGGCAGCGGGAGGCGGGCCCGGCCGGCAGCAGGCCGCGCGGTGCCCTGCTGTTCGCGCTCGCCCGCACCAGCGGCGACCTCACGTACCGCCTCAAGCGGCTCACCGAGGCCGTGGAGGCCCTGGAGCAGAGCGATGACCGGCTCCAACTGGCCAGGGCACTGGGGGAGCTGGGCAGCGACTACCGTGCGGCCGGGGACTTCCAGCGGGCCCGGATGCTCGCACGCAAAGCCTGGCACGTCGCCAAGTCCTGCGGGGCACAGTCGCTGTGCGAGCAGTTCTCGCCGGGGCAGGGCGACGGCGAGCCCGTCGTGGCCGGACGCGAGGCGGAACCGCCCCGGGAGACCGAGGTGCTGTCCGAAGCCGAGGCACGGGTGGCGCTCCTCGCCGCGCGCGGCCACACCAACCGCGAGATCGCCACGAAGCTGTACGTCACCGTCTCGACGGTCGAGCAGCACCTGACCCGGATCTACCGCAAGCTGAAGGTCAAGCGGCGCCGTGACCTGCCCGCCCGGCTGTGGGACATGAGCCTGCCGGGCATCGCCTGAGGCGCGAGCCCCGTGCGGGGGGCTCGGGAAAGAGGGGCCGGGTACCCGGGGCCGTGCGACCCCGGGCACCCCGCCCCCGCATGCCGGACGCCGTCGTCAGGAAAGCAGGCCCCGCTCCAGGGCCGTGATCACCGCCGCCGTCCGGTCCGACACCGACAGCTTCTTGAACGACCGCAGCAGATGCGTCTTGACCGTAGCCTCGCTGATGAACAGCCGGCGCCCGATGTCGGCGTTGGTCAGGCCCTGCCGGACCAGTTGCAGCACCTCGCGCTCCCGCTCCGACAGCACCGGCGGCTCCGCCACCCGGGCCCGGAACAGCTTCGGCGCCAGCGAGGGCGTCAGCACCGTCTCGCCGCGCGCCGCCGCCTTCACCGCGTTCACGAGCTCCTCGCGGGAGCTGCCCTTGAGCAGGTAGCCCGCCGCGCCCGCCTCCACCGCCCGCAGGATGTCGGCGTCGTCCTCGTACGTCGTCACGATGACCACCTTGGTCCGTGGCGAATCCCGCAGGATGTGCCCGGTCGCGGCCACCCCGTCCATCGCACCCATCCGCAGGTCGAGCAGGACGATGTCCGGCTTGAGCCGGGCGGCCTGGAGTGCCGCCTCCTCACCGGAGCCGGCCTGCCCCACGACCCGGATGCCCTCCTCCAGCTCCAGCATGGCGCTCAGGCCCTCCCGGACCACCGGGTGGTCGTCGGCGAGCAGCACCCGGATCGGCTCACGCTCACCCATCGGTCGACTCCTCCTCCGCAGGGCCCAGTGGCACCAGCACCTCGATGACCGTGCCCGCGCCCGGGCTGCTGCTGACCTGCGCCGTGCCGCCGATCTCCGCCACCCGGGCGCGCATTCCGCGCAGTCCGAAACCGCTTTGCTCGCCGTCCGGCTCGCGACCCTGCCCGCCGTCCGGCCGGCCGTGCGGTGCGCGGTCGAGCCCCTCGTCGTCCGCCTGGAAGCCCGCGCCGTCGTCGCGGACCACCAGCCGTACCGCCTCCGGCGCGTACGCCACCAGCACCTCCACCCTACGGGCGTCCCGCGCGTGCTTGCGCACATTGGCGAACGCCTCCTGCGCCGAGCGCAACAGCACCACATTGACCGCCATCGGCAGTGGCTGCTCCTCGCCCCGGGACGCGCACCGCACCGACAGGCCCGTCTCCTCCATCAGCAGATCGGCCTGCCGGCGCACCGCCTGCACCAGGGAGCTCTCCCGCAGCGCCGGAGGGGTGAGCTTGGAGACAAAACCGCGCGCCTCGGCCAGGCTGTCCCGGGCCACCCGCCCGGCCAGCCCCAGCCGTTCGTGGGCCCGTTGGGGATGGGACACGACCTCCGACTCGGCCGCCTGCACCAGACTGATGATGCTGGTCAGACTCTGCGCAAGGGTGTCGTGGATCTCCCGGGCAAGCCGCTCCCGCTCGGCCGAGATCCCGGCCCGGTGGGACAGCTCGGCCTCACGCTCCCGGCTGCGCCGCAGCTCCTCGATCAGCTCGGCCCGTTCGGCACTCTGCTGCACCACCCGGGTGATCCACAGGCCGAGCAGTACCGACAGGGCGATGCCCAACAGCGAGATGGGCAGCACCGACAGGATGTGCGGGTCGAACTGCCCGCCCCGCAGCCACACCACGATCACCGGCCACAGGTTCGCCAGGACCACCAGCACGATCGCGGCCGGCATCGGCAGGCTCATCATCAGCATGGGCACCACCGCGAACAGCGCGAAGGAGCCCCCCAGATCAAGCGTGGCGGCGAACGCGAACAACAGGAACAGGCCGACCGAGAACACGAGGTTCCGCCGACCCTTCGTCCGCAGGATCATCGGCCGCCGGCCGAGCCCCGCGTACCAGGGCACGATCAGCGTCAGCGCCCCGATGGCGAACGCCCGGTGGACCTGGTCCTCGTCGGAGGCGAACAGCATGATGACCGTGATGACGTAGGAGACGGCGAAGAAGCCGTCCCACAGACCGAACCAGCGGCTCCCCGAATCGAGACCCGGACGCGCGGCCTGCCGCGGGACCTCCTCCTGCGTGAGTATGTGCACGCCACCAGTCCTACCACGAGCTTTGCCGCTGTCCGTCGATCGGTTGACAGCCGATCCCACCGATCGGTCGGCACCCCGCCCACCTCGCCCGTCCTACGGTGGAAGCGGCGGAAGGGAACCGCGACAACGAGGTTCCCGTCGAAAATCGGGAAGGACGGCTTCGGTCACGTGGGGCAGTTCACTACGGCACTCATCACCTGCGGGTCGATCCTGGCCGTCATCCTCGCGACCGACTACGGAAACCAGCGCATCACCGCCGTGAGGGTCGCCGGTCCCATACTGGTGGCCGGCCTGGTGATCGCCACCCGCGTACACGCCTTTCCGACGGCGGGCAACGACACATCGCTGCACCTCGCCGGTATCGGAGTGGGAGCCATCTGCGGACTCGTGGCAGGCTCCCTGCTCTCGGCACACCGGGCCCCAGCGGGGGACATCCGCACCACCGGCGGACCCGGCTACGCGGCCGTCTGGACCCTGCTCACCGGGTCCCAGATCCTCTTCGCCTACGGCTGCGAGCACTGGTTCGGGGCGCGGATGGCACGATTCACCACCGACTACCAACTCAGCGGCAGCGAGGTCCTCGTGAGCGCGCTCGCGCTGATGTCGCTGTCGACGGTGGTGGCCCGCACCGCGGTCCTGCTGTCCCGGCAGCGCGCCGTACCGGCCGCCACCACAACGGACGCCGACCGATCGAAAACGTTCCAGGAACAAGGGTGACGCAGTGCAACACAACGAAGAACTGAGGCTCCGTCCGCCTCGCAACCGGGTCGAGAGCCGCGCGATCGGCTGGTGGACCCTCCAGTCCTCGCTGTTCGCCCTGCCGCTCCCGCTCGTGTTCGGGGTGCTGTGGACCTTCATCCCGCCCGCCCGATTCGTGTTCGGCCCGCTCTTCCTCGCCTGCCTCGTGCCCGGACTCCTCTACATGGCCGTGATGCCCGTCTGGCGCTACCGCGTCCACCGCTGGGAGACCACCCAGGAGGCCGTCTACGCCGCCTCGGGATGGCTCTGGCAGCGCTGGCGGGTCGTCCCGCTCTCCCGCATCCAGACGGTGGACCTGCTGCGCGGCCCCCTCCAGCAGATGTTCAACCTCTCCGGGATCACCGTCACCAGCGCCTCCTCCTCCGGCGCGGTGAAGATCAAGGGCCTGGACCACCGGACCGCCACCGAACTCGTCGAGCGGCTCACCCGGGCCACCCAGGCCGTACCGGGAGACGCCACATGATGCCGGACACCGCCGTACGCCGCCCGGCCGACACCCCGGACCAGGAATGGGGCCGGCTCAACTCGCGCCTGTTCCTCGTCAACCTGAGCGTGGTGGCCACCCCGCTCGCCACCTTCGGCCTCACCCTCGTCATCAACGACGGCCGGACCAACCTCCAGGTCCTGATCACCCTGGGCTCGCTGCTGATCACCTGCCTGGTGATCGCCGGCATCAGCGTCATGCGGCTGATCACCACCCGCTACCGGGTGACCGGCGACCGCGTGGAACTCCACAAGGGGCGGTTCTTCCGCAGCGAGCGCTCGGTGCCCATCGACCGCATCCGCGGCGTCGACCTGACCGCCAACCCCCTGCACCGGATCTTCGGCCTCACCTCCCTGAAGATCAGCACCGGCGACCAGGGCTCCGCCGACGCCGGCCTGTCCCTGGACGGCCTCAGCGTCGCCGACGCCGCCGCCCTGCGCGGGCGGCTGACCGAACTCCGGCACGCCGCCCACGGCCTGCGGCCCACCGACCCCGACAGCGACACCACCCTCGCCGAACTCGACTGGGCCTGGCTGCGGTACGCGCCGCTGACCCTCTGGGGCGTCGGCGGTGTGTTCATCGCCGTCGGCAGCGCCTACCGCACCCTGCACGAGCTGAAGGTCGACCCCCTCGAACTCGGCATCGTCAAGGACCTCACCGACCGCTTCGGCTCCGTCCCGCTCTGGTACGGCATCCTCGTCACCCTCCTCGTCATCGTGGTCATCGGCGTCGCCGGATCCACCGCCACCTTCATCGAGGGCTGGGGCGGCTACCGCCTCGACCGCGAGGAGCCGGGCATGCTCCGGGTCCGCCGCGGCCTGCTGATCACCCGCTCCGTCAGCATCGAGGAAGCGCGGCTGCGCGGCGCCGAGGTGGCCGAGCCGCTGCTGCTGCGCTGGGCCGGCGGAGCCCGCCTCAAGGCCGTCGCCAGTGGCCTAGGCGACGAGGACGAGAACAGCAGTCGCAGCCGCCTCACCCCGCCCGTCCCCCTGGCCCTGGCCCGCCGGATCGCCGCCGACGTCCTGGGCGAGTCCGTCTCCCCGACCACCGCCGCCGCCCTCGCCCCGCACCCCCGCGTCGCCCTCCGGCGCCGGATCAACCGCGCCCTGACCTGGGCCGCCCTGCCCGGCGCGGTCCTCGTCGGCCTCGGACTGTGGCTCACGCCCGTGCTCGTTCACACCGGCTGGATCACCACCCTGGTCCTGGCGGCCGCCGGAGTGGCCTTCGCCTTTGACGCGTACCGCAACCTCGGCCACGCCGTGCACGGCCGCTACCTGGTCGCCCGCTCCGGCACCTTCACCCGCCGCACCGCCGCCCTCCAGTGCGACGGGATCATCGGCTGGTCCATCACCCGCTCGGTCTTCCAACGCCGGGCCGGCCTGCTCACCCTGGGCGCCGCCACCGCCGCCGGCAACGGCGTCTACAAGGTCCGCGACGTATCGGTCTGCGAGGGCCTCGCCTTCGCCGAGGAAGCCGTACCCGGGCTGCTCACCCCGTTCCTGGAACGAGTCCCCACGCGCCGCTGACCACATCCGTCCCCCGCAGCGATCGGCGTACCCCCGGGAGTGGGGGGGGGGGGGGGCCCCCCCCCCCCCCCCCCCCCCCCCTCTTTCCCCCACTCTCCGGCGGGGGGGGGGGTCCTTTGCTTCCCCCCTCTCCCACC
>NZ_JBWKDT010000045.1:39808-52216 GCF_056435785.1 Streptomyces sp. NPDC043870
TCACGGGGGAAGCCGGACCTTGGCTGCCCCCCCTGTTCCGGAAACGACCCCCCACGCCCCACGAACCACCTCCTCCCCCCGCAGCGGTCGGCCCCCCCGGGGGGGGGGGGGGGGCCCCCCCCCCCCCCCCCCCCCCGACTCTGTCGTCTCCCGCCGCCCCTGCGCATGGAGGGTCCCTTCGCCCGCCCACCGCTCCCACCCCAGCCCCGCCCGGCAGGGGCCGGTAGGGGATCTCCGCCCCCGCCATTCCTGCTTGCAATTGCCCACACTCCGAGGGCATTATGATTCGTCCGCACCCGCATATTCATCGCGGTTTCCGGATGGTTCTCGACCAGGGTTCTCGACTAGGGGTCCCTAGGGGACCGTTAGGGGTTTCTGCGCCGCCTCTCCCGTGCCAGGGTCATAACCGGTCTTAGGTTTCTCTGCACGGAGTGATGGAGCGCGCGATGTTGAACGAGTCCCAGGATTTCGCAGCCGAAATCGACGGCGCCCCTGAGACCGGCGGAACCCAGGACGTCAGCAGCGGCGAAGGCCCCGACGGATGGCGCGAACGCCTCGCCGGCCTGACCGAGGGCGAACAGCACACCGCCCTGCTCGACTGGGTCTCCACCCTGGTGACCGCCACCCTGCGCGACAACGCCCCCGCCACCCTCGACCCGGACCGCTCCTTCCTCGACCTGGGCTTCGACTCCCTCGCCGCCGTCGACCTGCACGCCCGCCTCGTGGCCGGCACGGGCCTGCGCCTGCCCGTCACCCTGGCCTTCGACCACCCCACACCCGCCCACCTCGCCCGCCGGATCCACGCCCTCCTGCTGGGGCTGACCGCCCCCGCCGAGGCACCCGTCACCGCCACCGTCGGCAGCGACGAACCGATCGCCATCGTCGGAATCGGCTGCCGATTCCCCGGCGACGTGCATTCCCCCGAAGCCCTCTGGGACCTCGTCGCCGCCGGCACCGACGCCATTTCCGAATTCCCCACCGGGCGCGGTTGGAATCTCGACTCCCTTTACGACCCCGACCCCGACCGCTCCGGCACCAGCTACGCCCGCGAAGGCGGATTCCTCCACGACGCCGACCAATTCGACGCCGGATTCTTCGGAATTTCCCCCCGCGAGGCCCAGGCCATGGACCCGCAGCAGCGCCTGCTGCTGGAAACCTCCTGGGAGGCGTTCGACCGCGCCGGCGTCGACCCCGCCCGACTCCGCGGCGGCCAGGTCGGCGTTTTCGTCGGCGCCGAAACCCAGGAATACGGCCCCCGACTCGAAGACGCCACCGACGGATTCGAGGGCTACCTCGTCACCGGTAACGCCGCCAGCGTCGCCTCCGGCCGCATCGCCTACACCTTCGGCTTCGAAGGCCCCACGGTCACCGTCGACACCGCCTGCTCCTCCTCGCTGGCCGCCCTGCACCTCGCCGTCCAGGCCCTGCGCACCGGCGAATGCTCCCTGGCACTCGCCGGCGGCGTCGCCATCATGGCCTCACCCGGCTCCTTCGTCTCCTTCAGCCGCCAGCGCGGCCTGGCCCCCGACGGCCGCTGCAAGCCCTTCGCCGCCGCCGCCGACGGCACCGCCTGGGGCGAAGGCGTCGGCATGCTCCTGGTCGAGCGACTCTCCGACGCCCGCGCCAACGGCCACCGGATCCTCGCCGTCGTCCGCGGCACCGCCATCAACCAGGACGGCGCCAGCAACGGCCTCACCGCCCCCAGCGGCCCCGCCCAACAGCGCGTCATCCGGCAGGCGCTCGCCAACGCGGGCCTCTCGGCCGCCGACGTCGACGCCGTCGAGGCACACGGCACCGGCACCCGCCTCGGCGACCCGATCGAAGCGCAGGCCCTGCTGGCCACCTACGGCCAGGACCGGCCCGCCGACCGGCCCCTGTGGCTCGGCTCCCTGAAGTCGAACATCGGTCACACCCAGGCCGCCGCCGGCGTCGCGGGCGTCATCAAGATGGTCATGGCCATGCGCCACGGCGTCCTGCCCCGCACCCTGCACGTCGACGCGCCGACCCCGCACGTCGACTGGCAGGCCGGTGCCGTCTCGCTGCTCACCGAGCCGGTCGCATGGCCCGCCTCCGACAACCCGCGCCGGGCGGGCGTCTCTTCCTTCGGCATGAGCGGCACCAACGCGCACGCCATCATCGAGGAGCCGCCGAGCGACGAGTCGCCGGACTCGCTGGTGGACGAGCCGGCCGCGGGCCCGGGCGAGTCCCAGGACACGGCCGGGCCGCTGCCCTGGGCCCTGTCCGCCAAGACCCCCGAAGCCCTGCGCGCCACCGCCCGACGTCTCGGCGACTGGCTCGACGCCCACCCGGACGCCGACCCCCTCGACACCGGCCACTCCCTCGCCGCCACCCGCGGCCGCTTCGAACAGCGCGCCGTCGTCCTCGGCGACGACCGCACCGCACTCCTGCGCGGCCTGCACGCCCTCGCCGACGGCACCGACGCGCCCACCGTCGTACACGGCGAACCCGCCGCCGGACGCACCGCCGTCCTCTTCACCGGCCAGGGCAGCCAGCGGCTGAACATGGGCCGCGAACTCTACGCCACCTACCCGGTGTTCGCCGACGCCCTCGACAACGCCTGCTGGTACCTCGACGAGCAGCTCGAACACCCACTGCTCGACGTTCTGTTCGCCGACGAGGACACCCCCGAGGCCGCCCTCCTGCACCAGACCGCCTACACCCAGCCCGCACTGTTCGCGGTCGAGGTGGCGCTGTACCGGCTGGTCGAGTCCTGGGGCCTGAAGCCGGCCTTCGTGGCAGGCCACTCCGTCGGTGAGATCGCCGCCGCGCACGTGGCGGGCGTCTTCTCGCTGGAAGACGCGTGCGCCTTGGTCGCGGCCCGGGGCCGGCTGATGCAGGCACTGCCCGCCGGCGGCGTGATGATCGCCGTCCAGGCCTCGGAGGGCGAGGTTCTGCCGCTGCTGACTGATGGGGTCAGCATTGCTGCGATCAACGGCCCCCAGTCGGTCGTCATCGCCGGCGACGAGGACGCCGTCGTCGCCGTCGCCGAGGCCTTCGAAACCCAGGGCCGCAAGACCAAGCGGCTGACCGTCAGCCACGCCTTCCACTCCCCGCACATGGACGGCATGCTCGACGAGTTCCGCCGCGTGGCACAGGTCCTGGAGTACGGCACCCCCACTCTGCCCGTGGTCTCCCTCCTCACCGGCACCACGGCCACCGCCGCCCAACTGGCCGACCCCGAGCACTGGGTCCGGCACGTACGCGAAGCCGTACGCTTCCTCGACGGCGTACGCACCCTCCAGGCCCGCGGCGCCGACTCCTTCCTGGAACTCGGCCCCGACCCGGTCCTCACCGCCATGGCCCAGGACTGCCTGGCCACCGACCCGCAGGACCCCTCGGCCCCCGCCACCTCCCAGCCCCTCGCCTTCGCCGCCGCACTGCGCACCGGCCGCCCCGAGCCGGCCACCCTGCTCCACGCCGTGGCTCGGGCGTTCGTCCGCGGTACGGAAGTCGACTGGGCCGCGTTCTTCGCCGGTACCGGCGCCCGGCGCGTCGAGCTGCCGACGTACGCCTTCCAGCGGCAGCGGTACTGGATGAACTCCCGCACCCCCGCCGCCGATCCGGCGACAGCATCCACGCACCGCACCGACCCGGCCGACACCGAGTTCTGGGACGCGGTCGAGCACCAGGACGTGGCCGCACTCGCCGCCGCACTCGAACTGGACACCTCCGGCGAACAGCCGCTGAGCGAGGTCGTCCCGGCCCTGTCGGCTTGGCGCCGCCGCGTCCGAACCCAGTCGGAGGTGGACGGCTGGCGCTACCGGGTGTCGTGGAAGCCGCTGACCGATGGTGCGGCCGGCGTGCGGCTGTCGGGGTCCTGGCTGGTCGTTGTGCCTGCCGAGGGCGTGGATGACACGGCCGTGGTGGATGCGCTGACCGGCCGTGGGGCTGAGGTCCGGCGGGTTGTTGTCGAGGGGGGCTCGGATCGGGCTGCTCTCGCCGGGCTGCTGGCTGATGCGGGCTCCGTCGCGGGCGTGGTGTCGCTGCTGGCGCTGGACGAGGCTGCGGGTGTGGCTGCGACGGCTGCTCTGGTGCAGGCGTTGGGCGATGCCGGGGTGGAGGCGCCGCTGTGGTGCCTGACCCGTGGTGCGGTGAGCGTGGGGCGTTCGGACCGCCTGGTTTCGGCTGTCCAGGCCCAGGTGTGGGGCTTCGGCCGGGTGGCCGCTCTGGAGGTCCCCGCGCGTTGGGGCGGCCTCATCGATCTGCCCGAGGTGTGGGACGAGCGGGCGATGGCTCGGCTGGCCGGGGTGCTGGCCGGCGGAGCCGCGGGAGAGGACCAGCTCGCCATTCGTTCCTCCGGTGTCTTCGGACGCCGACTCGTACGGGCGGCGCGGGCCGAGACCTCCCCGTCCTGGGCGCCGACCGGCACGGTCCTGGTGACCGGTGGTACGGGTGCTCTGGGGGGCAGGGTCGCGCGGTGGCTGGCGGGGGCGGGCGCGGAGCGTCTGGTGTTGACCAGCCGGCGGGGCGCGGACGCGCCGGGCGCGGCTGAGCTCGCGGCGGAACTGTCCGAGCTCGGCGTGGAGGTGTCGGTGGTGGCGTGTGACGCCGCCGACCGCGAGGCCTTGCGCGAGTTGCTCGCCGCCGAGGCGGCGACCCTCACGGCGGTCGTCCACACGGCCGGAATCCTGGACGACGGCGTCCTGGACGCCCTGACGCCCGACCGGTTCGACAGCGTCCTGCGCGCCAAGGCGACCTCCGCGCTCAACCTCCATGATCTCACCGTCGAGCTGGGCATCGATCTCTCCGCCTTCGTGCTGTTCTCCTCCATGAGCGGCACCGTCGGTGCCGCCGGTCAGGCCAACTACGCAGCCGCCAACGCCTACTTGGACGCCCTCGCCGAACTGCGGCGCACCGCCGGCCTGGCCGCGACCTCGATCGCCTGGGGTCCGTGGGCCGAGGGCGGCATGGCCGCCGACGAGGCGATGGACGCGCGGATGCGGCGTGAAGGCGTGCCGCCGATGGCTCCCGATGCCGCGATCGCCGCGCTGGCGCAGGCCGTCGGCGCCGGCGAGACCGCGCTGACCGTCGCGGACATCAGCTGGGACCGCTTCTCGGCCATCGTCGCGGCCGTCCGACCCAACCCGTCCGTCGCCGACTTCGTCGCCGGCGGATCGACGGGCGATGCCGCCGCCACCGGTCACGGGACCGTGGTGACGGGCGCCGACGTCGCGGGCGCCGCGTTCGCGAAGCTGGCCCGACTGCCTCGGGCCGAGCAGGACCGGGAGCTGCTCGCCCTGGTCCGGACCCAGGTCGCCGCCGTGCTCGGACACGAGGGCTCCGACGACGTGGGGGCCGAACGTGCCTTCAAGGAGCTCGGATTCGACTCCCTGACCGCCGTCGACCTCCGCAACCGGCTCGGCTCGGCCACCGGGCTGAAGCTCCCGACCACCCTCGTGTACGACTACCCGACCTCGTCGGCCCTCGCGGAGTACCTGCGTGGGGAGTTGGTCGGCAGCGCGCCGGCGGCGGACACCGACGCCGGACTGCCGATCGCCGCGACGACGGACGACGACCCGATCGCGATCGTCGCCATGAGCTGCCGCTTCCCGGGCGGCGTGCGGACTCCCGAAGACCTGTGGCGGCTGCTCGCGCAGGGTACGGACGCGGTCGCCGAGTTCCCGGCCGACCGCGGCTGGGACCTGGACCGCCTCTACGACGCGGACCCGGACCGGCCCGGCACCTCGTACACGCGCGAGGGCGGATTCCTCTACGACGTCGCCGACTTCGACGCCGACTTCTTCGGCATCTCGCCGCGCGAGGCCCTGGCCATGGACCCGCAGCAGCGGCTCCTGTTGGAGACCTCGTGGGAGGCCTTCGAGCGGGCCGGCATCGACCCCGCCGTACTGAAGGGCAGCCGAGCCGGTGTCTTCGTGGGCACCAACGGCCAGGACTACCTCTCCCTGGTCGCGGGCGAGGCCGACGGCCTCGAAGGCCACGTCGGGACGGGCAACGCGGCAAGCGTGGTCTCCGGCCGCCTGTCGTACGTCTTCGGGCTTGAGGGCCCGGCCATCACGGTCGACACGGCCTGCTCGTCCTCGCTCGTCGCCCTGCACCTGGCCGTTCAGGCGCTGCGACAGGGCGAGTGCTCCATGGCCCTCGCCGGCGGTGTGACCGTCATGTCCACCCCGGACGCCTTCGTCGACTTCAGCCGCCAGCGAGGCCTGGCGGAGGACGGCCGGATCAAGGCGTTCGCCGCTGCCGCCGACGGCACGGGCTGGGGCGAGGGCGTCGGCATGCTGCTGGTCGAGCGGCTCTCGGACGCCCGCCGCAACGGCCACCCGGTCCTTGCCGTGGTCCGCGGCTCGGCCGTGAACCAGGACGGCGCGAGCAACGGGCTCACGGCCCCCAACGGCCCCTCCCAGCAGCGTGTGATCCGGCAGGCCCTGGCCAGTGCCGGTCTGTCGGCAGCCGAGGTGGACGCGGTCGAGGCCCACGGCACCGGCACCCGCCTGGGCGACCCCATCGAGGCCCAGGCCCTGCTCGCCACCTACGGCCAGGACCGCCCGACCGACCAGCCGCTCCTCCTGGGCTCGGTCAAGTCCAACATCGGCCACACCCAGGCCGCCGCGGGCGTCGCCGGCATCATCAAGATGGTGCTGGCCATGCGCCACGGTGTCCTGCCCCGCACCCTGCACGTCGACGCGCCGACCCCGCACGTCGACTGGACGGCCGGCGACGTCGACCTCCTCACCGAACAGCGCGCCTGGCCGGCGACCGGCCGACCCCGCCGAGCCGGCGTCTCCTCCTTCGGTCTGAGCGGCACCAACGCCCACACCATCATCGAAGAGGCCCCGGCCGAGGCCGGGGCCGTGACGCCCGAGCACCACACCGGTGACACCAGCCCGGTGCTGCCGTTCGTCGTCACAGGCAAGAACCCTGCCGGGCAGCGCGCCCAGGCGGAGCAGCTCGCGTCGTGGCTGGCCGAGAACCCGCAGGCCGGTATCGCCGATGTCGCGTACTCGCTCGCTGCCGCCCGGGCGAAGTTGGAGACGCGGGCGGTCCTGGTCGCGGGCTCCGCCGACCGTGACGAGCTGACGGCCGGCCTGACCGCCCTCGCGTCCGGTGAGCACGCGCCCGGCCTGGTCCAGGGTACGGTGTCGGGTGGTGGACTGGCGTTCCTGTTCACCGGGCAGGGCAGCCAGCGCCTCGGCATGGGCCGTGAACTGTACGCGGCCTACCCGGCGTTCGCGGACGCGCTGGACGAGGCGTGCGCACGCTTCGACGCGCAGCTCGAAGTGCCGCTCAAGGACGTCCTGTTCGGCGCCGAGTGCGAGGTGCTGGACCAGACCGCGTTCACCCAGCCGGCGCTGTTCGCGGTAGAGGTGGCGTTGTTCCGGCTGGTGGAGAGCTGGGGCATCCGCCCGGACTTCCTCTCCGGACACTCCATCGGCGAGATCGCCGCCGCGCACGTCAGCGGGGTGCTCTCGCTGGAGGACGCGTGCACCCTGGTCGCGGCGCGCGGCCGGCTGATGCAGGCGCTCCCGACCGGCGGCGTGATGATCGCCGTCCAGGCCTCGGAGGACGAGGTCCTGCCGCTCCTCACCGACACCGACCGCGTGAGCATCGCCGCCATCAACGGCCCGCAGTCGGTCGTGATCGCCGGTGACGAGGACGCGGCGGTAGCGATCGCCGGGTCCTTCACGGACCGCAAGACCAAGCGGCTCACGGTCAGCCACGCCTTCCACTCCCCGCACATGGACGGGATGCTGGAGGACTTCCGCCGAGTCGTGGAGGGCCTGTCCTTCGCGTCCCCCCGCATTCCGGTCGTGTCGAACCTCACCGGGGCCCTGGTCACCGAGGGCGAGATGTCCTCGGCCGACTTCTGGGTCCGGCACGTCCGCGAGGCGGTCCGCTTCCTCGACGGCGTGCGGGCGCTTGAGGCCGCCGGCGTGACCACGTACGTCGAACTCGGCCCGGACGGTGTGCTGTCCGCGCTGGCGCAGGACTGCCTGACCGGCGACACGGACGCCGCCTTCGCCCCGGTGCTGCGCGCGGGGCGTGCGGAGGCGGAGTCGCTGGTGGGGGCTCTGGCGCACGCGTTCGTGCGCGGTGTGGAGGTGGACTGGTCCGCCTTCTTCGCCGGTTCGGGTGCGGGTGCGGGCACGGGCGCGGGTTCGGCGCGGATCGAGCTGCCGACGTACGCGTTCCAGCGGCAGCGGTTCTGGCCGGAGACGATCCTGTCGTACGGCGGTGCCGTGTCGGCCGCCCTGCCGGTCGACGCGGTGGACGC
The DNA here is from genome assembly GCF_056435785.1 of Streptomyces sp. NPDC043870. NCBI lineage: Bacteria > Bacillati > Actinomycetota > Actinomycetes > Kitasatosporales > Streptomycetaceae > Streptomyces > Streptomyces sp. NPDC043870. The sequence goes on from NZ_JBWKDT010000045.1 coordinate 48,063, forward strand.
CCGGTTCTGGGACGCGGTGGAGCGCGGCGATCTCGCCTCCCTGCTGGCCGAGTTGGAGGCCGACGACGACCCGAGCTTCAGTGACTTCGTCCCCGCGCTGTCGGCCTGGCGCCGGCAGCACCAGGAGCAGGCCCAGGTCGACGGCTGGCGCTACCGGGCGTCGTGGAAGCCGCTCACGGCTGCCGCCCTGTCGTCCGGCGTGCCCGGCGGCGAGTGGGTCGTCGTCGTACCCAGTGCGTGCGAGGACGACTCCCTGGTCGCGGCCGTGGTGGGCGCGCTGGCCGGGCGTGGCACCGAGGTCTGCGGTGTGGTGGTCGAGCCGGGCGCGGATCGGGCCGCGGTCGCCGGACTGCTGTCCGTCGCGGGCGTCGGTTCCGTCGCGGGCGTGGTGTCGCTGCTGGCGCTGGACGAGGCTGCGGGTGTGGCTGCGACGGCTGCTCTGGTGCAGGCGTTGGGTGATGCCGGGGTGGAGGCGCCGCTGTGGTGCCTGACCCGTGGTGCTGTGAGTGTGGGGCGTTCGGACCGTCTGGTTTCGGCGGTGCAGGCGCAGGTGTGGGGTCTGGGTCGGGTGGCCGCTCTGGAGGTCCCTGGGCGTTGGGGCGGTCTGGTGGACCTGCCCGAGGTGTGGGACGAGCGGGCGATGGCTCGGCTGGCCGGGGTGCTGGCCGGCGGAGCCGCGGGAGAGGACCAGCTCGCCATTCGTTCCTCCGGGGTCTTCGGACGCCGACTCGTACGGGCGGCGCGGGCCGAGACCTCCCCGTCCTGGGCGCCGACCGGCACGGTCCTGGTGACCGGTGGTACGGGTGCTCTGGGGGGCAGGGTCGCGCGGTGGCTGGCGGGGGCGGGCGCGGAGCGTCTGGTGTTGACCAGCCGGCGGGGCGCGGACGCGCCGGGCGCGGCTGAGCTCGCGGCGGAACTGTCCGAGCTCGGCGTGGAGGTGTCGGTGGTGGCGTGTGACGCCGCCGACCGCGAGGCCTTGCGCGAGTTGCTCGCCGCCGAGGCGGCGACCCTCACGGCGGTCGTCCACACGGCCGGAATCCTGGACGACGGCGTCCTGGACGCCCTGACGCCCGACCGGTTCGAGAGCGTCCTGCGCGCCAAGGCGACCTCCGCGCTCAACCTGCACGAGCTGACCGTCGAGCTCGGCATCGATCTCTCCGCCTTCGTGCTGTTCTCCTCCATGAGCGGCACCGTCGGTGCCGCCGGTCAGGCCAACTACGCGGCTGCCAACGCCTACTTGGACGCCCTCGCCGAGCAGCGGCGTGCCGCCGGCCTGGCCGCGACCTCGATCGCCTGGGGTCCGTGGGCCGAGGGCGGCATGGCCGCCGACGAGGCCCTTGAGGCCCGGATGCGCCGGGACGGCGTGCCGCCCATGGCCGCCGACCGCGCGATCCGCGCCCTCCGCCAGGCCGTCGGTGCCCACGACGCCGCCGCCCTCACGGTGGCCGACGTCGAATGGACCCGGTACCTGGCCCAGCACACCGCCGTACGCCGCAGCGAACTCTTCAGCGATCTGAGCGAAGTACGCGCGACCACACAGGCCCAGGCCCAGGCCGAGACCCACGGCCGGCCCACCGCCCACACCGGCCTCCCGCTCACCCTGGCCGGCCGGCTCGCCGTACTCGCCCCCGCCGAGCAGGAGCGCGAACTCCTCAGCCTGGTCCGGACGCACGTGGCCGCCGTCCTCGGCCACGACGGCGCCGACGCGATCGGCGCGGAACGCGCCTTCAAGGAGCTGGGGTTCGACTCCCTCACCGCGGTCGAGCTGCGGAACCGACTCGGCGCCGCGACCGAACTGCGGCTGCCCGTCACGCTCATCTACGACTACCCCACCTCCGCCGCCCTGGCCGACCACCTCCGCGCCGAGCTCGTGGGCAGCGTGCCCGTCTCCGGAGCGCTGCTGCCCGTCGCCACCGCCGTCGACGGGGACCCGATCGCGATCGTTGCCATGAGCTGCCGCTTCCCCGGTGGCGTGCGGACTCCCGAAGACCTGTGGCGACTGCTCGCACAGGGCACGGACGCGGTCGTCGAGTTCCCCGCCGACCGCGGCTGGGACTTGGACCGCCTCTACCACCCCGACCCCGACCAGGCCGGCACCTCGTACGCCCGCGAGGGCGGCTTCCTCGCCGACGTCGCTGATTTCGACGCCGACTTCTTCGGTATCTCGCCGCGCGAAGCCCTGGCCATGGACCCGCAGCAGCGGCTGCTGCTGGAGACCTCCTGGGAGGCCTTCGAGCGGGCCGGCATCGACCCCGAGAGCCTGCGCGGCAGCCGAGCTGGTGTCTTCATCGGCACCAACGGCCAGGACTACCTCCACCTGGTCACCCGCGAGCAGGACGGCCTGGAAGGCCACGTCGGCACGGGCAACGCGGGCAGTGTCATGTCCGGCCGCGTCTCGTACGTGTTCGGCCTCGAAGGCCCGGCCGTCACCGTCGACACGGCCTGCTCCTCCTCCCTCGTCGCCCTGCACTGGGCCGTCCAGGCGCTGCGCAACGGCGAGTGCTCGATGGCCCTCGCCGGCGGTGTGACAATCATGTCGACCCCCGAGAACTTCATCGACTTCTCACGTCAGCGCGGCCTCGCGACCGACGGCCGGATCAAGGCGTTCGCCGCTGCCGCCGACGGCACGGGCTGGGGCGAGGGCGTCGGCATGCTCCTGGTCGAGCGGCTCTCGGACGCCCGCCGCAACGGCCACCCGGTCCTTGCCGTGGTCCGTGGTTCGGCGATCAACCAGGACGGCGCGAGCAACGGCCTCACCGCTCCCAACGGCCCCTCCCAGCAGCGTGTGATCCGCCAGGCCCTGGCAAGCGCCGGCCTTTCGGCCACGGACGTGGACGCGGTCGAGGCCCACGGCACCGGCACCCGCCTGGGTGACCCCATCGAGGCCCAGGCCCTACTCGCCACCTACGGCCAGGACCGCCCGACCGACCAGCCCCTTCTCCTGGGCTCGATTAAGTCCAACATCGGCCACACCCAGGCCGCCGCGGGCGTCGCCGGCATCATCAAGATGGTGCTGGCCATGCGCCACGGCGTCCTGCCCTGCACCCTGCACGTGGACGAGCCCACCCCGCACGTCGACTGGACCGCCGGCGACATCGACCTCCTCACCGAACAGCGCGCCTGGCCGGCCACCGGCCGCCCCCGCCGAGCCGGCGTCTCCTCCTTCGGCATCAGCGGCACCAACGCCCACACCATCATCGAGCAGGCCCCGGAAACCGAGCCCGCCGCCGAACAGCTCACGCCCACCGGCCCCCAGCCGACCGCACGACCGGCGCGGATCCTCCCGTACCTCCTCTCCGGCAAGACCAAGGAAGCCCTGCGCGCGCAGGCGGCGGCACTGACCGCCCACCTGGACGCCACCACGGACGCGGTCGACCTGGCCTACTCCCTGGCCACCGGCCGCGCCCACCTCCACCACCGGGCCGCTGCCGTCCTGACCGCCACGGACACCGACGACCTCCGCGACACCCTGACGCGCCTCGCTGCCGGTGAATCCGCGCCGCGCACCACGACGGGCACGATCACCGACGGCCGAACCGCCTTCCTGTTCACCGGGCAGGGCAGCCAGCGCCTCGGCATGGGCCGCGAACTGTACGACACCTACCCGGTGTTCGCGGACGCGCTGGACGCGGTCTGCGCCCACCTCGACGCGGTACTCGACAGGCCGCTGAAGGACGTCCTGTTCGGCGCCGACAGCGACGCCCTCGACCGCACGGAGTACACGCAGCCGGCGCTGTTCGCGGTCGAGGTGGCGCTGTTCCGGCTGGTCGAGTCGTGGGGTGTGCGGCCGGACTTCCTGTCCGGTCACTCCATCGGTGAGATCGCCGCCGCGTACGTGGCCGGGGTCTTCTCCCTGGAGGACGCCTGCACCCTGGTTGCCGCGCGCGGCCGGCTGATGCAGGCGCTGCCGGCCGGTGGGGTGATGATCGCGGTGCAGGCTTCGGAGGACGAGGTCCTGCCGCTCCTCACCGACACCGACCGCGTGAGCATCGCCGCCATCAACGGCCCGCAGTCGGTCGTGATCGCCGGTGACGAGGACGCGGCGCTCGCGATCGCCGGGTCCTTCACGGACCGTAAGACGAAGCGTCTGATGGTCAGTCACGCCTTCCACTCGCCGCACATGGACGGGATGTTGGAGGAGTTCCGCCAGGTGG
>NZ_JBWKDT010000046.1:0-51138 GCF_056435785.1 Streptomyces sp. NPDC043870
CGGGGACTTATCTGGCTGCCACCGGGGACATCTCGGTGGCCGCCAGTGGGGCGAACTCCTGGCCGCCACCGGGGAGAACTACACGGCCGTTGACATCCTTCTGCCCAGGGTTTGTCCAGGTGGGGCTTGCAGGGGTCGAACTGGCTGGGCCGGGGTTGCCGCCGGCTGGCGAGGCCAAGGCAGGCCAGCGACGACCGCGGGACCGAGGCAAAGGCGACCGGCAGCAGGGCGCGGTCAGCCGAGGCAGGGGGCGCTGCTTGCCCGAGAGGATCACATTCGCGATCAGGTTGGCCCGGCACGAATCTCATGATGATCGCCCACAACCAGCCGTGCGCCGCCTACCGGATAGGGCCGTACACGTGATGAGGTGGCCCGTTCGCCCAGGTGGCAGGGCCCACGAGGCGCGGCGTTCCGACTCACAGGGCCCGGACAGGCGTCCACCAGGGACGCTGACGGCCGGACAGCACAGTGACGCTGGGCGGCTCCCCCGGGGCTCTCCGGCGTCGCCTGCCCAGGCATCCTGGTCAGGCGAGGTGTGCTTTCCGGCGCGACGGGAGGTGCCACCCCGGCCTCGCGGCGGCAGCGTAGCTGTGGCGCTCAGTCACAGCCGGGGGTGAAGCCGTGCCGGCGACGACGCTAAGGGAGCGGGGCAGGGGCCGCCCGGCCGAAACCGCTCCACCCCGACAATGTGCCGGACCTTGACCGGGCGCACGATCACCGCGACCCGTCGCTCTCCCGGCATGAGCCACTCGAAGCGCTCGCTACCCAGGTACTTCTGGGCCAGCCGGTCCATTCGCTCGTGCGCCTCCTCGCCCTCGATGAAGCGGGCCACTTCGCCATTGATCTGCACTCGGTCGAAGGGATCGGCATCGTCCGCGTGTGAGAGATAGACGCGGGGGTCGCGACGCAGGTTCTCCTCCTTCACTCGGCCCACCGAGGTGTTGAACGTCAGCTCTCCCTCTCCCTCCAGGTCCACCCACATCGGGCTGACCTGCGGCGCCCCGTCGGGGAACACGGTGCCGACGTACCAGATGTTCGGGGCTTGCAGTCGGGCGCGGACGGCTTCGCCGAAGGTCGCAGTCATCCCGGCAGGCTACCAATCATGACTGTCATGTATGCGCCGAGCGCAGCACCTGTGCCGCAGAACAGCACGACCACGTGTGCCGTCCAGGTGTCCTTCTCGATAGCCATCTGAATCGTCCGCCAGAACTCCCTGCCCATAGCGCCTCCTTGGCATCGTGTGGGCCACTTCGGACGATGACCAGTCGGCTCACGCCGCACTGCGCCACGGCGCCCAAAAGCGTCACACCGGCGCCGAAGAAGGTTACGAAGCCGCAGGTCAACTGAACTGCTCAAACCCGGCGCCAGCCGCGGCGAGGCTCGTCGCGTGTCAGCCTTCACGGATGCTTCGGAGTCTGGAGGCGCGATGGCAAGTGCTGGCGGGTACACGCGTAGCTCGCCGCCCGCGGCCAAATGTGATGCTCACACTGGCCAACTGTCGTGCTCACCGACCTGGTCGACGACCTGGACGCCGACGAGGAGGGTCTCACAAACGTCGCTTCCATGCTGGAGATGGAACTCGGCATCGACGAACTCTACGAGGACGTCGACGGTTGGGAGACCGTCGGCGGCGTCCTCGACAGCGTTCACGCCCAAGCAGCCTGACTGCCTCGCAGCACCGTCGTTTCGAGAACCGGAGAGCCGATGAGTCCCCGAGCCGTCAAGACCGCCGAAGACAAGCGCACCAGGCGAAGCAAGGCCGAAGAAGGAGACCGGCCCCACCGGTCACGCCGGAAGAAGGACGCTGACGCCCCCAAGCGTCCCCTGTCGGCCTAGATGTTCTACTCCGAGGCCAACCGTGAGCGAGTGAAGCGTCAGAACCCGGATGTTTCGTTTGGCCAGATCGGAAAGGTCCTCGGGAGGGAGTGGGAAGAGCTGTCCGAGCAGGCCAGGGCACCCTTCCTGAAGAAGGCCGAAAACGACAAAAAGCGCTACGAGGCCACGAAGGCCCACTACGACTTGGGGGAAGGCAACGAGTGACGTGATCCCAGCCCTGGCCCCCGGCCGGGGCCGGGCCCTCTCGAGTAGACGGCCCGCCAACTCAAGCACTCACTCGCCAAGTGGGACGCTCAGTCACAATTCGGCGGGCCGTTGCAGAAGCGCTCTGGCGACGGCCCGCCTTCTTCCCTCGCGACGAACGCGAGGCTCTGATCACCACGTCCCGGCGCGCCGCCCGCCGTCCCCTCGCCACCCGCGCGGCGCTGCCCGCGAGCTCGTCGACCACGCCCGCATCAGCCGGCGCTCGGTGCACCCGGGGCCACGGCGGCCAACGGCTGATCGATGCGCTCCCACTCCGCGGCGCGCCGTTCGTCCTTCTGCCTGGAGTGCGCCGGCTGCGCCGATGGCTTTGCTCACGAGTCGCGAACAAAACCATGCCGACTGCAAGCGGTGCCGCTGCACCAGGCCCGAGCCTGCTGTGAGGTTCTGCCTGCACACCGGGGGTGCAACGCGCCCTGCAACGCGCTCCTGCAACACAGGTGCAATGGAGCCTGTGCTGCGGGTCTGACCTGCGACAACGCCCACCGGCCCGGGATGATCGGCCGTGTGCGCCCGCGCGTTGCACCCGTAGCCGGACTCCGAGCTGGCAAACCGGTGGCTGTGGCCGCACCCGGGTTCCTGCGCTATGCACCCTTCACTACCGAATGCGGGGGACGATGCCGTGAACACCACCAACGAGCCGTGGCTCCATACCGAGCACGGGGCGAACATCGGCCACACCGAAGCGTGGACCTGGCAGAGCACCGTTCAGCTCCAGCTGCAGCGAGTCCGAAACGGCGACGGGTGGACCACCATCCTCGACGCCTACCACTTCTTGATGGCGCTGCGGATGGTGCTTCGCGGAGTGGAGATGACCCGCCAGCACTTGCCACCGAACCCGGGCGGGCACTCCTCGACGAGGGCCTGGCCGCCTTCACCGCAGCGGTCCCGGCGGGAAGGACGCCGGGGACATCATCAAGCACTTCGACGAGTACACCCAGGGCACCGGCCGGCTCCAGCACCCGCCGGGCACGAAGCCGAAGGACCGCAGGCCGGACGACAGCCTGACCGAGGGACCCGGCGGGTACTGGTTGCCGCGTCCCTCGCGAATCGCCCGACCCGTTGCCTCGGCAACCTCAGCAGGCCCATCGGCGTCAGGGAAGCCCTGGTCGAGGTCGATGGCCCCGGTCGCCACTGCCAGAGCCGACATCTCCGTAAAGATGGTTGTTCCCGGACCTCCAGGCTGCGGTTCAGCGACGGCCCGCTGCCCATGTCTCCGCCATCCCTCACACCTGATTCCGACTTGTCGGTAGCCATCCTGTCGCACGGGGAGGACAGATGTGTTCTCCGCAGTTGCCGTGTGCGGTCAGGCACCAGCGTGGAGATAGGCGGCCCAGAGGGAGGGGGTGCGGGGAAGCTGGTCGCGGGCGGCGCGCACGGCGCGATGCATGGCTCGTGCGGCCCTGCTGGTATCGAGGGTTCCGCTTTCGGTGTGCAGTGCGGTGTAGAAGGTGTCGGCGATGGTGACGGCGAGGGAGTCGTCGATCTCCCACAGAGTGCCGACAACATGGGGGAATCCCGCGAGTTGGAACGCCGAGGTGAGGTGGATTGCCTCGTCGACCAGCGCGATGGTGTCTGTGCGGGCGGTGCGGCAGGCCGAGAGATAGGCCAACTGGGCCTGGTCGAGTCTGACGGCGGCGAGGCTGGCCACGGTGAGGGGAGCACGGTCGTGGTCGTGGAGGAGCAGCAGGCTTTGAGAGGGATCGGTGGGGTGGCTGGCGCCGTGGCAGGCGAAATGAACGATCGGGCACTCGGGCAGCTGGGCGAACACGTTGCGCCTGGTGGGCACGTGGTCTTCGACGGGGCCGGGGGCATCGGCCGGTGTGTTGTCAGGTTCGGTGAGCAGGACACAGTGGGGCAGATGAGTTCGGACCATGGCAGTCTCGTCGGGGACGTGACGCAGTCGCCCCTCCACGTCGGGTGTGGTGGGCATGGCGACAATCAGCGCCCGGTCGGTCCCGGTACCCGGGTGCGGATTGTGCCGGCGTGCGTGGCGCAGCGCGCGAATGGTGGGGGTGTATGAGGAGACGACCCGGTCCATCACGCTGCGCCGCCCCGGATCCTCGGGCGGGTCGGTGTGGTGGCCGGCGGCGTGGACAGGGAGCAGGCCGAGCAGTCCTCCTGGCGCCCACCACACCCGGGGCCAGTCCTCGGCAGGCATGCCCGGTGCGGGTCGACTGGAGTGGCCGAGTGCGTGCAGAACGGGTTCAGCAGCGGAGTCCCACAGCCATTCCAGGACGCGGCTCAGTGCGGCCTCGGCGGCGCGCCGGTCCGATGAGGTCAGCGTCGGGTCCGCTGTGGCGTCCAGGGCACGCTGAAAGACACGGATCTGATGGAAGAGATCGTCGACGGTGAGGGCCGGGAGTTCCAGTGCCGTGATGCCGCCCTGAGTGAGCAGCAGGGCGTCACTGCGGTAGGGGCTGACGTTGAACAGCACCACCGGCCCGGACGCAGCCTGGGCGAGCAGCTCATCGGTGGTCGGCGGGAGGGCGAACGAGGCAAAGTTCTCCAGGGCGCGGATCTCGGCCAGCGTTGCGGCGAACTCCTCTGCCAGCCGCTGTCGGTCCGTCGCCGCACGGCTGAGCAGGTCTGCGGCGTCACCGGCCGGTGCTGTGGCGGCCGAGTCCCGGGGCTGGTCGAGCAGGTCCCGCAGTTCGGCGAAACGTGCGGCCAGCCCGGGATGGCACTCCGTGAGGTCGGTGAGATCACTGCGGGTGTCCAGCGCCTGGCTGAGCAATACGGCTCTGCCGGCTTCCAGGAGCCGCAGCGCCCGCGTCGCTCGTTCCCGCAAGGGGACGTCGGCGCCGGAGAGCGCGAGGGCGGCGGCATTCGCGGCGAGTCCGCTGAAGCCTCCGATCGTGTGCTGCCGGTCGCTCCGCTCCAGTCGGTGAGGGGTCACCTCGGGCAGCAGCCGTACCGCGGTCTCCAGCAGGTCGGCCGCGCGGGCGGGCTGAGACGATCCGATCATGCCCGCTGCCAGGCCGGCCGCGCGGATACGCTCCGAGGGATGGGCCGATTCGACCTCCATCGCCTGAACACAGGCGGACAATGCCGCGTCCAGATCGGCAGGGGCACCCATGCGCTCGAACCGGAAGTGCAGCGCATCTCCCAGGTTCGACAGAAGAGACGCCCGGTTCGGGTGGTCGGTCGCCGTGGCCCCCACCGCGGCCTCATGCGCAGCAATCGCGTCGTTGAGATCGTCCACCGTCCCAGTGCGCCCGTAACGGCTGCTCAGTGCGGCCCCCAGGTTGGACAAGAACGCCGGCCGGTTGGGATGGTCCGCGGTGTCAGCCACCGCGGCCTCCAGGAATTCGATCGCCTCGTCCAGATTTTGCAGCTCCTCGGTGTGGTTGAACCGCGTCTGCAATGAGATCCCCAGGTTGGACAGGAATCCGCCCCTGTCGTGATCATCGCGGGGTGTCGCGGCAGCGAGTGCGGCACGGCCGGCCCGGATGGCGTCGTCCAGATCCTGAAGCTCCCCGGTGCGGTTGAAGCGGCTCTGGAGTGCGGCCCCCAGGTTGGACAGACACAGCGTCCGGTCCGGATGGCCGAGAGGTGCGCTTTCCACGGCGGTATTGAGGGTGGTGATCGCGGCATCCAGATCCTCCAGCCCGCCTACGCGCTCGAACCGGATCCGCAGTGCGGCGCCCAGGTTGGACAAGTAGGCAGCACGGTCGCGATGCCCCGTACCGGTGGCCGCTGCCGCGGCAGCGAAGGCGGCGATGCAGGCATCCAGGTCCGCCTGCCTGCCGGTGCGCCAGAATCTGGTCCGCAGTGCGATTCCCAGAGAGGTCAGCTGCGTCGGCCGGTACTGGGCGTCCGCATCGGTAGCGGCCACCGTGGCCTCGAGATTGGCGATCACGGCGTCCAGATCCTGCAATTCCCCGGTGCGGGCGAACCGGGCCTCCAATGCGGCCCCCAGACCGATGTGGTGCGCCAGTCGTTCGGCGTGGTCGGCAGGGGAGGCCTTCAGCGCGGCCCGGAAGACGGAGATCGCAGTATCGGAATCCGCCGGTCGCCCGGCACTGTCGGCCCGGGATTGCAGCGCGGCGCCCAGACCGCCCAGGTACCGCACCAGATCCGGGTCGTCCGGACCGGTGACGGCCACCATGGCTTCGAGATGGGCGATCACGGCGTCTAAGTCGTCCGGATTGCCGGTGTGTTCGAACTGGGCCTGCAGCGCGGCGCCCAGGTTGGCCAGGCGCAGTGACCGCTGCGGGCCGTCGCTGTCGGTGGCGGCAACCGCGGCTTGCAGAACTGCGATCACGGCGTCCAGGTCCGCTTGCCTGCCAGTGTGCTCGAACCGGCTCCGCAGTGCGATTCCCAGGCTGGACAGGCGCCGTGCCAGTTCGGGGTGACCGGGTTCGCTTGCGGCAACGGCGGCTTCGAGGGTGACGATGAGGTCGTGCAGGTCCTCCAGCTGCCCAGTGCGTTCGAACCGGGCCTGCAGCGCGGCGCCCAGGTTGGCCAGGCGCAGCTCCCGGCTGGGGTGATCGTCGTGGGTGTTGGCCACCGCGTCTTTCAAGGCAGCGACCAGGGCGTTCAGGTCGTCCGGCGCGCCCCTGCGGTCGAAGCGAAGTCGCAGCGCGTCCGCCAGGTTCGCCAGTCGCAGTGCCCGGTCGGGATGATCGGCCGGCGTGGCGGCGACTGCTGCCCGGCTGGTCTCGATCCCTCTGTCCAGGTCCTCCGTGCTGCCAGTGCATTGCGATCTCATCCGCAGCGTGAGTCCCAGCTCCATCAGATGCCGTCCCCGGTCGGGATGATCACCGGACATCGAGGTAACCACATCCTCCAGCAGGACGATCACGGCGTCCAAGTCCGTCCGATCACCGTCCTGTTCGAACCGGGCGTCCAGAGCCAGCACCAGACTGTGCAGGTAACGGATTCGGTCGGGATGGTCAGCGGGTGCGGCATTCACGATCTGCTGCCACAACTCCACGGTGGCGGTGACCAGGTGTTCGTCCGGCGGGTTGTGCACCTGTTCGAGGAATCGCAGGCCGGTGGGGACCATCTGTTCGGCGAGAAGGGGCAGCAGAGGGTCGGGAATATCGCCGACCCCGGCGAGGAAGCACGGAGTGAACATCTTGAGCGCGGCGATGAGCTCTCGTCGGCTTCGACGCGGGGGCAGGGCTTGCGCTCGGTACCAGTGGAGCCAGCCGAGAACGTAGTAAGCGGGAAGGTCGTCGTCGTCCGTATGCAATAGCCTGGCCAGCCGCCGTGCTTCCTTGAGCACGCCCGGTCCCAGCACCGGCGAGAGGTCCTCGGCGCTGACCTGCACTAGCCGTGCCCGGACTGCGGCGAGCCGTTCTTCCCGATCTCCCACGAGCCTCCCCCCAACGTGCTCACCGATAGTAAGGCTATTCCGACATTCTGTAGAAGAGTGCGTGTTCGACGGATATGATCGTCGTGCCGTAGTACCTGGCGGAGGAACGGCCAACCACGAATCAGGCGTGCCGACATCAGGCACCTGCACACCGTGAACGCACACATCCGGGGGCCTAAGAGTGGACGAAGCGGCGAGGCGGATCGCAAACGGCCTGGCGTATGTGTGCGAACACCTGGATCAGATCCGGTCCGACCTCAACCCCCACGGCACCGACGATCCCCCGGCGCTGCAGCGGCTGCTGGAGGCCCTGGCCGCCGGACAGGACATCACCGGCCCGCTCAACGCGCTGCACACCGCCATTCAGGCCAGCGGTGACGCGCTGGGAGTCTACGGGCAGCGAACCCGGGCGCTGAGGCCATCCGGACTCGGCGACGGGCCGCTGGCGGTCTTCTACATGTGTCCGATGGGCCGTTGCTCGGGTAGGCGGTGGCCTCAGATGGGCCCGCTTCCCCTGCGATGCGCAGTCAGCGGGCAGGACCTCCGTCGAAAGTCGCTCTGACGATGGGCGCTTTCCTTGGTGAGCTGGGAAAGAGACTCGCCGAACGGTGGCTGTCCCTACTGGTGTTGCCCGGCGCCCTCTACCTCGCCGTCGCCACGGCCGCCCTCACCCTCGGTCACGCCCATGCGCTGGATGTCGGCCGACTCGTCAGCCGGATAGCCGAATGGGCCGAAGCGCCAGCCACGACCACCACCGGCGGGCAGGTGGTGCTGCTGGCCGCGGTGCTCGCCGGAGCGGCCGTCGCCGGCCTCGTCGCGCAGAGTCTCGGCTCGCTCGTCGAACAGGTCACCATGGCCGCCGACTGGCGTGCCTGGCCGACTCATCTACGTGAACTCGCCAGCCGAAGGGTCAGCCGCCGGCGGCGCGATTGGAACAGGGCGCATGCCGAGTTCCACCAACAGCTCGGCAACGTCCATGAGGCCCTTGCAGAAGAAGGTCACCCGGACTCCACCGCACTGCACGCCGCCCACCGGGACAGGACCCGCATTGCCCTGGAACTCCCGGATCGGCCCACCTGGAGCGGAGATCGCGTCCATGCTTCAAAGGTCCGCCTGGAGCGCGACTGCCACTTGGACTTGGCTACGATATGGCCGTACCTGTGGCTCCACTTGCCCGAGACGGTCCGGGCCGAGATCACCACTGGTCGTCAAGCGATCACCTGTGCTACTACGTTGGGCGGATGGACCCTGATGTACGCGCCGCTGGCAATCTGGTGGTGGCCCGCCGCTCTCGTCGCCGTCACCCTTGCCATCACCGCGTGGCAGCGCACCCATACCGCCACTGACACGTATGCGCTGCTGTTGGAGGCCGCAACTCGTCTGCACGTCGGCGACTTGGCCCGCCATTTGGGCCTCGACCACTCGGGTCCGCTGGATCCCTCAGTCGGCGATGCCCTCACCCGCCTCCTGCACAGTGAGCCTCCACCACCGCCTGCCGGCCCGTGATCGAGCTCTCTGTGCTCTCTGTTCGCTACTGCAGCCAGCAGATCATCCAGCGATGTCTCATCTCCAACTGGAACGTCGCGGCACCGCCCGTGGCTGGGACGAATCGTGTCCTTGCGTGTTGAACCTCCTGCCGACGGACTGAGTGTCGAGGGAGACAGGAACCGTGGAGGTGCTGATCGCTCACTCGAGTGGTCCGAAGTGGGCGACGCCACCCTCCCGCACCTGGCTCCCGTGGCCGACCTCGTCCTGGGAGCACCAGCGCACCACGCAGTCGGCGGCCACGTCGGCCGGGTCGCCATCCAGTCCCGGCCGGTGATCTCGCGGGCGCCGCTTTCGGTGTCTGAACGGTGCGTGCACCGCAGTGACGTTTACCGAGCAGATCGAGGGCTGACAACGCCGCGCCCGCAAAACTCCGCTGCTGCGGTCGGTGCTGCGGTCGGTGCTGCAGTCGATCGCAACCGTTGCTGCCCCGCTCGTCCGAGTGGTCTCGCGGGGTGGACAGTGGGACAGGCTCAGGATGTTGATCCCGCTTCGGTTGGCTATTTGATGTGGTCGAGGAAGCCGAGCACCCGGAGGGTGGCCTGCGTTGCCGCATGCTCGTCGTACGATGGCAAGCTGCGGTCGGTGAACAGGTGCCTGTCGCCGGAGTAGAGGAACAGCTCAGCATCCGCCGCCGTCTCGACGAGCGCGCGGGCCGCGACCACATCACCCTCCCCGGCGAAGAACGGATCTGTGTCCATGCCGTGCACCTGGACTGGGACGTCCTGGGGCCAGGCACCGCCGAACTCCGAGACCGGGAGGCACGCCTCGAGCAACAACGCGCCCTGCGTGCCCGGGCGGGTCTGGGCCAGTTTCTGCGCCGGCAGGACGCCAAGTGAGAACCCGAGGTAGACGAGCTCCGCAGACAGCTCCTCGGCAACGGCGGTTCCGCGCGCGATGACCGTGCCGAACCCGACCCTCTCGGCGTAGCCAATGCCCTCCTCGAGGCTGTCGAATACCTGCCCCTCGAACAGGTCCGGGGCATGGACGGTGTGTCCGGCCTGTCGCAGCTGCTCGGCAAACTCACGGACGCCAGCGGTCAGCCCGTGCCCGTGGTGGAAAACCAGCACCTCAGCCATGTCGCTCCCCTCGTGCTGCGGTGCCCGGGCGGCACCGCAGCACGAGTATGACCCGCCGCACTGACAACCATGGATCCCCAGCCGGGCAAAACCAGGTTGTTGATCCCGCTTCGGCGATGCGGGCTTCGAGGTCGGCGACGCGTCTGTCTTGGAAGCGGAGGTTGGAGCGGGCGGCCTTGAGCCGCTCGTCGAGGATGCGGTTTTCGGCGGTGATCTGGCGGAGCCGCTGCTTGAGGATGGTGTTCTCTGTGGTGATCCGCTGGACGGTCTCCTCGATCCGCATGGTTGCCAAGTCGCGGAACTCACCGATGAGTTCGCCGATGCCGGTGCGCTGAGTGGTGATCTCTGTATGCGCAGTCTTGAGTGCGTCCTCGGCGTTCAGTGCGCGTTCACGCCAGGTCGCCTCGCGTCCACCGAGTCACGGGAGGCGAGCCCGGGCCTGGTGGGTCGAAGATCGGCCTGAACTTGCGCAGCAGTTACTGTGAAGAAGCAAGGCATCGCACTCCCGCGGCTGGTCGTAATGATCGTGGAACCCGCGCGGGGTGATGCCTTCGAGGAGCGTAAGCAGCTGCTCGTACAACTCCGCACTCGCGTCTGGCAGGTGGAAGTGGACGTGCAGAACCGTCCGTGGATTGGTGGTCATCCGGCGCTCCCCGGGTTCACCAGACGCCTCAGAACTGTCTCGCCACCGCGTCGGGGGCAGAGCTTCGATGCCGGGCTCCTCAATGCAGAAAAATCTCACGCAGGCGTAGAGAGCCTCAGCCGAACCGCTCGCGCCGGCAGAGCGCGCAAGGCGATGTTTGCCGGGTCCCTTCCGTCCCGTACTGGTGAAATGTGCCGGCGGCTGGAATTGGACATTGAGGGGAATTCCGGGCGGCCCTAAATCACTGGGCATGCCACGAATCCGTGTGCTCTTGGCCAGATGTGGGACTCCGGAACAGCAGTGGGGAGACTGTGATGCCGATCTCGATCAACACCCTGGGCGCCGCCTTGCGCAACCAGTTCCGGGAGACGGTGCTCAGCGGTGACGCCAAGGTTCCGCGAACTCGCGGGCGTTCCTGTCCTGGCTGCAGCCGGCCTGTGTCTTCTCGCCGGAGGACTTCGAATTCGCCGAGAAGGGATCACCTGCCGGTGATCCCGCCACCGGCCACAACGCCTGTTGATGACCGGACGGAACGGCCGCAGCCGTTCCCACTCGGCATCACTGAGATCACCCCGTCCCGTGCCCAGCGCAACGACCCGGCTCAAAGGCAAGTCACATCACCGAGCCGGACGCAACGCAGGAGTGCGCTTGACTACGGGGATGAACAGAGACTCGGCAGCACGTACGTCAGCAACGGTCCAGGTCAGGCGCCTCCGCGACGGCGATTCGGTAGAGGAGCTGACTCTCTTGCTCCACCGCGCATACGCGGATCACGCCGCCGCTGGGCGGGTCTTTTTCGCCTCCTACCAATCCGCTCAGGACACACAGCACCGCCTGAGCAAAGGCGAGTGCTGGGTCGCGGTGAACGGGAACGCGATAGTCGGCATGATCACCGTGTCAGCTCCGCACTCCACGCCGCCTGGATATCCCGCCCCCGCGACAGGCGGCTCGTTCTGGCAACTGGCGGTAGAACCGTCACAACGAGGCACTGGACTCGGACAGCGACTGCTCACGCTGGCCGAGTCACGGATCGCTGCTCTTGGATCGACGCAGGTCGTCATCGATACCTCCTCGCAGGCCACAGAGCTTGTCGACTGGTACCTCCGACGCGGGTACGCGCCGATCGGAGCCTGGCGGTGGGACGTTACGAATCACGACAGCATCGTCCTCATGAAGAGCCTGCCGATGGTCTGATGCCTCATCCGCCGCACGGCCGGAAGCGGCGGGCCGGCGAACCGGTGCGCAGCCATCGGTGCTGGTCGCGCTTGACTGTCGCCCTCCCCAGCGGGGGGACCCCTCGGCCGGCTTGTCACACCGAGGCGTTACAGTGTGCGCCGCGGTTGAGACGGCTGACCACCGTACTCCTCGGGCAGGGCCCGCCGCAGCACTCTCTTGACATGCCGTCAGGGGCGTACGGGGGTCGGCCGCCCGGCTGTTGCGGCGCGTCCCCGTTCGGAAACCGGAAAACAGCCAGGAGACCTATGAGAAAGAGAGCGCGGAGAGCGAGCATTCTCGCTGCCGCCACCGCCGTTGCGGCCACAGGCGTGTTCATGGCCGCACCGAACGCCAGCGCGGGCACGTCCGAGATCGCGAACCCCGGCTTCGAGAGTGGCAACGCGTCCTGGAACGAGAAGGTGACTCCGTTCGCAGGGCACCCCATCAACAACTCCTCCGCGTGGCCGGCCCACTCGGGCACCGGCAAGGCGGAGCTGGGCGGCCAGGGCCTGACCGGCATGAGCCGCATCTCGCAGCAGGTCACGGTCCCGGCGTACCGGGTTCCGGTGCTGTCGTTCTGGGTGCGCAGCGACGTGGTCCACGCCGGGACGGGCAGCTTCGGCTTCCGCCAGCTGATCGTGGAGGCCACTGCGGAGGACGGCACGCCCCATGAGCTGCACGACCGGATGAACAAGGGCGGGACCAACGGTTCTTACGAGAAGGTGACGGTCACGCTGCCCGACGCCTTCTACAGCTCGTCTCCGCAGAAGGTGAACATCAGCTTCATGGTGATTGAGGACGCGGCGAACCGGATGCCGTTCCTGATCGACGACGTGAACATGGAGTACCGCTTCAAGGCGATCGACCGTCCGGTGGTCATTCCGGGCGGGATCTTCCGGCCCATCGGGGGCTGATCCCCCGCCGGGCAGGGCGGCGCGGTCCGCGTGCCACCACGGTGACCGCGCCGCGATGCCGCCGTCCGTCGCCCGTCGATCGGCGTTCGTGCTGCTGGCGGTCCGCTTCGGCCGCACCTACCAGGACTACCCGGGCCCGTGAGGCTGACCGGCGGCGCGTACGCCGAGGGCGAGACGCTGCCGCTCAACAAGATCCTGGCGGTGCTGACCAGCCTCGAAGAGCTCTGGCAGCACTGGCCGGAGCTGCCGACCGGCTGCTCTGGCCCCGGCGGCGGGGGAGTGGCACCCCCCGCCGCATCGGCACCCTCTGGCCCGGCTCCCGCCCTGAGGGGCTTCCTCCGGGTCTGTTGCACGATCGGGTGATCTTGACCTGCCCCACGGTTTGGGTTCCAGCTGCGGTGGCTAGTTGGCGGCGGGGATGGCGTCTTGTTCGGAGAGTAGCTCGTACTCGATCGGAGTGCGGTAGCCCAGTGCTCCGCCTGGTTCGGGGCGCCGGTTGCGGAGGGCCATGTCTAACGCGTTGACCGCCGGGCGCTGGAGCGCGACGAGCAGGCGGTGGGTCCGCCGACCGGGCATGGATCGGTGACATCACCTATCTGCCCATCGCCGGCGGTACTCGAAAATCGCGTTCGCCAACACGACCCGGGTCTTCCCCCGTTTGCGGTTCAACAGCTCAATAACAGCCGCCGCTCCGCGGTCAGCCCTCCACCCTGCGCGTACCGCTCTGCCGCGGAGCGCTGGCCGGCGGTAGGGACTGTGGCGGAGTTCGAGGTCTGGTGGGCCGATGAGCGGCAGCAGGTGCGACTCAAGCCCGTTGAGCGCCGGTTCTTGCGCGAGGACTTCGACGAGTGGCTGGCCCGGTGGCGGCCGGGCTGGCCTGAGAACGTGCCCGTGGATCAGGCGAGGGATCGGGTTCCCCGGTTAATGAGGGATCCCTCGCGTATAAGGAATCACCTAGGACTGACTCACCCGAGGACGCAGACGGCATTGGTGCTCAGTCGACCCAGGTCACCACTGTCATCCCTCGCTGGCTGGCGGTGCTGTAAAAGCTCTGCAACAGAGCGAAGTGCTCAGCCAGATACGGGCGCGGGTCTTCGGTGAACGCCGAGAATCCGCCGGCCTCGCGGTATGCGGCGAGAGTCTCAAGCAAGGGTTTGATATCCATGGCAGCGAGTGCGCGGGCCACTTCGGTCACTGCTGTGGGAGCCAGGAGAGCGGGAGGGGCATCGAAGCCGTCGTAGACCTCGGGATGGTCGAGGAAGGCGATGTTGCCGTCGGGGTCCCCTTTGATGCTGCGCTCAAGGACGCGGAGGTGCTGCTCATCGGGCTGCATGCGCCGGTAGAACGCGAGCAGTTCCCAGATCGCCCAGTCGAGATCCACGGTGTCGTCGAGGGGCGGGTCCCAGTGAGGATTTCCGTCCGGCGAGCCCGCAGCGGCTTCACGACACTGTTCAAGGTACTGAGGGGTCACTCGTGCGAGCTGCTGTGTCAACGCCATGCGACGGAGTATCACGGGCGAGGGCCAAAGCCGGGCAGCGATTTTCGCCCCCATCGGCCAGCACACCAGGCCAGACGGTGGCGGCGTTGCCCTCGAGCGCAAAAGGTGAGCGCTTGAGCGAGCAACTGGTGCCGCTACTGGCGGCGACCTCGCAGCGATGGAGAACGATCGCGTCTGCAGGTGAACCCGTACCTGGCTCTGCATATGAGCCAGTACGACGACACAGGTCGAGGGCGTGACGGCCGGCCTGCGTGCCTCGGGACCATCCCCGCGGATGCGGGGGAGTAGCGCTGCGCCGACGCCGACAACGGCCGGGGCACCCGGACCGTCCCTGCGAGTACAAGGAGCATTTTGCAGCTGAACTCTGCCATGCAACACGGTAGGGATCATCCCTTGCGGGTGCGGGGAGTAGCTGTGCTTCGGCGTCCGGGGCGACGATGCTGGGGGACCATCCCCGCGGGTGCGGGGGTGTCTCTATGTCCTTGGTCAAGTGGGTGGGCAGCTTCGGTCCAGGGTCGAACTTCGACGTGGGGCATGAGACTGTCTGGTCGTGTCGGAGATGATGAGTGAGTTGGAGGCAGCCTTGGCTGGCGCCTCGTCTCCTTCGTGGTCGCAACGTGTTCGTGCCGGGCATGACCTTGCTTCCTTCGCCGATGTTCCTGAGGCTGCGGAAGCGTTGGTGGGGCTGTTGCTGGACGTCGAGGACACGGCGGTGACACGGCAGACGGCAGAGGCGCTGGCCCGGGTGGGGACGGTGGCAGCCGTAAGGCTCATCGCTCTCGCGGTTGCCGACGCTGACGACCACCAGGCTGACTGGATCCAGACCGGCGTGCATGACGCGCTCGTGAGAACGGACGGTTTGCCGGACGTCGCAACGGCCTGTGGGCAGCTTGCCCGGGACCCGGAAGCAGCTGTCCGTCGGGGTGCCGCGGAGATCTCGGCGTGGGAAGACGACACAAGATGCTGATGTGAGTCGAACTGCCTGTGGGCTGGGTCATGCAGCCATCGCGTGAGGGACGCGGAGTTCGTAGAAGGTGTCGTCGCGGAGCATTGCGAAGGGCGGCGGTGGGGAAGTTGGTGCCGTCGCCGACGGTGACCAGCAGGACGGCGGCGGTCCTGACCGCGACCCCCGGAATCGAGGTCAGGACCGCGGAAAGAGGGCGTGCCTCCAGCAGGGTGCTGATCTGGGCTTCCACCGCTCGTCGTTGTTCGTGGACGGCCCCGAGCTGGCGGGCCAGGGACGGGATCACGATGTCGAGGGTGCCTGTGCCGGGAACGACGACGGTCTGCTCGTCGAGCGCGTCGAATACCTCGTCGATCAGCCGGACAGCTATGCGTAGGGCCTTGGGGCGGATCACCTCGATGAGTTTGCGGCGGCCGGCTTTCCGCAGGGCCTTGGGGGATCCGTAGCGTTCCAGTAGCCAGGTTACTGCCGGGTGATCGAGCCGGGGCCCGAGAGCCCGTTCGAGGCTGGGGTGGAACTGGGTGAGCAGGCCGCGTATCAGGTTGGAGATGCGGGTCCTCGGCTGCGAGGTCTTGGTCCCGCGCAGCTGGGTGAGAAATGGTGCCGCGAGATCACGTATGTGCAGTTGGCGGCTCCTGGCTGTATCTCGCCTGCGTCCTCGACATCTGCTCGCGCCGGGTACTCGGCTACTCGTTGGCCTCACACATGCGGGCCGAACTGGTCATCGACGCGATGGAGATGGCGGTGGCGACCCGAGATGGCCGCGTGGACGGGGTGATCTTCCATGCGGACAGGGGCTCGCAATACACGTCGGCCGCGTTCGCGCAGGTCTGCGACGGTTTCGGGATCCGCAGAAGCATGGGCCGGGTCGGTTCGAGCTATGACAACGCCCTCGCCGCGTCGTTCTGGCAGGGGCTCAAGAGGGAGACGATGCACCAGAGGCTGTTCTCCACCATGCGTCAGGCGAGGCTGGAGATCTTCCAGTGGCTCACCTACTACAACGCCCCCGGGCACCACAGTGCCCTCAACTACCTCTCACCAGCCGAGTTCGAACAGCAGCACCTACGAGCAGCTCACAATCGCAGCATGAGCCCCTGTGTCCACACTCCGGGGGACGCCTCAGCGCCAGCGCGACACCGGTCAGGAAGGCCGGGCCGCGAGCTGGGCCGCAAGCTGGGCGGCGGGCCGAGGACACGCGCATATGCGTCTTCCGAGCAAGCGAAACCGAAACCGAAACGGTTATCACTTGGATTCTCATGCCAACGGTTCGCGTCTTCCACCGGAGCGCGCTGTCAGCCGATGGAAGGGGCCCGGTCGATGTACGGGACGGGCGGCTCCGGAATGCTTCGTATCGTTGCGACGTCAAGTGCCAGGGCTGCCGAGGTGGTGCCCAGATCGCCGCCCGGGTGCCACGTACCGGTCACCTTCACCCAGGTGTCGGCGGGTGGTGCTTCCGCTCCGTGCATCGTTACGGTCAACGACTGGGAGTCGGCCGCACAGCAGGCGACCAGAAGCCGGGTCAGATCCCAGGTCCCGTCCTTGCCCGGCGTGACAAACCCCTGCATGAGTACGGTGCGGCCCCTGAGGCTCTGCTCGTCGTCTTGTTGCGCCCGCGCGATGAACTCGGTCAGCGACAGTGGGGCGGGGCCGTGGGTGGGGAGTGGCTCGAAGCGCTCGTAGTCCTCGACGATCTTCGGGTTGTCACGTACCGCGGTGTAGGAGCCCAGGGCCGGCGGGGCGAACAGGAGCAGTGCGAGCGCGGGCGGCAGCAGAAGCCAGGCGATGCGAGGGCCACGGGTGTGGTCGTGCCCGTGCTCCGTGAGCATGGCGGCGTCGCCGGGGGACCCTTCGGACCCCTGGCGGCCTCCGAAGGGCATCCCGTCGCGGCGAGCGCCGATCAGTCCCATTGCGCACAGGACGATCCCGGACGCGACAAGGAACGGCTGGAGCCCTTCCTTCACGTAGCGCAGGCTGATGTCGCTGAACAGCGACACGCGCAGCACCCCGGCTCCGGTCACCAGGAGCAGCAGTGCCTGGAAGGTGCATCTCACAGAAGCCACCACCCGACGAGAACACTGCAGGTGACGGCGACCACGGCGGTGGCCGCCGAGAACCGGAGGGCGAAGGACCGGCCGAACGTTCCCGTCTGCAGGGCGATCAGTTTCACGTCGACCATGGGACCGACCACCATGAAGGCCAGTCGGGCCGTGGGCGAGAAGCCGGTCAGCGAGGCGGCGACGAAGGCGTCGGCCTCCGAGCAGACGGCGAGGACGACGGCGAGCCCGGCGAGGAACAGCACAGACACCCAGGGCGATCCCGAGAACGTCTCCAGCACCGATCGCGGCACGGCGACATTGAAGGTCGCCGCAGCCATCGCGCCGAGTACGAGGAATCCGCCGGCGTGCAGGAAGTCGTGCTGGAAGCCCAGCCGGAACTCCTCCCATCGGCTGTGTCCGTGCTGGTGGCCGGTATGCCGGGCCGGCATCCGCAGCCACTCCGGACGCCCGAGCCTCAGCCACAGCCAGCCCATCGCAGCGGAGACGGCAAGTGAGGCGATGAGCCGGGCGGCAACCATCTGCGGACTACCCGGGAAGGCAACGGCCGTAGCGGTCAGCACGATCGGGTTGACGGCCGGCGCCGACAGCAGGAACGCGAAAGCGGCAGCCGGTGTGACGCCCCGCCGGATCAGACTCCCTGCCACAGGTACGGAGGCGCACTCGCAGCCCGGCAGCACGATCCCGGCCGCGCTCGCGACCGGCACCGCGAGTGCGGGGTTGCGCGGGAGCGCCTTGCTGAACGCATGCGCCGGTACGAAGGCGCTGACCGCTCCGGAGATCAGCGTGCCCAGGATGAGGAACGGAAGGGCCTGAACGGTGATGGCCACGCAGATCGTCTGCCACGCTCGGAAGCCGGGGTGACTCAGCCAGTCCGCTGCTCCTGCGGTCCAGGCCAGCCCGACGAGCGCCAGTACCGACACGGCCCCGGCGACGAGGACCGACGCCGGGGCAGGGCGATCCGGACTTTTGCCCGTCGCAGGCCGCCCGGATGTGTCGACCCGCAGGTCTTTCAGCAACCCGTCCGGTTCGTTCACGTCGGCTCCGGTTGTCTGGGAGAGGCATCACGATAGCCGCGAGATCCGCTGCTCCCGGAGATTGGCCGATCCCCGCCATCGTCGGACACACGGTCGAACCGGCATGGCAGCCTCTACTACCCCCGTACCGGGTTGGGCAGTGCCGTGGCTGCGACCACTGCCCAACCCGGAGGCTTCACATCTGCGGTACGAGCTCGGCGTGCTCGTGCTCGTGCTCGTGCTCGTGGCCGCGGCCGTGCTCGTGCCCCTGCTCGGACACGTGCTCGTGCTCGCATGCGTCGTCGATGCCGTAGGTGTCCCACGCGGGAAACGGATCGACGGCCGGGAGGTTCTCGCCTTCCTTCATGAGGCAGTCGGCCAGGGCGGCCTGAAGTGCCTCGGTGCGCAGGCCGGTGCCGATGAAGACCAGTTCCTGGCCCTGGGCGCCGCTGTCCGCGTCCCGGGCGCCCGAGGGTTCGAAGCGGGCTACGGAGCCGGCCTGCGACCAGAGTCCGGTCACATGGGGGCGGCTCGCCAGCCAGAAGAAGCCCTTGGAGCGCAGGATCTGCCCGAAGGTCCCGCTGTCGAGTTCCTCGGTGACGAACGTCCACAGGCGGCCCGGGTGGAACGGCACCTCGGAGCGGAAGACCGTGCTGGAGATGCCGTACTCCTCGGTCTCCGGGACATGATCGCCGTTGAGTTCCATGACCCAGCCCGGGGCCTGTTGCGCACGCTCCAGGTCGAAGAGGCCGGTGCCGAGAACGTCGCCGAGGTCCACGCGTCCGCGGGTGGCGGCCACGATCCTGGCCGCCGGGTTGAGACGTGTCAGGGCTGCCCGGAGCCGGTCGGCGGTCCGCGCATCGACGAGGTCGAGCTTGTTGAGCACGATGACATCGGCGAACTCGATCTGGTCCATCAGCAGATCGCTGACGGTGCGTTCGTCGTCCTCGTACTGGTCGAGTCCCCGCTCGACGAGCCCGTCCCCGCCTGCCAGTTCCGGCAGGAAGTTGGCGCCGTCGACGACCGTGACCATGGTGTCGAGGCGCGCCAGGTCACCGAGGGTGGCGCCGTCGTCGCGGGGGAAGGCGAAGGTCGCTGCGACGGGCATCGGTTCGGAGATGCCGCTGGACTCGATGAGCAGGTAGTCGAAGCGGTCCTCGCGGGCGAGGCGGTCGACCTCCTCGAGCAGGTCGTCGCGCAGGGTGCAGCAGATGCACCCGTTGGTCATCTCGACCAGGCGTTCCTCGGTCCGCGACAGGGCCGCATCGCCGCCGCGCACCAGTGCGGCGTCGATGTTGATCTCGCTCATGTCATTGACGATGACCGCGACGCGCAGGCCCTCGCGGTTGCTGAGAACATGGTTGAGCAGCGTGGTCTTGCCCGCTCCGAGGAAGCCGGACAGGACGGTGACGGGCAGTCGTTCGGCCATGCCCGTCAGCCTTCGGGGCGCAGCAGACCGCGCTCGTACGCCTTGGTCAGCCGCTGCGGCACCAGATAGGCGACGCCGTCGACCGTGATCGGCACGAGCTGCGGCGTGATCGCCTTCCATTGAGCGCGGCGGTGACGGGTGTTGCTGCGGGACATCTTCCGCTTGGGTACAGCCATGGTGTTCGGGTCCTCTCTGGGCGGCGCGACGCAAACGCTACATGGAAATGGATTCCATTTCCAATTCAGGGTTGCGTCACCGAGGCATCGGGATCTCGAAGTGCACCGTGCCGACACCGGGACCGTGCTCACCGGTCGTCCGGGCGTCGAAGACCTCCTTGGCCATGCTCCGCCAGAAAACTTCGGCCCCCTCCACGTGGACATTGGTGTGCAGATAGATGCTGTCGTAGCCCGGGATGGCGGCGGCGAAGTCGCATGCCCTGCGCACCAGGGTCCGCGCCAGACCATGCCGCCGGTGCCCGGCTTTGACGTAGACACGGACGATCTGCGCGGTCGTGCCCGGCGGGTAGCGCTCGGCAAGCCAGCGCGGGTGCGGCGGATGAGCCGGACCGACCGATCGGACGCCGGTCGTGGCCACCACCTCACCGCCGTGTACAGCCACCAGCAGCAGATGCCGGGGGTCGTCCAGGTAGGTGCCCACGATGTCGACGACGTCGCGGTGCCATTCGGGTACGTAGCCGTAGCCGAAGTCCCGGTAGAAGGTCTCGAGCATCACGCGGCGCGCTCCCTCCACGTCGGCGACCGTGGCAGGGCGCACGGTGTACGAGGGGTGCGGTGCGTCTTGCAGGGCATCGGTCATCGCTGACTCCTTATTCGCTGAGAGCTCATTCGTTGGGGACTCGGGGCGCCGGCAGGCCGGGGTCGACGCAGTGCAGATCCGTCGCGGGCGCGGTCCCGTTGACCAGGTACGCGGCCGCGGCGCTGTCCGCGCACGCGTTGCGACCAGGGCGGCGGCGCCACGAGGACGCACAGCGCCCCGGTGACATGCAGCGGGAGTCACGGGTCTCACATTCAGAGAATCGACACTGGATCAGATGACAATGAAAACGATTGTCGATAACGTGTGGCTCCGTCAAGGCGGGCCGTCCCGGACGGGTGTCATCGACGCCTCATGAGTCCAACCCGCGTTCTGAGAAGAGGAAGCCGTGGCCCATCTGTTGATGGTCGAGAGCTGGGTCGGATCGATGAGCAGGCTGCTGCCAAGAGCGATCCGCGAGGGCGGGCACGAGTTCACCTTCCTCACCCGCGATCTGCACCACTACCTGCGCTCCGCCTCTGAGGGGATCGCACACCCGTTGCTGGCGGCGCGCAACGTGCTGACCGCCGACACCAACGACGTCGAGACGTTGCTGCCCCTCGTCGAGCGAGCCCATGGTGCGCTGGGCTTCGACGGGGTGATCACCTCCTGCGACTACTACCTTCCGACGGCCGCGCGGATCGCCGGACGCCTCGGGCTGCCGGGCCCGGCTCCCACGGCGATCGAGAACGCCTGCCGCAAGGACGCGACCCGCCGGGTCCTCGCCGATGCCGGAGTGCCGGGGCCACGCTTCGCGGTCTGTGCGGACTGGGCGGAGACCGCCGGCGCGGCGCGGGAGCTCGGCTACCCGCTCGTCCTCAAGCCCGTGGACTTGTGCGCCGGGATGTTCGTACGGCGCATCGACGACGAGTCGGAGCTGGCCCGCGCCTACAGGGCGCTCGCGGACTTCCCCGTCAACGCGCGCGGGCAGCGCCGCGAGCCCGTGGTCCTGCTGGAAGAGCTGCTCCGGGGGCCGGAAGTCAGCGTCGAGACCGTGTCGTTCGCCGGCGCTGCGCAGGTGGTCGGTGTGACCGACAAGAGCATCGGAGGGGCGCCGGCCTTCGTCGAGACCGGCCACATGTTCCCCGCCGCGCTCACCGCCGTTGACGCCGAGGCGGCCGTGGAGACGGCACTTCGGGCGCTGAAGGCCCTCGGTCTGGACAGGGTCGTGGCGCACACCGAGATCAAGCTGACGGCCGACGGCCCCCGTGTGGTGGAGGTCAACCCCCGCCCCGCCGGCAACCGCATCACCGAACTGATTCGCCATGTCACCGGTATCGACCTCGCGGCCGCCTGCGTCGACGTGGCCCTCGGCCGCGAACCGGACCTGCGCCTACGAGCCACCGGTCTGCGCAGCGCCGCCATCGCGTTCCTGGTGCCGGACACCGGCGGAGTGCTGGATTCCATTGACGGCGCCGACGGCGTACGCAAGGCAGCGGGTCTGCTGGAGATACAGCTGCCCGAGCCCGGAAGGGTCGTCACGGCGGCGGGCAGCAACAACGAGTACCTGGGCCATGTCATGGCCGGCGACGCCGACGGACTCGGGGCCCGCGACCGCGCCGAGACACTGCTGTCGTCCCTCTGCCCGAAGGTGGCCGGACGATGACCGCCACCACCCACACGAACCTCACCGCGGCCTCGTACGACGAACTCGTCGACCGTGTGCTCCGGGGCGCTTTCGGACCTGACCCGAGGACAACTCGGATCGCCGTTGCCTTCACCACGCGTCAGGCCGTACGGCACGACGGGCGCAGCGGTGGCTACCGCAACGAAGTGCTGAGCCTGCGTCTGGCCGAAGCCGTGGGCTCCTGCGCGGTGGAGCCCGGCGAACTGCCCGACGGCGCGATCGATGACTGCGTCGGCGCCGATGTCGGCCGCCTTCTGGCGCACGAACTGCTCTCGGTGCGGATCGCCGCACTCGACGCCTACCTGATGCACGTCCTCCCTCACAGCCCCGTGAGCGGCGCACGCCCCTGCGCCCTTCCCGCCGGGAGTTCCCTGGAGAAGTCCCGGGCCAGGGCCCGGGCCGTCGTCGACCTGCTCGATGTTCCGCCTGGCGGCACCGTGCTGGTCGTCGGAGTGGTCAACTCACTGCTGGGGGCGCTGCGCGCACGTGGTCTGGCCTACATCCCCTGCGACCTCAAGGGCGGCACGACGGAGTGGGGCGAGCCGGTACGCACCGACGCGCTCACAGAACTGGAAGGCTGCGACGCCGTCCTCGCCTCGGGCATGACACTCGGCAACGGCAGCTTCGAGCCGTTGCGCGAGCACGCACTGCGGCACGGCAAGCCGCTGGTGATGTTCGCCCAGACCGGCAGCGCGGTGCTGCCGCGCCTCATCGGCGCCGGAGTCAGCGCGGTGTCCGCCGAGCCTTATCCCTTCTTCTGGCTCGACGGCGGGCCCGGAATTGTCCACCGCTACGGCGGCAGCGAGCGCTCCGGAGCGGCCCTGTGACCACAGCCGTCCTCAGCCCCGCGGGCAACCGGGATCTGCTCGCCCTGCTCGGCCGTACCCCCCTCGCCCGCGTCACCGTCGATCTGCCCTGCCCGCAGCCCGGCTTCTGGGCCAAACTCGAAGGTCTCGGCGTCGGCGGGATGAAGGCGCGAGCAGCCGTCTCCATGCTGCTCGGAGCCAAGGAGCGCGGCGAACTGCGACTCGGTGCCCCGGTGGTGGAGTCCACCTCCGGAACGCTCGGTATCGGGCTGGCCTTCGCCGGTCAGGCCCTGGGGCATCCGATCGTGCTGGTCGGCGACACCGAGCTGGAGCCCTCGATGCGACAGCTGCTGCGCGCGTACGGCGCCCGGCTGGAGCTGGTCGACCGTCCGGCTGCTGAGGGCGGCTGGCAGGCCGCCCGGCTGGCCCGGTTGCGTGCACTGCTGACATCGCTGCCGGACGCCTACTGGCCCGATCAGTACAACAACCCGGACAACATCGCCGGTTACGCCTCCCTCGCCGCCGAGCTGGGCGTACAGCTCGACCACCTGGACGTGCTGGTGTGCAGCGTCGGCACCGGCGGCCACAGCGCCGGTGTCGTCGGCCCACTGCGCCGTCACTGGCCCGGGCTCCGGCTCATCGGCGTGGACGCCACCGGATCGACGATCTTCGGCCAGCCGGCCAGACCGCGTCTGATGCGCGGCCTGGGCAGCAGCATCCATCCGCGCAATGTCGCCTACGACGCCTTCGACGAAGTCCACTGGGTCGGGCCGGCGGAGGCCGCGGACGCCTGCCGACGGCTGGCCGTCGGCAACTTCGTCAGCGGCGGATGGAGCACCGGAGCTGTGGCGCTGGTGGCCGCCTGGGCCGCCCGTGTTCACCCGGGAGCCGTCGTCGCCACCGTCTTCCCCGACGGGCCGCACCGCTACCTCTCCACCGTCTACGACGACGACTTCACCGCCGCACACGGTCTCGATCTGGCCACCGCCGCCACTCGCCCGGTCGAGATCCCGCACCCGAGGGCCGTGGAGGCCAGCGGATGGGCGCGGTGCAGCGCCGTCACTGACCCGCTGGACAGCCGAACCCCGCATCTGGAAGGAAGTCCGTGAAGGCCCGTCAGCGCACCGTACGCCTCGAACTCGCCGAGCCGCTGCGCATATCCCGCTCGACCATGGCGGCCCGCGAGGCCATCTGGCTGTCCATCGAACACGCAGGCCGGCACGGCCACGGTGAGGCCGTCACCAGCGTGTACTACGGCCTCGACGCCGACACCCTCGGACGACTGCTGCACGCGGAATCCCAGTGGCTGGCCCGCTTCGCCGAACCGGAGAGCGCCCTGGAGGCCCTGCGCAACGGAGGCCGGGAGAGCACTCCGCCGGCCGTGACCGCGGCCGTCGAGTCCGCTCTGCTCGATCTCCTGGGCAAGCAGGCGGGCATCCCGGTCCACGCCCTGCTCGGCGCCTCCGTCGCGCCGTCCGCCGCGACCGCCCGCACCATCGGCATCACGTCGCCGAGCCGGGCCGAAGCCCAGGCCGCCCGCCTGGTGCGTGACGGCTTCTCGGTCATCAAGATCAAGGCCGGTTCCCCGGACCCCGCCGACGACCTGGAGCGCGTAAGGGCGGTACGCGCCGCCGCTCCCCACGCGCGGCTGCTCCTGGACCCCAACGGAGCCTGGACGGTCAGCACGACCCAGAGGCTGCTGCCCCGCCTCGCGGAGCTGGGCATCGAAGCCGTGGAGCAGCCGATCGCACCCGGCGACCCCGAGACGCTGGCAAGACTCGCCGACCGCTCGCCGCTGCCGCTCATCGCCGACGAGGACGCGGTCGGCCACGAGGACGCCCGCCGCCTCGCCGGACGCGTCCAGGGCATCAACGTCAAGCTCGCCAAGTGCGGCGGCGTCAGCGCAGCACTGCGGATCGCCGAACTGATCGACGGCACCGGCACCGAGCTGATGCTCGGCTGCCTGACCGCCAGCACGCTCGGCATCGCCCCCGCCGTGCACCTAGCCGATCGCGCCCGGTGGATCGACCTCGACGGGCATCTGCTGCTCGCCGACGACCCCTGGACCGGCATCGGCGGCGCCGACGGCACCATACGGACGAGCCGCTACCCCGGCCTGGGTGTCCGCCCGCGCACCAAGGAGGACCGCAGGTGAAGACGTGGCACGAGATACGCGGCTTCCCCCTCGCGATACGGCTCCTCCTGGTCAACCAGCTCGGCGTCAACACCGGCTTCTACCTGCTCATCCCGTACCTCGCCGTGTATCTGAGCGAGGATCTCGGGCTTTCGGCCACTGTCGTCGGCATCGTGCTCGGCGTACGCAACCTCAGCCAGCAGGGCCTGTTCCTCATCGGCGGATCGGCATCGGACCGGCTGGGAGCGCGCGGAGTCATCATCGCCGGCTGCGCGCTGCGCACCGTCGGCTTCGGGCTCTTCGCTCTCGGCGACGGGTTGCCGGTGCTGCTGGCCGCCTCCGTACTCAGCGGACTGGCCGGGGCGCTGTTCAACCCGGCCGTGCGCGCGTATCTCGCCCTGGAGGCCGGGGAGCGCAAGGCCGAGGCGTTCGCCCTGTTCAACGTCTGCGCGACCACCGGCGCCCTGATAGGGCCGCTGCTCGGCAGCGCACTGCTGTTGGTCGACTTCCGCGCCTCCGCGCTCACCGCGGCCGGGATCTTCGCGGTGCTCACGGTCGCTCAGGCCATTGTGCTTCCGGCACGCGAGGTCACACCGTCCACGAACAGCGTCCTTGCGGACTGGCGAGAGGTGGTCGGCAATCGCGGGTTCGTGGCGTTCGCCCTGGCCATGGTCGGCATGTTCACCATGGAGAACCAGCTGTATCTGCTGCTACCGGAAGGGGCGCGCCAGGCCACCGGCTGGGACGGCGCGGCCGGCATGGTCTTCCTCACCGGCACCCTCACGAACCTCTGGCTGCAGCTGCGCATCACTCGGGCGCTGAAGGAGCGGGGCAGCCGGGCGCGATGGATCAGCGCCGGTCTGGCGCTGATGGGACTCGCCTTCGTACCACCCATGGTGGTGGCGGACGCCGGGACGGCGCACGGCGATGCCGCAGGCGCGGCGCTCCGCGCGCTGCCCGTCCTGGCCGGTGCGGTGCTGCTCTACCTGGGCGTCATGATCGCCCAGCCGTTCGTGATGGAGCTGATCCCCCGCTTCGGCCGCCCGGAGCTCACCGGCACCTACTTCGGGCTGTTCTACGTGGTCTCGGGCATCGCCGCGGCCGTGGGCAACACGGTCGTCGGCTGGGCTATGGACGCCGGTGAACGCGCGGCGGCGCAGTGGCTGCCATGGGCGTGCTGCCTGATCTTCGGACTCGCCTCGGCTGCAGGCGTCGCATGGCTGCACCGCCTCCGCGTCCTTCCCGCTCCCATGGCGGCCGTACCGGTGCCGGCGTGAGGAGACACACATGAGCAACGCAAACCTGCTGACCGACAACCCGGCCTTGTACGAGGCTCGCTTCCCCGACGAGACACGGCTGGCCGGGCGCTGGGCCGAGGACTGTCTGCGCCGGTACGGGGCCGGTCCACGGGTCCTGGACATCGGATGCGGTACGGGCCGCGACGCCGCGTATCTCCACAGCGCGGGCCGTACGGTCACCGGCGCCGACCTGTCCGAGGCGATGCTGCAGTACGCCCGCACCCACCACCCAGGACCGGACTACTTCCGATCCGACCTGCGCTCATTCGACTTGGGCGAACGGTCCTTCGACGCCGTCGTGTGCCTGGACAGCGCCCTGCTGTACTGCCACACCAACGACGAACTCGACGGCTTCCTGACCTCGTGCCGCCGTTCTCTGGCACCCGGCGGGCTACTCGTCGCGGAGATGCGCAACGGGGCCTTCTTCCTCGGCCGGACGGAACTCCTCGACTGTCCGTCCGTCAACGGCTTCACCTGGCAGGGCACCGCCTACCGGTCCACCACCACCCTGCACGTGGACCGGGCCGCGCAACTGCTGCGCCGCACGCGGGTGTGGAGCGCCGACGACGGATCTGCGCCGGTCGAGCAGCGCTCCGCCTGGCGACTGCTCTTCCCCCAGGAACTGCGTCACATCTTCGCCTCTCACGGCTTCGAGGTGCTCGCCCTGTACGACCGGCCCGGTCCGCGCACCGATCCGCCGTGGCGCGAGGGCGACCTGCCCGCCGCCACGGCCGATGCCGACCGGCTCCATCTCGTCGCCCGCCTCACCAGCGCCCGCTGAAACCCCACACACCGTCGCCCCCCACGCCGATATCCGCTCGCACAGCAAGGACACCCTCATGAACGACGTCCCCGTCAACGACTCCCGCTTTCCCGGCCTGCACCGCCGGGGCTTCCTCGCCGCAGCCGGAGGCGTGGCCGGACTCGGCGCGCTCGCCCTCACCGGCTGCGCCGGCTCCGGCACCGCCGCCGACCCCGCCAAGGCAGAGGGCAAGCCCAAGCGCGGCGGACGGCTGCGCGCCGCCTTCGCAGGCGGCGGTGCCAGCGAGACCCTCGACCCGCACCTGAGCAACCTCTTCGCCGACGCCGCCCGCGCCAAGGCCCTCTTCGACAAGCTCGCCGACTACGGAGCCGACCTGTCCGCACAGCCCCGGCTCGCCTCGGCCTGGGAACCCAACGCCGGCCTGGACCGCTGGAAGGTCACCCTGCGCAAGGCCGCCTTCCACGACGGCAAGCCAGTAACCGCCCAGGACGTCCTCTACAGCTACCGCCGCATCGCCGACCCGGCGAAGGCGTTCCGGGCCAAGGCATCACTGGAACCCATCGACCTGAAGGCGAGTAGAGCCCTGGACGAGCGGACCATCGAGTTCGTCCTCAAGCGCCCGACCGCCGAATTCCCCAACGTACTTGCCGCGTTCGGCGCATACATCGTGCCCGACGGCGCTCAGGACTTCGACAAGAAGCCGATCGGCAGCGGCCCGTTCCGCTTCGTGTCCTTCGCGCCCGGCAAGTCCGCCGTCTTCAAGCGCAACGCCTCCTACTGGGACGGCGCCCCCTACCTCGACGAGCTGGAGTTCGTCGTCGCCAACGAGGAATCGGCACGCACCAACGCCCTGCTCGGCGGACAGGTCGAGTACGCCCATGAGCTCAACCCCGCCACCGCCCGCGCCCACGAGAACAAGGGGCAGATCCGGATCGTCCGGCTGCGTAACAGCGCCATGCAGGGCTTCGTCATGAAGACCGACCGGCCGCCGTTCGACGACAAGAGGGTCCGCGAGGCGTTCTTCCTGATCGCTGACCGCAAGGAACTGGTCGACGGAGCCCTGTCCGGCGCCGGCGAGATCGGCAACGACCTTTTCGGCAAGGGCTACGAGTACTACGCCGGCAGCCTGCCGCAGCGCGTCCAGGACCTCGACCGGGCCCGCAAGCTGCTGAAGGAGGCCGGCGCCGAGAAGCTCAAGGTCACCCTCGACACCTCCCCCGTCGCCGCCGGATTCACCGAGGCAGCGGCGATCTTCCGTGACCAGGCTGCCAAGGCCGGAGTGACCATCGAGATCAAGATGGGCAGCAAGGACAGCTACTGGAAGGACATCCTCGACTCCGGGACCCTGGCCTCCTACCGCTCAGGCGCCATGCCCATCGAGTCCCACATCTCCCAGCGCCTGCTCACCGATTCGACCACCAACGCGACCCACTGGCGGCACAAGGACTTCGACGCCCTGTACCAGCAGGCACAGTCCACCAAGGACAAGAAGGACCGCGGCGCGGTCTACGAGCGCATGCAGCGCCGCCTGCACACCGAGGGCGGCTTCCTGATCTGGGGCTTCGCCGACTGGATCCTCGGCACCGCCCGGGGCGTCCGGGGCGTCGAGCAGAAGGCCCCCGCCAACTCCCTCGACTGGGCCCGCTTCGACAAGGTCTGGCTGGCGTGATCGGACTCCGGTCCTGGGTCGCCCGGCGGCTGCTGCTCGGTGGGGCGCAGACGGCAGCCGTCGTGCTGCTCGTCTTCGCCCTCACCGAGGCTCTGCCGGGCGACGCCGCCGTGGCACTCGCCGGCGACCAGCCCGACCCTGAGCGGATCGCGGCCATCCGCGAGGCGCTGCACCTGGACCGGCCCGCCCACGAACGCCTGGCGGACTGGGCGGCCGGGCTGCTGCACGGCGACTTCGGCACCTCCCTGGCCTCGGGGCGACCCGTCAGTACGTACATCGCGGACGGCTTCGGGCCGACCGTGCTGCTCGCCGTGCTCACGGTGGTGCTGCTGGTGCCGGTGGGAGTCGGCCTCGGTGTGCTTGCTGCCCGGCACGAGGGCCGGCTCGTGGACCGGCTCGTCAGTTCGGTGACGCTCGGCGTGTACGCGGTCCCGGAGTTCGCCTTCGGCGTGCTGCTGGTCACCGTGTTCGCCCTGCGCCTCGGCTGGCTGCCGCCGACCGCCGTCGGCTACGGCACCGACCTGCTCGCCCACCCTGCGGCGCTGGTGATCCCCGTTCTCGTCCTGCTGTCACGGCCGGTGTGTTCGCTGGCGCGCCTGGTACGGGCGGGCATGATCGATGCGCTGGCCTCGCCGTATGTCGCCCAGGCCCGCCGCTACGGCATCTCCGGCGTCCGCATCCGTTACGCGCACGCGCTCCCCAACGCGATCGCGCCTGCCGCCCAGCAGCTCGCGCGCACGGTGGACTGGTTGTTGTGCGGGGTCATCGTCGTGGAGACGCTGTATGTGATCCCCGGGCTGGGAACGGTGCTGATGCACGCTGTCGCGGAACGGGACGTTCCTGTGGTGCAGGGCCTCGCGGTCGTCTTCGGGCTGACCGCTGTCGTCCTCAATCTGGGCGCCGACCTGGTTGCCCACCGCTTCGCGCCCCGGGCGGGGGTGGCGGCATGAAAAGGCATGCCGGCGTCCGGCCGGGACGCTTCGTGCTCGGGCTGGTGATCGTTGCCGTACCGCTCGCCATCGCGCTGCTCGGGCCGCTCTTCGCGGGCGAGTCCGGGCCACGAGCGCCCTCCTTCACGCTCGGTGGTGGACACCGGCTCGGCACCGACTTCGTCGGCCGGGATGTGTGGCAGCAGATACTGCTCGGTGGGCGGTCCGTGGTCCTCGTCGCCCTCGCCGCGACGGCTCTGGCCTACCTGGTGGCCCTTCCGCTCGGGCTCACCAGCGCGCTCACACACCGGACATGGCTCGAAGAGCTGCTGATGCGGCCCTTGGACGTGCTGCTCGCCGTGCCGTCGCTGCTGCTGATCCTGCTGGTGGCTTCCGTCTTCTCGCCGGGGGCAGTGGGCCTGTCACTGCTGGTGGCCCTGGTCAACATCCCGGACGCCGGGCGGATCGTCCGCGCGGCCGCGGTCGAGGCGGCCTCACGACCAGCCGTCGAGGCGCTGCGCCTGCAGGGGGAGACGTGGTGGCGCTTGGCCGTCGGCTATGTCGGCAGGTCGATCGCGCGCACACTCGCCGCCGACGCGGGCGTACGGCTGACAGGCGTCCTCTACCTCGTGGCCACCGCGGCTTTCCTCGGCGTCGGTGTCGCGCCGGACGCCTCCGACTGGGCGGTGATGGTGGACCGCAACCGTACGGGGCTGTTCGTGCAGCCCTGGGCCGTGGTGGTGCCGACGCTGCTGATCGTCGCCCTGACCATGGGGAGCAACCTGCTCTTCGACGCCGCACTGGAAAAGCCGCACCGGAAGAGAGGAAACGAGCGTGAACGCGGTCGCTGAGGTCGAGGACCTTCGAATCGAGATCGACGGCCGGGCGATCGTCGACGGGGTCAGCTTTCAGGTCCGGCCCGGGAAGGTCACCGCGCTCGTCGGCGCGTCCGGCAGCGGCAAGACGACCACGGGCCTCGCGCTGCTCGGCGAGTACCCGGCGGATGCCCGGGTGACAGGCGACGTACGGCCATCCGACGGCCTCGTCGGGTACGTACCCCAACACCCCGGCGCCGTCCTCAACCCGGCACGCCGGGTCGGCCTACTGCTGCGGGACATCGCTCGCGACCAGGCGCGGACGCTGCCCAGGCCCGAGCGCCGGGCAGCGGCTCGAGCGCGCATCCAGCAGGCCCTGGCGCTCGCGCAGCTCCCGGAGGGAGAGTCCCTGCTACGCCGCTATCCGCACCAGCTCTCGGGCGGCCAGCAGCAGCGCCTCGTCCTGGCACAGGCTCTGCTGCTGGGTGCGAGGGCCGTGGTCGCGGACGAGCCGACGACGGGGCAGGACGTGGTGACGAAGCGGCGCATTGTCGACCAGCTGGCGGCGATCGCCCGGCAGGGCATCGCGGTGGTCCTGCTGAGCCATGACCTGGACGTCGTCCGGGCGCTGGCCGACGAGGTTCTGGTCATGCGTGGCGGCCGAGTGGTGGAGGCAGCTCCCGCGGAGCAGCTGTGGCTCGCTCCGCGGCATCCCTGGACCGTCGAACTCCTGGCAGCGGAAGGGGACATGGGTGGGCGTCCACCCGTGTGTGAGGGACACGCGGCACTCCAAGTGCGTGGTCTCACTGCGCGGCACCGCGACGGCCCCCGTAGTACCAGGGAAGTGGCGCGTATCCCCGAACTCACCGTCCGCGCGGGCGAGTGCGTGGCCGTCGTCGGCCGCTCCGGCAGCGGCAAGACCACGCTCGCCCGCTGCCTCGCCGGACTCCACCGGGACTACGAAGGCGAGGTCCTGCTCGACGGCACCCCGCTCCCGCCCAGCTTGCGCGCCCGGACCCGTGAACAACTGGCCGCGGTCCAGTACGTCTTCCAGGACGCGAGGGCCGCGTTCGACGAATACCGGCCGGTTGTCGACCAGGTGGCACGCACGGCGGTGCGCCTGCGCGGAGCGGACCCGCGAGAGGCTCTCGCCGAAGCCCTGAACACCCTGACCGGCCTCGGTCTCACGGAAGAGCTGGTACGCCGCAGGCCAGGTCAGCTGTCCGGCGGCGAACTGCAGCGGACCGCGCTCGCCCGGGCCCTGCTCGCCCGGCCGCGGGTGCTGATCTGCGACGAGATCACCTCCGGCCTCGACACGGTCACCCGGCGCGGCCTCCTGGACACGCTCGCCGCCCTGCTGCGCGACCGACCCGAACTGGCCCTGGTCCTGATCACCCACGATCTCGACACCGCAGGGGCTGCCGCCCGGATCGCCGTGCTGGACGCCGGCGAGCTCATCGAGCAGGGACCGGCGCAGCAGGTACTCACCGCGCCTCGGCACGGGTTCACCGCTTCACTCGTGCGAGGCTCGGCGCGCCCGGCAGCGGATACGCGTCCCTGACGGTCGGCCACCGTAACAGGAAGCCGTGGACCCTCCCTCCGCTTGCCGCCTCTCCGAAGATCTGGACCTGACCATCCAGTGCAGCAGCCGCCAATAGCACGCCTCCCCGGAAGTTCGACTTGGCGCACTCATTGGCGGCTCCCCGGGCCGATGGCGCACTCGCCCTCTTCAGTCTCCATACTCGTTGTGCGGGGCGGGGACCGGCCTGGCCTGGATGACGTTGATGAACGGGATGACGCCGCCGTTGAGGGGGTCTTTGGTCCGCTTGCCGGTGTAGGTGCCGGTGACCTCGAACCACGAGTCGGGCTGCAAGATGGGCGGAATCCGCCCGGACAGGCCGATCTTGACGGGTTGAGCGTCGGCGGCGCAGCAGTTGAGGACCATGCGGGTGAGGTACGGCGCGCCGCCGCCGTCGAGGGCGATGAAGCCGGTGACCTTGATCCGGCGGTTGCCGAGGGAGCGTCCGTGGTCGTAGGCGGCGCGGCCGGCGTAGTCGACGACGTCGAGCGGGAGCGGGTCGTCGGCGGGGAGGGTGGGGAAGCCCGGGGGTTCTTGCAGGGCCGTGCCGGTATGCATGGCGCTGTAGGAGCCCAGTGCGGGTGGGGCGACCAGGATGAGGGCGAACAGGGGCAGGAGGAGGAGCCAGGAGATCCGTGGTTCGCGGTGGGTATGGTTGCCTTGGTCGTCTGGTTCACGCTCGGGCTGGTCCTCCTGGGCCGCGCGTGGCCGTCGCAGTTCGTACCAGACGGTGGCCACGGCGGTGACGATCAGGACGATGCCGGCCACGAGCAGCAACGGGCGCAGCCCGGCCTTGACGTAGCGCAGGTAGAGGTCGGTGAGGCCGGCGCGCAGCACCGCCCCGCCGACGAGGAACAGCACGGCTGCTTGCGCCTGCCGGTTCACAGCAGCACCGCCCCGACCAGGGCCGACACCAGGACGGCCAGGGTGAAGGTGGCGGGGGCGAACCGCAGCGCGAACCCGCGGCCGAACGTGGCGGCCTGCATGGCGAACAGTTTCAGGTCGATCATCGGTCCGACGACGAGGAATGCCAGCCGGGCGGTGAGCGAGAACTGGGACAGGGACGCGGCTACGAACGCGTCGGCCTCGGAGCAGATCGACAACACCACCGCAAGCACCGCCAGGGCGAGGATCGAGACCAGAGGGTTGTTGGCCGCGGTGTGCAGCCAGCCGGCCGGTACCACGGTCTTGAGCGTGGCCGCGGCCATCGCGCCGACGACGAGGAAGCCGCCTGCGTGCATCACGTCGTGCCGTACGGATCCCCAGAACGCCGGCCCCTTGCTGAGGCCGTCGAACGACGGATGGGCTGGTGGGCGCAGCCAGTCGGTGCGGCCCAGCCGTTGCCACAACCAGCCCATCGCGCACGCCACGAGCAGACTCGCCACGAACCGGGCGAGGACCATGCGCGAGTTGCCGGGAAATGCGACGGCGGTGGCGGTCAGCACGATCGGGTTGATCGCCGGGGCGGACAGCAGGAACGCCAACGCCGCAGCGGGGGTGACGCCCCTGCGTACCAGCGCACCGGCCACCGGCACGGAGGCGCACTCGCAGCCGGGCAGGACCGCCCCGGCCGTCCCGGCCACCGGCACCGCCAAGGCGGGCTGCCTCGGCAGCGCGCGGGCGAAAAACGATGGCGGGACGAACACCGCGATGATCGCCGACAGCAGCACGCCGAGCACGAGGAAGGGCAGGGCCTGGACGACCACCGCGACGAACACGGTCATCCAGCTCTGCATCACCGGCGCGGACAACGCTCCGCGGATCGGACCCTGCAGCCCAACCACCAGAAGCAGCAACATTGTCAGCACGAGAGACGAGTTGAACTGCCAACCCTGCGCATCGTCCGCCTCACGGCCGTCAACCCGCGGTGGCGCTGCTCTGGTGATCACGGGTGAGGTACCTCCGGTACGGAAAGGCTTCGTGGGGGGCGGTTCCCCTCCACCTTCAGTACGCCGCTTTCGGCACAACTGCTCACTCTCGCAACCGCCCCTCCCCTGCCTGGCCTTGCAAAGCCAACCCCTGGACGAGAGGTACCTTCGTAACGCCTTCCCGCCGTATCCCGCAGGTGCGGGTGGCCTACCCATGTCCAGGAAGACTGCGGTAGCCCTGCCGCTTCAGCCTGGAGCAACTTGCGCCGCAGTGCGGACCCGACAAGGGCGTCACGGAGGCAGGGGTATGGGTATGCCTGTCTTGCAGAGCAGGCAGGGCGGATGCTGTGCGAGCAGGACCTGCCCGGGCACAACTTCCTGCAGCAGCCCTGCGCAGCCATGGCACATATTGCTGTCGGCGCAGGCCGTGCAGCCCTTGCCGGTCGAGTCTTACCGGTCCAGCTCAGGACGGGCTGGCGTCTACGACAAGCCTCCCTCCCACGGGTAGGGAGGTGACTGGGCAGCAGGCGCAGTAGAGCCAGGCCTTCCCTGCGTGAGAGCTGGCCCCTGCCTACCTCTCGGCACAACCTGGGTTGCCTGCAAGGCCAGGGCCAGGGCCAGGAACAGGAGCTGGAGGCGATCCCGCTGCCGACCGCGAAAGCGATCGACATCGAGGCCTTCGTACCGGCCGAGAGCATCGACCCGATCAGCGTGGGCGACGGCTACTACCTGCAGGGCCGACGGACCCATCGCGGTCAAGCCGTACGTGCTGCTGCGCAAGGCCTTGGAGCGGACCTCGAAGGTGGCCGTGGCGAAGATGGCCTTCCACGGCCCGGAGCGGCTCGGCCTGCTCCGCGTCGTCGAGGACGCGATTTTGATCCACATGATGCGCTGGCCCGACGAGATCCGGGACCCGGCCGAGCTGGCGCCGCAGGCGACCGAGCTGGACGAGCAGGAGCTCGGGGGCGCACTCGCGCTCATGGACACGATGAGCAGCGACGGCATGCCCGACCTGCACGACGAATACCGCGAGTCACTGGAAGCCGTGATCGCAGCCAAGAGCGAAGGATACGCACCCCCAGAACTACCGGAGCGAGAAGAGCCGGCCGGCCAGGTCGTCGACCTCATGGCCGCTCTCAACGCCTCGGTCGAGCAGGCGAAGGAGCGCCGCGGCGAGTCGGCGTCCGTCCACGAGATGCTGAAGAAGAAGACCGTGGCCAAGAAGACCACCGGGAAGAAGACGGCCGCCAAGAAGACGATGGCGAAGAAGGCCGCAGCCAGGAAACCGCGCAGTGCGTAGCGGGGGTTGTAGGACGCCCGTGCCGAACGCCGCCGCCAGCCGACGCCCCCTCACCTCGCCGCGCTGCGTCGGGCCCGAGCCGAGTGGGCCGGAGCAGCGCCGATGGAGGCCACTGTCGAGCTGAGGAGAACGGCGTAAGGGCTCGCCGTCTTCGTCCAGCCTGCGGCCACGTGGAACGAAGACGGCGTGGGGTGCGGGCGCGATATCGTGGAGTCCTCTTATCTGCGGTTCTTGTGATCTGGCAGGAGTACCCGCGTGCCCGAGGACCCCATCGCCCACAGCGAGCTCGCTGCCCTGCCCCGGCGTTTCGAAGAGGTCGCGGAGAAGCACGACCGCGAGTTCGGGATCATCAAGTCCGACCTCACCGCGGTGTGCCTCCAGATCGGCAACCTGGACCAGAAGGTCGAAGCCCTCGACAAGAAGATCGACCGCAACCAAGCCCAGATCATCGAGCTGCTCACCCAGCTCGTCGGCCGGCGCCCTGACGCCAGCTGATTCCCCGGGCCCGGTGCCCAGTCTGTCCGTACGCGCGACGGCCCCGAACCAGACCACATCTGATGCTGTTGGTTAATCCGGGGCCGTCTACTTCGCCCTGCTGGTTGTCAGATCGGCGGGGCGAAGTGCTGCGAAGTGGCTGGTACGGGTGCGGGCTCGTCGGGTGCCAGTGAGGTGGGCGTCGATGTGGGCGAGGTTGATCGCCGCTCCGGTGAGCTGGTGCTGGAGGGCGGTCTTTCCCAGCCCGCGATAGCGGGATCTGCGCAGTCCGCAGCGATTCACGGCCTGGGAGATGGCACCTTCGACTCCGGCGCGCAGCTTGTAGCGCACTTTCCACGCGTCGGTCTCCTGCTCGGCCCGACGCTGGTGCAGGACCTCATAGATGTCCCGGTCCTGGAACGTCAGCTTGCGGCGCGGTCCGCGGGTGCAGGAATCCTTGACCTGGCAAGATCCGCAGTCGGTCTTCGAGAACTGCACCCGGATCTCGACCATGTCCCGAACGGGTTCCCTCGCCCAGCGGGTGCTGTTCTTCCCGCCGGGGCAGGTCACCGTCCGGCGGTCCCAGTCGATGCTGAACGCGCCGACGGGAAAGCCGGTCCCGGACGCTCCGGCCTGGTTCTGCCATCCACGGGCGGGCATCATCGGCCCCACCAGCTCCACGTCGTGGTCGCGCCGGGCGGCCACGACATGGCGGGCGGTGACGTAACCGGTGTCGACCAGGTGCTCATCAGGAAGCAGCCGACGCTCGGCGAGAGCCGCGTGGACAGCCGGGACCAGGTCGAAGTCGCTGACCGTGGCATCCGTGGTGACGACGTTCGTGATCAGGTCCGGTGTGCTCGCCCCGCAGGTCTCGGTGAGGTGGACTTTGTATCCGTCCCAGAAGGTGTCGAGCTTCACGCTGCCGCGTGCCTCGACGTCATAGGGGCTGACCAGGCGCATCACACCCGGCGGACGGTCTTTTGGGTCCCGCCGCCGAACCTCGCCTTCGACCAGGTGGAAGTGCTGCACCCACACCCGCCGCAAGACCTCTGCCTCCGGCACCGCCCGCAGCCCGGCAGGCGCACCGGGCGAGGTCACGGCCTCAAGCAACCGCATCCCGTCGGTTCCGATCCGCCGGCCGACCTCGTCCCGCTTCACCGGAGCCTTGGGGAACCGTGAGTCCTCGGCGCGGGTGGCGTAGTGCCTGAACCAGTCCGGCTCAGCGACCTCGACCAGCCAGTCGGGAGCGGTGACGGCGAGCGCGTTCAGGGCCGCGCGCATCGTCTCGGAGACCATCTCCAGCCAGGACAGCTCCCGCGCCGCAGACAGCACATGCGTGGAGTCGGTCCTGGCCTTGCCCCTGCCGGTGAGCAGCCCCTTGTCCCGTGCCGCGGCAAGGATGCCGTCCAGCAACCGCCTTCCAGCGTCCGCCTGAAGCAGCCGGCCCCTGAACTCCGAGAGGACGGAGAAGTCGAAGCCCGGATCGTCCAGCCTGAGCCCGAGGGCGTACTTGAAATCGATCCGTGCCCGGACCGCCTCCGCGGCCTGCCGGTCGGTCAGCCCCTCGACGAACTGCAACACCAGCACCAACGCCAGACACCCCGGTGACCAGGCGGGCCGCCCTCGTGACGGGAACAGGTCCGCGAACTCCTCGTCCGTGAACAACGGCCCCAGCTCATCACGGACCCGGATCGCCAGGCTCCCTTTCGGGAACGCAGCCCGCGCCACCCGCACCGTCTCCGCCGGGATCTCCCCAGACCCCTTCGGCTGCATCGACATCCGCACCCACCCCATACGACAACGTCGGCCTTCAGGACCACAACCGGGTCTTGAAGGCCGACGTCACGCCCGGCCCCGGATTAACCAACAGCATCGACCACATCTTGGTTCGGGGCCGTCGCGCGTACGGGGGTCAGATGCGGGCGCGGAGGTGTTCCTGCCGGGCCGGGACCAGGCCGCGCCATGCGGACCGGACGTCGCTTTCGCTCGTGGTCCAGCGGATGGCCGAGGGGCCAGGCAAGGGCAGGCCCACCATGAAGTGGGCCACTTCCCTGTCTCGAGGTTCGATCGGCTCAGGCTTCGGGGCTGCCGTCATCGATGGGACGCAGGCGACGTCGTGCCTCCTCCAACCGCTCGTCGTAGTCAGGGAAGAGCAAGGCGGGAAGCATCCTGTCCAACTGGCCGGCGATCCTATGGATCGGTGCCCAGGCCGCTGGATCGTCGACTGTGTTGCTGAGGTCGGTCATCTGCAACCGCTCCAACCAGTCCGACAGGATCGTCGCTTCGTCACGGGTGAGCTTGATCGTGATCTCTGGGTCTTCCATCCCGCCCCCCTTTGAACGGGCGACTCAATGTTCGACGGCACAACCTACCGATCGCCAGGTCTGTAAGATGACCAGCCCTCCTGGGACCGGACACGTGCCGTCATCTCTCGTCGACAGTCCCGAGCCGGTTGATCACCAACTGCCTCCGCAACCCATCGACAAACGCTGTTCCTAGAGATGAACGAAGCCACAGGACGACAGCGACGCCGCGGTCGTCGCTGTCCGTCCCGAGCACGCATCTCGTCGTCTACGCGGCGGGGGTGAGTTCGGCTTGACCGAACAGCAGGGCGTAGCCCGTGGGGAGCTGGCGGAGGATGCGGGTGATCAGGTCGGGGCCTGCGTGGGTGGCGACGGCCGCGAAGACGGAGCCGGTGTCCCAGCGGGTGGTGGCCAGGGAGGCGCCGGTGCGGGCGGCGAGGTCCTTGACGAAGGCACAGCCGGTCAGCGGCTGGGTCTCGGGGATCTGCGCGGTCAGCACGCGTGCGGCCTCCAGGGGCAGGCAGGCGGCGAGATCCACACGTTCGTCGCCGGTCAGCTGACGCCCCAGTCCCGCCAGGACCTGACGGACGGCTTCGTCGGACTTCTCGCGGGTGGGGTAGGCGCCCTCGTGGCGGACCTTCTCCAGCATCTGCTCGTACGCCGTCCCGTACGACTGCTGGTGATCAAGCGGTACGCGCGCGTCGGAGATCACTGCGGTGTATGCCTTTCATGGAGCCATGGGGGCCGGGCGCGGCACACCCGGTCT
The DNA here is from genome assembly GCF_056435785.1 of Streptomyces sp. NPDC043870. Taxonomy (NCBI): domain Bacteria; kingdom Bacillati; phylum Actinomycetota; class Actinomycetes; order Kitasatosporales; family Streptomycetaceae; genus Streptomyces; species Streptomyces sp. NPDC043870. The sequence goes on from NZ_JBWKDT010000046.1 coordinate 38,922, forward strand.
TGGTCAGGTGGGCTGGGGGCGGCCGAAGAGGAGGTCGTAGCCGGCGGGGAGCTGGAGCAGGATCTGTCCCATCAGGTCCTCGCCTGCCGTGTCGGCGACGGTGGACAGCACGGCGCTGACGTCCCAGGTCGCGGTCTGCTCGGTGGCGCCCTCGATCCAGGCGGCGGTCGCGCAGACGAACCGCTCTGGGGGCAGCGGCTCGGCGCTCTGCAGTGGGTTGAGCAGGATTAGAGCGAAGCCCTCCGGCAGGCGTGCCGCGAGCTGGGCACGGACCTCGCCGACCAGGTGCGCGCCGAGCAGAGCGAGCACCACGCGGGCCGCACGCTCGGCTTCCTCCGGAGTGTCGTACTCACCGCGCTCAGTCACGCGGTCGAGGAACGCTTCGCGTCGCAGGGTCATCTCGGCCGCCCCTTCCTCTTCGGACTGTCCACGGGGTGCGGAGGGCGGGGGAGGGGGAGGTCAGGTGCCCGTCCTCCGCACCGGTCCGGCCGGTGTCAGCCGGAGATCTCCTTGCGGTCGGAGCCGACGCCGATGGAGATCTTGCGGGGCTTGGCGCGCTCGGCGATCGGGATGCGCAGGGTGAGCACGCCTGCGTCGTAGTCGGCCTTGATGTGCTCGGTGTCGAGGGTATCGGCGAGCACGATCTGGCGGGAGAAGACGCCCAGCGGCCGCTCGGACAGTTCCATCTGCACGTCGTCGGCCTTCGCCACCGGCCGGCGCTCGGCCTTGACGGTGAGCATGTTCCGCTCGACGTCGATGTCGATCGCGTCCGCGGTGACGCCGGGGAGGTCGAAGGCCACCACGTACTCGGCGCCCTCGCGGTAGGCGTCCATCGGCATCGCCGACGGGCGGGACCAGGTGCCCGGGCCCATCAGCTGCTGCGCCAGCCGGTCCAGCTCACGGAAGGGGTCGGTGCGCATCAACATCGTGAAAACACCTCCAGCAGGTTCAGGCAGTCGCTGCCAATGCGCTTCACTGACACCGTTGTAACATGTCATCCAATGGATGACAAACATGATGTCGTCGGGGCGATGACAATCCGAGGGAGGTGCTCGTGTCCGCAGCCGACCAGCCGTCCACGAACAGCACTCACGCCCACAGCCCGGCGTCCTTTCTCGCCGCCGCAGCGGCCCTTGCCGCCATAGGAGACGCCCTGCGCGATGCCCAGCAGGAGACACCCGACGCCGCCGGCCCCGGTCCCGAGCAGGCGCTGGCCTCCCTGATGCTGCTGCGGCAGGTGCGCGAGCAGCTCGCCGGCTGGGAGACCGGCCTGATCGAAACCGCCCGCGACGCGGGCGCCAGCTGGGCCGACCTCGCCTCTCCCCTCGGCGTCGCCAGCCGCCAGGCCGCCGAACGCCGATACCTGCGCGGCCGCCCCGGCGCCGTCGGCACCACCGGCGAGCAGCGCGTGACGGCCACCCGCCAGGCCAGGGCCGCCGAACGCGCCGCTGCCACCTGGGCCCGCGCCAACGCCGCCGACCTGCGCCGCCTCGCCGGACAGATCACCGCGCTCGCCCACCTCGCGCCCGAAGCGCGCTCAGCCCAGGAGGCCCTGTATGCCGCCCTCGGCGCCACCGACGCCGCCGAGCTCATCGACCCCCTGACCGGCATGCGCCCCTACCTCGATGCCCACCACACCGACCTCGTCAAATGCCTGGACGCCCTCCACGACCGGCTCACGGCGACAGCAACTGATGATGCCTGACTCACATCACAGAGAGTCACAAATGCGGGTGCAGTCCTCCCCCTGAACCACGCCGACGGCGGACAACGATTCGCCCCGGCCCGAGTCCTATCCCGTTCATGACGTTCCCACAGAAAGGGCCCCACATGGGTAGCAGCGTCGAGACGCTGGAATTCCAGGCCGAGACCCGCCAGTTGCTCCGACTGGTGATTCACTCGATCTACTCGAACAAGGACATCTTCCTGCGCGAGCTGATCTCGAACGCCTCCGACGCACTGGACAAGCTGCGGCTGGAATCGCTGACCGACTCCAGCCTCGTCGAGATCGACACCACCGACCTGCACATCTCGTTGGAGGTCGACAAGGACGCCCGCACATTGACCGTCCGTGACAACGGGATCGGCATGAGCCGGGACGATCTCGTGGAGCTCATCGGCACGATCGCCAAGTCCGGCACCGCCAGCCTGCTGGAGAAGATCAAGGAGTCCAAGGACGCCGCCACCGCTGAGAGCCTGATCGGGCAGTTCGGCGTCGGCTTCTACTCGGCGTTCATGGTTGCCGACAAGGTCACCCTGCGCACCCGGCGGGCCGGCACCGACTCCGGCACCCAGTGGGAGTCCGACGGCGAGGGCGCCTACACCATCCAGGCCGTCGACAACCTCCCCGTGGGCACCTCGGTCACCCTGCACCTCAAGCCCGCCGACAGCGAGGACGGGCTGGCCGACTACCTGTCCGAGTGGAAGATCCGCCAGATCGTCAAGCAGTACTCCGACTTCATCCGCTGGCCTATCCGGATGGCCAAAGAGCGTACCGACGCCGACGGCTCCACCACCTCCGGCGTCGACACCCTCAACTCGATGAAGGCGCTGTGGGCCCGACCGCGCGCCGAGGTGACACAGGGCGAGTACAACGAGTTCTACAAGCAGATCAGCCACGACTGGCTCGACCCGGCTGAGACAGTCCACATGCGCGCCGAAGGCACCTTCGAGTACGAGGCGCTGCTGTTCATCCCCTCCCAGGCGCCGTTCGACCTGTTCTCCCGCGAGACCAAGCGCGGCGTGCAACTGTATGTCAAGCGCGTGTTCATCATGGACGACTGCGAAGCGCTGATGCCGAACTATCTGCGCTTCGTCAAGGGCGTCGTCGACGCCCACGACCTGTCGTTGAACATCTCCCGCGAGATCCTGCAGCACAACCGCCAGATCCGCGGCGTACGCCGGCGCCTGGTCAAGAAGGTCCTCGGGGCGATCAAGGACATGCAGGCAGGCGACGGCGAGCGCTACGCAACGCTCTGGGCGCAGTTCGGACGGGTGCTGAAGGAAGGCCTGATCGAGGACACGGACAACACCGAGGCGCTGCTGGAGCTGGTGTCGGCCGCCTCCACGCACGACCCGGAGAAAACCACCACCCTGCGCGAGTACGTCGAGCGCATGAAGGAGGGCCAGGAGGCGATCTACTACCTGACCGGCGAGACCCGGGCGATGGTGGAGAACTCCCCCCACATGGAGGCCTTCTCCGCCAAGGGCTATGAGGTCCTGATCCTCACCGACCCCGTCGACGAGGTCTGGGCCGACCAGGTCCCGGCCTTCGACGGGCACCGACTGCAGTCCATCGCCAAGGGCCAGGTCGACCTCGACGAGCCTGCCGAAGGCGACCAGGATGCCGAGCAGGCCAAGCGCGAGCAGGACTACGCCGCTCTGCTGCCATGGCTGACCACCGCCTTGTCCGAGCATGTCAAGCAGGTCCGCCTGTCGTCGCGACTGACCACCTCGGCGGCATGCATCGTGGGGGACGCCCACGACATCACCCCGACTCTGGAGAAGATGTACCGGGCGATGGGACAGCAACTTCCCACCGTCAAGCGCATCCTGGAACTCAACCCCGCACACCCGCTGATCACCGCCCTGCGCACAGCGCACGACGCCAACGCCGACAACCCCGCACTGGCGGAGATCGCCGAGCTGATATACGGCAGTGCGCTGCTCGCCGAAGGGGGCGACCTTCCCGACCCAGCCCGCTTCACCCGGCTGCTCACCGACCGCCTGACCCGCACTCTGTAACTATGGGTGCGGCCCGGCACAGCCGAAGCGCCCGGTCGCACCCACCCGACCTCGCCACCCTCACGCTCCCCATGAACCCGCCCGCCCCGGCACCCCGTACGGGGGTGCCGGGGCGGGCGGGTCGGTACGGCACGAGTGAGGCCCGCAGGGACCACCGGGAGGCCGAGCCCCGGCTCAGGATGGTGTTCAGAGGCCAGGCGTGTCGCGTTCCGAGAATTGTGGAGATGGCGGATCCCCGGCACGGTCCGCGGTCCGGAGCTTCCGGTGTACGGGGAGCCGAACGGGCTCGTCGACGTCGCCATGGCCCTGGCGTACGGCGGACTCTCCGCGCCGGACAGGTCGCCGGAGTGGAGTGGGACAGCAGCGATGCGGGAAGCGGTAGACGCCTTCCGCAAGGGGCCTGGGATGCGGTCATGACCGCCTGGGCTGCCCGGGCGGCGCGCGGAACACGACGGCCTTGAACTGCTCCCGACGCCATCCGGGCAAGCTGGGCCAGCGGCAGTAGTGGCGCTCCTTGGCATTTCGCCCTGTCAGGGGCGAGTGGACAGGATCCCTGGGACGCGGCTGCTTTGGCTGATCCAGGAAGCGACATCTTTGTCGATGTGCTCGACCAGGCGCAGGACTTCGGCGTGTGCGTCAGGGAGGGTGAGTCGGCGCGCCCTCGGCGTGGCCGAGGGGCGGCCCGAAGACGCAGTCGGTCTGCTCGCGCACGATGATGCCATCGTCGACGAGCCAGTCCACCAGCTTAGGGGCCGCCACTGACAGTGCATCGGACGTATGTATCTGTCTCGCGCCGGTGGTGTTCGCGTCATTTGCTGCGAGGTCGTCCTCTGCGGCCTGGTGCTGGAGAGCGTCCTGGCCTAGGGAGGGCGTGCCGGCGTGATGACGCTGGAGTCGCTGCAGACTCGAGCCACCGTGATCCGCGCCGGGCGCCGGACGACGCTCGTCTGCATCGCCGACTGGTACGCAGGCCAGATCCTCGCCCCAGTGGCCACCTCGACCATCGAGGCCGCGACCGGGCAAAGCCGAGAAAACCTGCCGGACGTGCAGCTATGGGTCATGGCCCGCCTCACCGCACGGTCTGCCGAGGAGCTGGATCTGCGGGACTGGGAACCCTGCGGGCAGCTCCTGCCGAGCGGATGAAGCAGGCGGCTCGCCAGTTCCGCGGCCTGTCCTGATCCCGTCCACCGACCGCGCCGCGCGGGCGCTCCGTTGACGCGTCTCCAGAGCTCTCACGCTGTTCAATGAGGCTGCGCCATCTTGAAGTGGCTGGTCAGCAGCGGTGGTGTGACCCCGTTTCGGGCTGCTTGTACTGGTCTCTGGGGTGTAGATCGTCCGGCGGGGTGGTTTTGCCGATGAGTTCACCGTCCTCGAACGGTCTACCCAGCGATACGACCGTTCTCGACAGGAGTGCCATGTCCACCATCCAGCCAGTGATCATCACTGCCGACCAGGACGTTCTGCTCGGCTTCTATACGAAATTGTTCGGCGCCGAGGAGATCTTCCGGGTACCTGCGGAAGGCCCGGCCTTCTACCTCGGCTTGCGCATCGGCGACACCGACCTCGGGCTGGTGGCCAAGACGAACCCGGGGACCGGGGCGGCACCGCGGATCCTGCTCAGCATCGGTGTCGACGACGTCGACGAGATGCTCGGCCGGGTGACGGCGCTGGGCGGCTCGGTCCGCGGCGGCCCCAACGACATGCCGTGGGGACAGCGCGTCGCCCACATCCAGGACCCCGACGGCAACCCGGTGAACCTCACCCAGCCGATCCCGGCTCAGTGACGCTGTTCCGGGCGCTTGTGCTGGTCATGGGCTGCCTGCGGTAGAGATCAATTGCCTGTAGTGGCCTCGATGTTCGTCAGTACGAGCAGCACGCGAAGCAGGTGGGTGGCGCGAGCATGGTCAGTGCGGAGCTTGGTGAGGATCCGCCAGTTCTTCAGATGGGCGAAGCCGCGTTCGACCGCGGCGCGTCCGGCGGCCAGGATGCGGTTGGCCTCCCTTTCGGCGGGTGCGAGATTGCGGGCGCGGGTGGCCTTGAAGCCGGGGACGACCACGGGGTCGTCCCCGTCGTCGTCCAGGCCGACAAAGCCCAGGTCGGCCAGGGCGCCGAGACCGGCAGCGCGCAGGTGGGCCAGGATATGGTCGCGGCGGGCGGCGGTGATGTCGTGGGTGCGGCCGGGCAGGGCGGCCGATATCCACACCAGATGGCCCCGCTCGTCGGTCAGGGCAAGCACGTGCAGGCCGTGGCGGCGATGCTTGCCGGAGTAGTTCGGGCGGTTCGCTTTGGCGGTGCGGCGCTGGGTGGGGATGAGGGTGCCGTCGATCAGGACGACTCCGCCGCGCCGTGCGATCTTCTTCGGGGCGCGGTCCAGGCGCGGTCCAGGCGCGGGGCCTTCGCGGCGAGGAGGGCGATCAGCTCGTCGCGCCAGCGGCGGACGGTGGTGGCGGAGATGTCGTTGCCGTCGGCCATGCCGGCCAGGCGCTGGTCGTGTCGGAGCACGGCCAGGATGATCACCGCGATCCTCCCGGGCGGCAATGCCCGCCACCGGGAGCGTATGGCCTTGAGATGGCGGCGCAACAGGTCGGCGACGTAGGTCAGGGTGCGCGTGGACAGCGGCAGGCGGCACTGGTAGACCAGGGTCGGTGTCCCCGGCGTGCTCTTTGGTATTCGTCACACAATTCCAACAGCCGCCGGGGGCACCTCGGTTACGCCCCGCCGGTGTGCGGCCTGGTCACGCGCGGGTGGTGAACTTCCCGTCGGGTCGTTTGTGCAGCCAGCCGCGGTCGGCCAGCTTCGTGAGCTTCCCGCGCGGCGGCTCCAACTTGCCCCTCACCCCGGTGTCCAAGCCCAGTACCTCGGCGATCTGCCGAGTGGAGACCGGGCCGTCGGCCTGCCGCACGGCGGTCAGGATGCGCTCGTACTCCGCCGGCAGCGCGGACTCAGGCAACCCCGGCGCGCGATCCGGAACCAGCCGCACCGCCCGACCCGCCACCTGGACGACCGGCGACCCGGCCTCCGCGAACCCGTCGGCGAGCTGCTCACTCATCCGCTGCCACACCCGCTCGGCCACGGCGGGCTCATCCCGCTCAGCCCGTACCTCCGGCAGCTGCTTGACCAGCTGTTCTTCGAGCCCCTCCAGCTCCGCACACCGCGCGGCGATCCGCTCCAGCACTTCGGGATCCATCATGCGCCGGAGCGTAGGAGCGGCACCCGCGACGACGGACAGGAATCCGCAAACCCACCCCTGCCCAACGATGTTCATGGCCGCACCCTCTTACCTGGCCCTGACAGCCCGCTCCGGGGGCCGGTCGTGGCAGTAGGCATGGGGGAGGTCAACGGGGGGCAACGGTTCGCGGAAACCCGCCGGTCGATCTGAGCGAGTTTGTCGTTCGCTCCAGCGAGGGTGATCTGGAGCCCTTCGACCTCGCCGAGCCAGCCCTCTCGCTCGGCCTCTGCGACGCGGGCGGTGATGTCGTCGCGGATGTCGATGATCCGGGCCCGTTGAGCCGGGTCGGGCCAGGGTCTCGGGCATCGCAGGCAGGCGTTCTCATGAATGCAGGGGGTTGAGAGGGCCCGTCCGCAGAGGCCGGCGGCGACCTTGCGCCGTTCGAAGTGGCCGAGGAACTCCTGCCATTCGGCATCCGTGGGGGTGCGGTACTCCTCGCTGGGTCCGGTCCAGGTAGGCGAGCAACCCTGAAGCGCAATCCGCAGGGGATGTTGCGGAGGTCTCAACGCGGAACAGACTATGGGTAGTTGCATACGTGTCCAGAACATGGCAAGGACAGTCCGAGTGCTGGACCGCGGCCGGGGTGCAGCGGGCCTCAACGCCGTCGCTCATCTCACGCGGTGGGGCTCCCCAGAATCAGAGGACTCAGGAGGCGACAATCCGAATGAACTGAGCCCCGTTGCGGCCAGGCCCGCTGCCCCTGGGCTGTGCCATGTGGATCTTAGAATTCGAAGACGCTCGAGCCTTCGGAATTCTTTATGCACTCGTTCGAGAAGGTGTGCTCGTAGCTCACGCGCTTGCCCTGCCACACGCCTTGTGCGGTGACCGTGACGGGGTCGTACTGCCTGGTGCAGAAGCGCGGCTCTTCTCGCGTGATCTGCGCCAGCTGGCTGAAGTCCCCTTGTGCCTCTCGGAGCGCGGCGCATGCGTCCTTGGGGGCAGGATGTGTGCCGGCCGCGGTGGGGGTACAGGTGAGAGTCACGGCGCGCTGAGGTGCCGCAGCGGCGCTTTCTCCGTGTGTCGTGGTAAGTACCAGGGCCGAGGGGGCGTACAGCGAGGACGGGGCACTGTGCGCGGTACCGGCCATTGAGCCCATCAGCGCGAAGGTGAGCGCGACGCCGGTCGCAGTCCACCGAGCGGTCTTCCGCATTTCCTTTCCTTTCCTTGTGAGCCTGTTCGGTCTTGCTCTTCATTTCGCGTTTCCGTCTTCGCTTGGCTCAACCGGCGAGTGCCAGTCAATGCATGAATTTCGGAAACGTGCCACTTTCAATCAGTGGCTAGGATGTCGCGGGTGACAGTGCGGAAACGTCCAGCGCAGCGCGGTATTCCATGCAGCGATACCGGATCCCGGGGCCGAATGCCACGGTTGGCAGACGGCTGAATCCCTTCGCAGGACAGGATGCTGGGCCCGGCTGTCCCGCTGTGCGTAGGCCCCAGGGGGACTGGAGATTGCTCTGGAACCCACAGCGCGTCGTTACGTGCAACCCGTCGTCCGGGCGCTCGATCGACCCGCGTGGAGGCAAGTACCCCGGCAGGCGGGTTCGCCGGGTCGGCCAATGCTCGGCGCTCTGCTGGGTAGCCGACTTGTGTCGTCCGCAGGGAAGGAGCCCCCGCATCGTGATCGTTGTCGCGTGCCTGCTGCTCCCGGCGGTGGCCCTGCTGCTGTTTTGCATGGATCGCATAGAAGACCAGATGCCAGGAAAGCCGCAGCCACGCGACGCCCGCGGCCGCCCCCGGCGGGCGATCCGCAGAGGCGCCGACGACGCCTTCGCGGATCGCTGAACGCGAGCCTGAGGCTTGCCTGGCAGCTGTCGGCGGACGGTTCGGTGGCGGAGGGCGGGCTTCGGCGTCTGGGGGCCATCGCCGCCGCCAGCATGGTCTCGGCAGGCGTTTGGAGTACGTGGCGCCAGGGATCGCATGCGGGTCTGGCGTAGAGGGCCCGCGGGTAGCGGGGACCGCCTCACCGCGCCGGGAACCACCGACGATGATGGTCGGGCCCGAGCCACGGGGCGAGGTCCCCGTGCCCGACATTGGGTGCGGTGGCATCCCACTGGTAGCTCCCGGGGATCAGGCTGAGCCTCCACCAGCCGGATGATCGAGATCAGATCGGGCGAGCCTCAGAGGCACGGGCACCTCCCATGGACACGTCCTCCGTCGGTCCCGGCTGTGTACTCGGGGCGGCCGAGAAGCAGGGTGGGCGGCCACCCGTAGTGCCGTCGAATGGCACGGTTGTGGCTGTGCGAGGTACCGACGGGCGCGCTTGACGACCCACTTCTCTCTAAAGGCATGTTTGGTGATGCACCGCTGTCTCAGACAGGGGCGAGCAGGATTGCCTGGGAATCGGCGCCGGTTGGGGAGTTCACCGCGCGTGTGGGGGCATGCGCCTGGTATGGCTTCCGGACGGCGCAACGAGCTTGGCAGGGCCGGCAGCGAGGAGCCCCCGTGGCCCGGCACCCGGGGTGCTGGCGCTGCCCCCGATGAGCCTTCGGACCTGCCGAAGAAGTCGTGGTGGGCGGTGCTGAAACGCACCGTGAAGGAGTTCACCGGCGACGAGCTCGGCGACCGGGCGGCGGCGCTGACCTATTACGGAGTGCTGGCGCTGTTCCCGGCGATTCTGGTTCTCGTCTCTGTCCTGGGCATTGCAGGGCCGTCGACCACGAAGAGCATGGTCGACAGTCTGACCAAGCTCACGCCTGGTGCTGCCCGCGGCATCATCACCGATGCGGTTGCGCAGCTGCAGTCCAGCAGTGGCACCGGCTCGGTTTTCGCGGTGGTGGGCCTTGTGCTGGCGGTGTGGTCTGCCTCGGGCTATGTGGCGGCGTTCATCCGCGCATCCAACGCGGTCTACGACATTCCCGAAGGTCGTCCGGTGTGGAAGGTGACACCGCTCAGGCTGGTGCTGACGCTGGTTTTGATGGGGTTGGCGTGCGTCAGTGCGTTCATCGTGGTGTTCACCGGCAGCCTGGCCCAGCGGGCCGGGACGGCTTTGGGCATCGGGCAGACGGCGCTCACGGTCTGGGCGATCGCGAAGTGGCTGGTCCTCCTCGTCTTGGTCATCATCATGATCGCGGTTCTCTACTGGGCAGCCCCCAATGCCCGCGGCCGGGGCTTCAAATGGGTCACTCCGGGCAGCTTCCTGGCACTGGCGATCTGGATGATCGCTTCGGCTGGATTCGCGCTGTACGTGGCGAACTTCGGCTCCTACAACAAGGCCTACGGAACTCTGGCCGGTGTGATCATTTTCCTGGTGTGGCTGTGGATCACGAACCTGGCGATCCTCCTCGGGCTGGAATTCGACGCAGAGATGGCCCGTGAACGAGCGATCATCGCCGGGCACCCCGCGGACGACGAGCCCTACGTCGAACCGCGCGACACTCGCAAGTGGACCGAAGAAGACCGAAGGGGGATGGGCGAATCCTGACTCCCCCTTTCCTGGCAGCTGCGCCACTCGCGGACGTCGACGCCCGGCGCTCTCTGCAGGGTGAGCCCGGCCATCGCGGGTAGCCGCGGTTACGTCCCCAGCACGAGGAGGCGACACCATGCCGGACGGCAATGAGCACCCACCGGTGCGGCACGGCCAGGAATCAGTGGGCGAGCTGGTCGAACAGGTATCGGAGCAGTTCTCCCGGCTGATCCGGCAGGAGCTGCGGCTGGCGCAGGCCGAGATGCGGCAGAAAGGCAGAAGGTTCGGGATCGGCGGCGGCCTTTTCGGCGGCGCGGGCCTGACCGGATTCCTCGCCCTGCAGGCCCTGGTCGCCGCGGTGATCGCGGCCCTGGCTCTGGCCCTGCCCGTGTGGGCGTCCGCGCTCATCACCGCCGCGGTTCTGGCGGCTGTCGCCGCCGTCCTCGCGGCCGCCGGGAAGAAGCAGGTCGCTCAAGGCACGCCCGCGGCGCCCGAGCAAGCCATCGAGGGCGTCAAGGCCGATGCCGCTGAGATCAAGGAAAGGATGAGTCACCGATGACCGGCACCCCCCAGGACGACGCGATTCCCGACACGCCCGAGGAACTGGTCGAAGAGGCCCAGGCCACTCGGGAGGAACTGGGTCAGACCTTGGAGGCACTCGCCGACAAGACGGACGTCAAGGCGCGAACCCAGGAGATGGTCGGCGACATCAAGACGCAGGTCGAACATGCCGCGGCCGAAGCGAAGGACAAGGCCGCCCAAGCCGCCCATCTCCTGCACGACAACACCCCCCAGCCCCTTCTCCAAGCTGCCGGTGCAGCCCGCCGCAACCGCATCGCTCTGCTCGCCGGCGGCGCAGGCATCCTGGTGACGGTGATGCTGGTGCGGCGCGCCAGGAGGTGAGAATGGTGAAACCTTCCAAGATCGCTTACAAGCCGGTCGGAGTATTGGCCGGGGCGGCCAGTGGAGCGGCGGCAGGTGCACTGTTCAAACAGGTCTGGAGAATCGTCGGCCATGAGCAGGACGCGCCCGACGCCACCGATGAACACCGCGCCTGGCAAGAAGTCCTCCTGGCGGCAGCACTGCAGGGGGCGATCTTCGCCGCGGTCAAAGCCGCCACCGACCGCGGCGGCGCCGTCGTGGTACGCCGCCTAACCGGCACCTGGCCCGGATGACACCGCGCCCCCGGCGCCGTACCCGAAGCAGCAGAGACGAACGCCCCGCAGACCGGGAGACAGTCCGCCCGGGTCCCTGGTCCCAACCCGTGATCACAAAGTCGCCGAGCAGTCCAAGAACTATCGGTACTCGACCAACCATCAGGTCGTCATCGACGCCGATACGCGGCTCGTCGTCGCGCTTGGCCGACCACTGCCGGGCAACCACTGCAAGGCGTGGGAGGAATCCGGCGCCAAAGCCGCCGTCGGCGACACCACCACGATCGCCGATGGCGGCTGTCGCGGCACCGGACTGGTGATGCCCCACCGCCGTCGGGCCGGTGAAGAACTATCCGCCTGGAAGGAGGAGCACAACCGCTCCCACAGACAGGTCCGCGCCAAAGTCGACCACGTCTTCGCCCGCATGGAGACCTGGAAGATCCTCCGCGACTGCCGCCTCAAAGGTGACGGCGTCCACCACGCCATAACCGGCATCGCCCGCCTGCACAACCCCACCTTGACCGGATAGAAGATCGAGCCACATCGACCAGCCACCCCGCACCGACTCAAAGATCAGTTGTGGGACACCCTTTAGGCCCAATACCGGTGATTTAGGTGCTTTTCTGGCGTTTGCTGGTTGGTTTGGTGGGTGGAACGAGTGTGACTACCGCAGTGGGTGGTGGGGAT
>NZ_JBWKDT010000047.1:0-49222 GCF_056435785.1 Streptomyces sp. NPDC043870
GGCCAGCAGGTCAACGAGGGCGACCTCGTCGTCGTCCTCGAAGCGATGAAGATGGAGCAACCGCTCAACGCGCACCGCTCCGGCACCGTCAAGGGGCTCAACGCGGAGGTGGGTGCGTCGCTGACGTCCGGCGCGGTGATCTGCGAGATCAAGGACTGACGTCGTGACGCAGACGCAGTGACGCAGTGACGTACTGAGGTACGTACATGTGCGTGTGGGGCCCGCCGGTATCGCCCGGCGGGCCCCACGTGCGTACGGAGGAGTCCTCCGGACCACCGATGGCATGCTGGATGCCATGACGACGGGTACGGCGGCTGGTGCGGCAGCGGGTACGGCATCCGATACGGGAGCCGGTACGGGAGCGAGCGCGGCGGTCGGCGCGGCAGCCGGCGCGGCACGGCCGATGCGGGCCGATGCGCGCCGCAACTACGAGCGGCTGCTCGTCGAGGCGCGTGCGGCGTTCGCCGAGCACGGCACGGACGCGTCGCTCGAGGACGTCGCGCGGCGGGCGGGAGTGGGGATCGGGACGCTGTACCGGCACTTCCCGAACCGGCACGCCCTGATGAACGCGGTCTTCCAGGAGGCGCTCGAGACGCTGCTGGAGCGGTCGAGGGAACTGGCTTCGGCGGAGCAGCCGTGCGGGGCGCTTGTGGAGTGGCTGCGTGCCATCGTCACTCATGCGGGTGAGTATCGCGGCGTCGCGAGAGCGCTCATGTCGGCGTCGCACGACGCGAGTTCGGCGCTGTCGCAGTGCAGCGTGCCGCTACGGGAGGCGGGGGCCCGTCTGCTGTCGCGCGCGCAGGCTGCCGGGGCCGTGCGGGACGATGTCTCGATCGATGACCTCATGCAGCTGACGAACGCGATCGCGCTGGCCGCGGAGCAGGATCCGGACGACCCGGAACTCGCGGACCGCTTGCTGATGCTGACGTTGCGGGGGCTGAAGGCGTAGCCCCTCCGGGGGTGGCGCGTTGTCGGCGTGGCGCGTTGTCGGGGTTGCGCGGTGTCGGGGTTGCGCGGTGCGGTCCGGGTGGCCGGTGCGGTCCGGGTGGCCGGTGCGGTCCGGGTGCCCGGTGCTGTGACGGCGTCCGGTGTGCCCGGTGCCGTGGGCGCGGCCGGTGTGTCCGTCCTCAAACGCCGGACGGGCTCGGGGTGCGCCGGTGGGTGGCGGTGCGGGGCCCCTCCGGGCTCGACTCCTCGGGACCGGCGGGGCGCCGATACCGCGGGATCACCCGGTACTTCCGCCGGTCCCTGCGGGGCCGACCCTGCACGGCCCCACCCCGGGGCCGTCCGCCGACTGCGGGTCGTGGGTGGTGGGTTCCGGTTCGGCCCTGGGCCCCTCGCCGGGTGCGGGTGGTGAGTGGTGTGGTGGGTCCGTACCGGCCCCACCCTTGGCACTCGCCGGGTGCGGGCCGTGGGTGGTGGGTCCCGGTTCGGCCCGGTCCGGCTCGGATGCCGGGTGCAGGTTGGAGGGTGGTGGGACCGTCTCGGCCCCGCCCTTGGCCCCTCGCCGGGTGCGGGCCGTGGGCGGTGGGTCCCGGTTCGGCCCGGTCCGGCTTGGATGCCGGGTGCGGACCGTGGGGGAGGTCCGTCTCGGGTCCGGTCCGGGGGCACAGACCCCGCGGGCCGCGGGTCAGCGGCGGCGGAGGTCCGCCACGCGGGGGCGGTCGGGCTGGTCCGCCGCCAGGGCCGCGGCCGGGCGGAGGGACGGGCCCGGGTGGGTGCGGCGCTGGCCCGGGAGGGGGACCTCGCGGCGGGGGCGGCCCGTGTCGACGGGCGTTCCGGCCACCGCGACCTGGACGCCCTGGTCCGCCAGGGCCTGGAGCTCCGTCAGTGCGCGGTCGTCGTGCGGCGGCGGCTCATCGGTCACCAGACGGGTGATCACGTCCGTGGGCACCGTCTGGAACATCGTGTCGGTGCCCAGCTTCGTATGGTCGGCCAGCACCACGACCTCCGCCGCCGCCTGGACCAGCGCGCGGTCCACGCTCGCCGACAGCATGTTGGACGTGGACAGCCCGCGCTCCGCGGTCAGCCCGCTGCCGGAGAGGAAGGCGCGGGAGACCCGCAGGCCCTGCAGCGACTGCTCGGCCCCGCTGCCGACGAGCGCATAGTTCGAGCCACGCAGCGTGCCGCCGGTCATGACGACCTCGACGCGGTTGGCGTGTGCCAACGCCTGGGCCACCAGCAGGGAGTTGGTGACCACGGTCAGCCCGGGTACCCGCGCGAGCCGGCGGGCCAGCTCCTGCGTGGTCGTCCCCGCGCCGACCACGATGGCCTCGCCCTCTTCGACCAGGCTCGCGGCTGCGTCGGCGATGGCCGTCTTCTCCGCGGTCGCGAGATGGGATTTCTGCGGGAAGCCGGACTCTCGCGTGAACCCGCCCGGCAGTACCGCACCGCCATGCCGGCGGTCGAGGAGTCCTTCTGCCTCCAGTGCCCGCACGTCCCGCCGTACGGTTACTTCGGAGGTCTGGACGACACGGGCGAGCTCACGGAGCGACACGGCCCCGTTGGCACGCACCATTTCGAGGATCAATTGACGACGTTCTGCAGCGAACACGAAACTGACAGTAACCCCAGCAGCCGATACCTTTCAGCACTTTGCGCCGAATAAGGGAAGTTGCGCACGGAGAGGTCCCGAAAGTGGTATGGAGACCTCCCGCGAACCTCCCGGGTTGCCGGGATTGCCCCGGCCGGCCGCCGGCCGCGACCGCCCCCGCAGGCGTTACGCCTCGCCCGCCGCCTTGCGCGTGTGCAGCTGACGTGCGACTTCCGCGATCGAGCCCGACAGCGACGGGTACACGGTGAAAGCCTTTGCGATCTGCTCGACCGTCAGGTTGTTGTCGACCGCGATCGAGATGGGGTGGATCAGTTCCGATGCGCGCGGCGAGACGACCACTCCACCGACCACGATGCCGGTGCCGGGGCGGCAGAAGATCTTCACGAAGCCGTCCCGGATGCCCTGCATCTTGGCGCGCGGGTTGCGCAGCAGCGGCAGCTTGACGACCCGGGCGTCGATGACGCCGCCGTCGACGTCCGCCTGGGTGTAGCCGACGGTCGCGATCTCGGGGTCGGTGAAGACGTTCGAGGAAACCGTCTTCAGGTTCAGCGGGGCCACCGCGTCGCCCAGGAAGTGGTACATGGCGATACGTCCCTGCATCGCCGCCACGGAGGCGAGGGCGAAGACACCGGTGACGTCGCCGGCCGCGTACACCCCGGGCGCCGAGGTGCGGGACACCTTGTCGGTCCAGATGTGGCCGGATTCCTTGAGGCGGACGCCGGCCTCCTCGAGGCCCATGCCCGCGGAGTTGGGGACCGCACCGACGGCCATCAGGCAGTGCGTACCGGAGATGACCCGGCCGTCCGCCAGAGTGACCTCGACGCGGTCGCCCACGCGCTTCGCGGACTGGGCGCGGGAGCGGGCCATGACGTTCATGCCGCGGCGCCGGAACACGTCCTCCAGGACCGCGGCGGCGTCGGGGTCCTCACCCGGGAGCACGCGGTCGCGGGAGGAGACGAGGGTGACCCGGGAGCCCAGCGCCTGGTACGCGCCGGCGAACTCGGCTCCGGTGACACCGGAGCCGACCACGATCAGCTCTTCGGGGAGCTCATTGAGGTCGTACACCTGGGTCCAGTTCAGGATGCGCTCGCCGTCGGGCTGCGCGTCGGGGATCTCGCGCGGGTGACCGCCGGTCGCGATCAGTACGGCGTCGGCGGTGAGGGTCTCCTCGGTGCCGTCCGCGGCGGTGACGACGACCTGGCGGGAGCCGTCCATGGCCTGCCGGCCCTGGAGCCGGCCGCGGCCGCGCAGGACGCGGGCGCCGGCCCGGGTGACCGAAGCCGTGATGTCGTGGGACTGCGCGAGCGCGAGCCGCTTCACGCGTCGGTTGACCTTGCCGAGGTCCACGCCGACGATCCGGGCGGCCTGCTCGACGTGCGGGGTGTCGTCCGCGACGATGATGCCCAGCTCCTCGTGCGAGGAGTCGAAGTTCGTCATCACCTCGGCCGTGGCGATCAGGGTCTTCGAGGGTACGCAGTCGGTGAGTACGGACGCTCCGCCGAGGCCGTCGCAGTCGACGACGGTCACCTCCGCGCCGAGCTGGGCGCCCACCAGGGCCGCCTCGTATCCGCCGGGTCCGCCACCGATGATCACGATCCGGGTCACTGGGGTTACGCCTCGCGCTCTCGCTCTGCCGGGTGGTCCGTCGCACCCATTGTCCCGCACGCTTCAACCTGCTTCGCGCCGGGGCCTTCGTACCTGCCTGTGACGCAGGCCCGCGGATCGGGACGGGCGGTCACCGCTCCCCCTCCCGTACCCTCGATCCCATGTCGCTCTACGCCGCGTACGCCGGCAACCTCGACGCGCGGCTGATGACCCGCCGCGCTCCGCATTCCCCGCTGCGCAGCACGGGCTGGCTCAACGGCTGGCGGCTGACGTTCGGCGGCGAGCAGATGGGCTGGGAAGGCGCGCTGGCCACGATCGTGGAGGCCCCGCGTTCCCAGGTCTTTGTCGCGCTGTACGACATCGCCCCGCTGGACGAGGACTCCATGGACCGCTGGGAGGGTGTCGGGCTGGACATCTACCGGCGGATGCGCGTACGGGTGCACACCCTGGACGGCGAGGAGCCCGCCTGGGTGTACGTACTGAACGGATACGAGGGCGGGCTGCCCTCGGCCCGCTATCTGGGTGAGCTGGCCGACGCGGCCGAGTCGGCGGGGGCGCCGCACGACTATGTGATGGAGCTGCGCAAGCGTCCCTGCTGACGCCAGTGCGCGGACTCCCCCGCGCCACTCCTGCGCATCGCTCCGGTGCCGCCGCCGCTCTCCCGCGTCGGTCTCGCGGGGCGCGCTCCTGTGGGTCGCTCTCTCCCGTGCGTCGCTCTCCTCTGTCGGTCCCGTGCGTCGCTCCCTCTGTCGGTCCCGTGCGTCGCTCTTGTGCTTTACGACGAGGGAAGGGTCACGGAGTCGTGAGCATCGTCATCTACGCGCGTAGGGCTTCTCGGGCTACCCTCTTCTTGTGAACGTTTCTGTTACCCACCCGGACCCCCACGCCGCGGCCACCGACGCCGCCGCACGCCTGCGCGAGCTCACGGGCGCCGAGACCCACGACGTCGCCCTGGTGATGGGCTCCGGCTGGGCGCCGGCCGTCGACGCCCTCGGTGCGCCCGAGGCCGAGTTCCCGGTCACCGAGCTGCCCGGCTTCCCGCCGCCGGCCGTCGAGGGCCACGGCGGCAAGATCCGCTCGTACAAGATCGGCGAGAAGCGCGCGCTCGTCTTCCTCGGCCGTACGCACTACTACGAGGGCCGCGGCGTCGCCGCCGTCGCGCACGGTGTGCGCACCGCCGTCGCCGCGGGCTGCAAGACCGTCGTCCTCACCAACGGCTGCGGCGGCCTGCGCGAGGGCATGCGCCCGGGCCAGCCGGTCCTGATCAGCGACCACATCAACCTGACCGCGGCGTCCCCGATCATCGGCGCGAACTTCGTGGACCTGACCGATCTGTACTCGCCGCGACTGCGGTCCCTGTGCAAGGAGATCGACGCGTCGCTGGAGGAGGGCGTATACGTCCAGTTCCCCGGCCCGCACTACGAGACTCCGGCCGAGATCAACATGGTCCGTGTGATGGGTGGCGACCTGGTCGGCATGTCCACGGTCCTCGAGGCGATCGCCGCCCGCGAGGCTGGTGCCGAGGTGCTGGGCATCTCCCTCGTCACCAATCTGGCCGCGGGTCTGTCGGGCGAGCCCCTGAACCACGAGGAAGTGCTCCAGGCGGGGCGCGACTCGGCGGCGCGGATGGGTGAACTGCTGACCCAGGTGCTGGCGCGGATCTAGCGGATCCAGCGGATCCAGCGGATCTCATGGTCAGGGGCTGACGCCCCGGAACCCCGCGGCGCGGGGCGCATGAGGCGGCCGGTGGTGTCCCCCACCCCGCCCCTTCCCGGAACCGGGCCTGCGCCCCGCCCCGGCGGCAGCTCGTTGCCGTGCCCGGTGGCTTGCGCCCACCGGCCCGCGGGCCGGCACGCACCCCGGGCCCGGAACGGGGGTAGGCGTAACCGAGCACGCAGATGCTCATGACCCTCATGGCGCCCATGACGCTCACAACGACATCAGAGAGGCACACCGTGGCGCAGGACCTGATCGCGCGGGCCCAGGCTTGGCTGGCCGAGGACCCCGATGCGGAGACCCGGGACGAGCTGAGCAAGCTCATCGAGGCTCAGGACACCGAAGAGCTGGCCGCCCGGTTCGCCGGAACGCTGCAGTTCGGGACGGCCGGGCTGCGCGGGGAGCTCGGCGCCGGGCCGATGCGGATGAACCGCGTCGTGGTCATCCGCGCCGCCGCGGGACTCGCGGCGTACCTGAAGGCCCAGGGCCACACCGGCGGCCTCGTCGTCATCGGCTACGACGCCCGCTACAAGTCCGCGGACTTCGCCCACGACACCGCCGCCGTCATGACCGGCGCCGGCCTGCGCGCCGCCGTGCTGCCGCGCCCGCTGCCGACCCCCGTCCTCGCGTACGCCATACGGCACCTGGGCGCCGTCGCCGGCGTCGAGGTCACCGCCAGCCACAACCCGCCGCGCGACAACGGCTACAAGGTCTACCTCGGCGACGGCTCGCAGATCGTGCCGCCGGCCGACGGCGAGATCGCCGCGCAGATCGAGGCGGTGGGCAGCCTGCACGACGTACCGCGCCCGGGCGACGGCTGGGAGACCCTCGGGGACGAGGTTCTGCAGGCCTATCTGGAGCGTACGGACGCCGTCCTGAGCCCCCGCTCCCCCCGGACCGCCCGCGTCGTCTACACGGCCATGCACGGCGTCGGCAAGGACGTGGTGCTGGCGGCGTGGGAGCGGGCCGGTTTCCCCGCGCCGGTGCTCGTCGAGGAGCAGGCCGAGCCCGATCCGGCGTTCCCGACGGTCGCCTTCCCCAACCCGGAGGAGCCGGGCGCGATGGACCTCGCCTTCGCGACGGCCCGCGAGGCCCAGCCGGACATCGTCATCGCCAATGACCCGGACGCGGACCGCTGCGCCGTCGCCGTACCGGACGACGGCGTCGCCGGGGGCTGGCGGATGCTGCGCGGTGACGAGGTCGGCGCGTTGCTCGCCGCGCATCTCGTGCACAAGGGGGCACGGGGCACGTTCGCCGAGTCGATCGTGTCGTCGTCGCTGCTCGGGCGTATCGCGGCGGCCGCCGGGCTCGGTTACGAGGAGACGCTGACCGGCTTCAAGTGGATCGCGCGCGTCGAGGGCCTGCGGTACGGGTACGAGGAGGCGCTCGGCTACTGCGTCGATCCCGGCGGCGTACGCGACAAGGACGGCATCACCGCGGCGCTGCTCGTCGCCGAGCTGGCCTCGGAGCTCAAGGAGCACGGCCGTACGCTCTCGGACCTGCTGGACGATCTCGCGATCGAGCACGGGCTGCACGCCACCGACCAGCTGTCGGCGCGCGTGGAGGACCTGAGCATCATCGCGGACGCGATGCGCCGGCTGCGCGAGCAGCCGCCCGTCCTGCTGGCCGGGCTGCAGGTCGTCTCGGCGGAGGACCTGACGAAGGGCAGCGAGCAGCTGCCGCCGACGGACGGTCTGCGGTACTACCTGGAGGGCGAGTACAAGGCGCGCGTCATCGTCCGCCCGAGCGGCACGGAGCCCAAGCTCAAGTGCTACCTGGAGGTCGTGGTCCCGGTCGCCGAAGCGAGCGAGCTGGCGGCTGCCCGGGTCCGGGCCGCGGACGTTCTCGCGGCGGTCAAGCGCGACCTGGCGGAGGCGGCAGGCATCTGACGGCACGGCCCGTCGCAACGGTGGTACGGGCCCGGCGCGCCGATCCCTGTACGGGTGATTCCCGTACGGCAGTTGACGCAGCGGCCCGTGCCCCCGGCGGAGCCACGGGCCAAGGTGACCCGGTAGCGCATCCCGAGTCACTGGAGCTGCCGCAGTGCCCCCGACCGCCACACACCGACCCGCTGTCCCCGCCTCCCGTCGGCCACCCGTCCCGGGAGGCGGCGGCGTACCAGGAGCGGATCGCCGGCTGTTCCAAGCGCTGGGCCGAGCCGCGCCGGCGCTGGTCGGCTATCTGGCGGTACGGCTGACCGGGCTGCTCGTGCTCGCCCGGTGGACGCATCTCAAGGGGCACGGCGTCTGGCCGGCGCTGGCCACGTCATGGGACTCCAACTGGTATCTGGGGATCGCCGACCACGGGTACGCGCACGAGCTCGGTACCGCGTTCGACGCGAACAATCTGGCGTTCTTCCCGCTGTATCCGGTGCTGGTGAAGGCCGTCGCGGGGGTGACACCGGGCAGCCGTGCCTCCGTCGCGCTCGTGACCGCGATGGTCTCGTCGCTGGTCGCCGCGTGGGGCGTCTTCGCGGTCGGCGACCGGCTGCACGGGCGGCGTACGGGAACCGTGCTCACCGTTCTGTGGGGCGCGCTGCCCGTCGCGATCGTCCAGTGGATGGGCTACACCGAGTCGCTGTTCACGGCGCTCGCGGCGTGGTCGCTGTACGCGGCGCTCAGCGGCCGCTGGCTGTGGGCGGGCCCGCTGGCGGCGCTGGCCGGTCTGACCCGGCCGACGGGCGTCGCGATCGCGGCGGCGGTCGCGGTGGCCGGGCTGGTGGCCTTCGTACGGACCCGGGACCGCCGGGCGCTCGCGGGCGCGCTGATCGCGCCGCTGGGGTGGGGCGGTTACGTCGCCTGGGTGGGCCTGCGGGTCGGACGCTGGGACGGCTACTTCGCCGTACAGAAGCTGTGGCGCAACGAGTGGGACGGCGGGACGGTCACCCTGGCCGAGATCCGGAAGAACGTCGTGTACGACGCCACCCCGCAGCTGCTGATGGTGGTCGTGTCGCTGGTGCTGATCGTGTCCACCGGGCTGTATCTGCTGTGCCTGACGGACCGGCAGCCGCTGGTGCTGCTCGTCTTCACGGGCGTGATGTTGCTCGTCGTCCTCGGCAGTGGCGGCGTCTACTTCCCGCGCGCCAGGTTCCTCATGCCCGCCTTCCCGCTGTTGCTGCCGATCGCGGCGGCGGTGGGACGGGCGCGGCGACCGGTGGTGCTGCTGGTGCTGGGCGGGGCGGCGCTGTCGTCGGCGTGGTTCGGGGCGTACATGCTGCTGGTGTGGAAGGGGCCGCCGTAAGGCACGGTGAGCGCGGGTGTCGGAAACCGGCTGAGGTGGCTGGGTTCCCGTGTCCGGCCTCACGCTGTCGGCGAAGCGGTCCGGCTCACACGACGGCAGGCAAACCGGTTCGGTTCACATGACGGCCGGCGCAGCGCCCCGGTCCACACGACAGCAGGCACATCGGTTCGGTTCACACGACGCGCGGGGCGGTTCACGCAACGCACGCACGGCGGTTCACCCGACACGGCCGGGCAAAGCGGCTCACGCGACGGCGAGCAGTACCGCGAAAGCCACCGCACCCACGACGGCCGGGCCGAGGATCTCGTACGCCCAGCGCACCTGCGGCTCGCCCTTGGCGCTCGGACGCGTGGCGCCGTGCTCGGCCAGCTCGCGCAGTTCGGCGATCGTCCGGTCGGCGGGCGCCTGCCAGGGCGCGGCGCCGGCGCCGGTGTCGACGGCGGGGTCGACCGCGGCGTTCACGGGCGCGCGGCGACCACGGTCACCCCGGGCCGCCAGCGCCTGCCGGCGGGCGGCCTGCTTGCGCTGCCGCAGCGAGACCGGCACGGACCACAGCTGGTACTTCGCGCCCTCCTGCGTGGTGACCTCGCTGGAGTACCCGGCGCGCACATCCGCGACGGACGCCCAGGGCAGGGTGATCGTGCGGAACGGGTTCCTGATCCGGAGCCTGTCCTCGCTCGCGAACACGGCGGGCCGCAGGGTGAACGCGACGATCATCGGCACCAGCACCAGCAGACCCGTCAGACCGAGCCAGCGCGTGCGCCCCTCGCCCCGGATCACCGCGTCGCCGCCGATCCAGACGGCGAGCGCGAGCAGCAGCACGCCGCCCACGAGCGCCATGGGCGAACGGTAGACACGGTCGGCGTAGGCCGGCTCGGAGGGCGGCTGCTGGGGGCTCGTCATGCTCCCGATTCTGCCCCATGCGCCCGGCGCACCGAATGACGAGTCCCGGGGGCCCTCTGTACAGGTTGCTACGCGCGTAGATATGCTCGCCTGGTGACCATGCCCACCATTGCACCTGCATTCGCTGACGTGACCACGTCCGACAGCGCACTGCGCCGCTTCCTGCACGGGCTGCCCGGGGTCGACACTGTCGGCCTGGAAGCGCGCGCCGCGTCTCTCGGCACCCGCTCGATCAAGACGACGGCCAAGGCGTACGCCATCGACCTGGCCATCTCGATGATCGACCTGACGACGCTGGAAGGCGCGGACACCCCGGGCAAGGTCCGGGCGCTCGCCGCCAAGGCCGTCAATCCCGACCCGACCGACCGTACGTCCCCGCGGACGGCTGCCGTCTGTGTCTACCCCGACATGGTGGCCACCGCGAAGGCCGCCCTGGGCGGAGCCGACGTCAAGGTCGCCTCCGTCGCCACCGCCTTCCCGGCCGGCCGCGCCGCCCTCGACGTGAAGCTCGCGGACACCCGTGACGCCGTCGCCGCGGGCGCGGACGAGATCGACATGGTGATCGACCGCGGCGCCTTCCTCGCCGGCAAGTACCTGAAGGTGTTCGAGGAGATCCGCGCCGTGAAGGAGGCCTCGGGCGCGGCCCGCCTGAAGGTCATCTTCGAGACCGGCGAGCTCTCCACGTACGACAACATCCGCCGCGCTTCCTGGCTCGGCATGATCGCCGGGGCCGACTTCATCAAGACCTCGACCGGAAAGGTCGCGGTCAACGCCACCCCGGCGAACACCCTGCTCATGCTCGAAGCCGTCCGCGACTTCCGGGCGCAGACTGGAGTACAGGTGGGCGTGAAGCCCGCCGGCGGCATTCGCACCAGCAAGGACGCCATCAAGTTCCTGGTGCTGGTCAACGAGACCGCGGGCGCGGACTGGCTGGACAACCACTGGTTCCGCTTCGGCGCGTCCAGCCTGCTGAACGACCTGCTGATGCAGCGCCAGAAGCTGGCGACCGGCCGCTACTCCGGCCCCGACTACGTGACGGTGGACTGAGACCCCATGACCCTGGACAAGCAGACATCTGCATTCGAGTACGCACCGGCTCCCGAGTCGCGGTCGGTCGTCGACATCGCCGCGTCGTACGGCCTCTTCATCGACGGTGAGTTCACCGACGCCGCCGACGGCAAGGTCTTCAAGACGGTCTCCCCGTCCACCGAGGAGGTTCTCTCCGAGGTCGCCCAGGCCGGCGCCGAGGATGTCGACCGTGCCGTGAAGGCCGCTCGCAAGGCCTTCGAGAAGTGGTCCGCGCTGCCGGGCTCCGAGCGTGCCAAGTACCTCTTCCGGATCGCCCGGATCATCCAGGAGCGCTCGCGCGAACTGGCCGTCCTGGAGACCCTGGACAACGGAAAGCCGATCAAGGAGACCCGCGACTCGGACCTCCCCCTGGTCGCGGCGCACTTCTTCTACTACGCGGGCTGGGCGGACAAGCTCGACCACGCCGGATACGGCGCGAACCCGCGCCCTCTCGGCGTGGCGGGGCAGGTCATTCCCTGGAACTTCCCCCTCCTGATGCTGGCGTGGAAGATCGCCCCGGCGCTCGCCACCGGCAACACGGTGGTGCTGAAGCCCGCCGAGACGACCCCGCTCTCCGCCCTGTTCTTCGCGGACATCTGCCGCCAGGCCGGGCTGCCGAAGGGTGTCGTCAACATCCTTCCCGGTTACGGCGACACGGGCGCCGCGCTCGTCGCGCACCCGGACGTCAACAAGGTGGCGTTCACCGGCTCCACCGCTGTCGGCAAGGCCATCGCCCGCGAGATCGCCGGTACGGACAAGAAGCTCACCCTGGAGCTGGGCGGCAAGGGCGCCAACATCGTCTTCGACGACGCCCCCATCGACCAGGCCGTCGAGGGCATCGTCGGCGGCATCTTCTTCAACCAGGGCCAGGTCTGCTGCGCCGGTTCGCGTCTGCTGGTCCAGGAGTCGATCCAGGACGAGCTGCTCGACTCGCTCAAGCGCCGGCTGTCGACCCTGCGCCTCGGCGACCCGCTGGACAAGAACACCGACATCGGTGCGATCAACTCGGCCGAGCAGCTGGCCCGCATCACCGCCCTCGCCGAGACCGGCGAGGCCGAGGGCGCCGAGCGCTGGTCCGCACCGTGCGAGCTGCCTTCCTCCGGCTACTGGTTCGCCCCGACGCTGTTCACGAACGTCACGCAGGCACACACCATCGCCCGCGACGAGATCTTCGGCCCGGTGCTGTCGGTGCTGACGTTCCGTACGCCGGACGAGGCCGTCGCCAAGGCCAACAACAGCCAGTACGGCCTGTCGGCGGGCATCTGGACGGAGAAGGGCTCCCGCATCCTCGCGGTGGCGAACAAGCTCCGCGCCGGTGTGGTGTGGGCCAACACCTTCAACAAGTTCGACCCGACCTCGCCGTTCGGCGGCTACAAGGAGTCGGGCTTCGGCCGCGAGGGCGGCCGCCACGGTCTGGAGGCCTACCTCGATGTCTGATGTTTCGCGCCTCAGTGTCTTCAAGACCTACAAGCTGTTCGTCGGGGGCAAGTTCCCCCGCAGCGAGAGCGGACGGGTGTACGAGGTGACCGCTGCAACATCGGCCGCTGACGCGGCGGGCAAGGGCAAGTGGCTGGCCAACGCCCCGCTGTCGTCCCGCAAGGACGCCCGTGACGCGGTCGTCGCGGCCCGCAAGGCGTTCGGCGCCTGGTCGGGTGCGACGGCGTACAACCGCGGCCAGATCCTCTACCGCATCGCCGAGATGCTGGAGGGCCGCAGGGACCAGTTCGTCCGCGAGGTCGCCGACGCGGAAGGGCTGTCCAAGTCCAAGGCCGGTGCGGTCGTCGACGCCGCGATCGACCGCTGGGTCTGGTACGCGGGCTGGACCGACAAGATCGGCCAGATCGTGGGCGGGGCGAACCCGGTCGCGGGCCCGTTCTTCAACCTGTCCACGCCCGAACCGACCGGTGTGGTCACGGTTTTGGCCCCGCAGGAGTCGTCGTTCCTCGGCCTGGTCTCCGTGATCGCCCCGGCGATCGCCACCGGCAACACGGTCGTGCTGATCGCCAGTGAGAAGGCCCCGCTGCCCGCGCTGTCGCTCGGCGAGGTCCTGGCCACGTCCGACCTCCCCGGCGGCGTCGTCAACGTCCTCTCCGGCCGCACTGCCGAGATCGCGGCTCCGCTCGCCGCCCACCAGGACGTCAACGCGATCGACCTGACGGGCGCCGACGAGCAGCTCGCCAAGGAGCTGGAGGTCGCGGCCGCGGACAACCTCAAGCGGGTGCTGCGTCCCCGTGCCGAGGACTGGTCGGCGGACCCGGGCACGCACCGGATGACCGCGTTCCTGGAGACGAAGACGGTCTGGCACCCGACGGGTTCGCTGGGCGCGTCCGGCTCCGCGTACTGATGTGCGCCGACGGGCCCGCGGGGAGCTCCCCGCGGGCCCGTCGCCATGTGGTGGGCCCGCTCACCCCGGGATGACGCCGCCCAGCAACGGCCCCGCGGCCGGGACGTCCTGTGCGGTCGCCAGAGAGCCGGTGAGTGACCGGGAGTCGACCGGCTGGAGGTCGGCGACCTGGGTGCCGACGCCGTTGTTCAGCGGATCCACCCCCGTGTTCGCGAGCGGATTCAGCGGAATGTGCTGGACCGGCGCGCTCACGTAGCCGACCGTGTCCGCCAGGGCCTGCGCGGACGCCGCCGGTTCGACGTCGCCCACCGACGCCGCCTGGGCCGCGCCGGCACCACCGCCGAGTGCCGCGCCCACCGCCGTGATGGTGAGACCGGCCGCCCTGAGCAATTTGTGACGTGCCATGAGAATCCTGTCTGACGAGTAACCGGGTGAGCACGCAGCGTAGTTCTCCTGTGATGCTGGATACCAACCGGACTACCCGGGGGTCCCCTGCACGGGTCAATGCCTCACACTGGTGTCCCGTGAGTTCCCAACCCCTGCCGACGCGCGTCGTCCTGCTCGCCGGGCCCTCCGGCTCCGGAAAGTCGTCCCTCGCCGCCCGCTCCGGCCTCCCGGTGCTGCGCCTCGACGACTTCTACAAGGAGGGCGACGACCCCACCCTCCCGCTGATCCCGGACAGCGCGGACATCGACTGGGACTCCCCGGGCTCCTGGGACGCCGACGCCGCGGTCGCGGCCGTCACGGAGCTGTGCCGCACGGGACGGACGACCGTACCCGTGTACGACATCGCCACCAGCTCGCGGAGGGGCCGGGAAACCCTCGACATCGACCGCACCCCGCTGTTCGTCGCCGAGGGCATCTTCGCCGCCGACATCGTGAGCCGCTGCCAGGAGCTCGGCGTGCTCGCCGACGCACTGTGCCTGCGCGGCCGCCCCTCGACCACCTTCCGCCGCCGGTTCCTCCGTGATCTGCGCGAAGGCCGGAAGTCCGTTGCCTTCCTGGTTCGGCGCGGCTGGCGCCTGATGCGCGCCGAGCGCGGCATCGTGGCGCGTCAGGCAGCCCTCGGCGCCCACCCGTGCGGCAAGGACGAGGCGCTCGGCCGGCTCGCGGCCGCGGCGGCGGGCCGCTGCCGCCGGATGCCCGCGACGAGCGAAGCGGCGTAGCGGGTACGCGGGGGTGCCGGACACCCGCGCGGCGGCGGTACGGCCCCGGGGCTCTCGGCCCCGGGGCTCTCGGTCCCGGGCGCGGGCTCGGACCCAGACGTGAAGCGGACCCGGACGTGAAGCGGGGCCGGACAAGATCCCCCCGGTCTTGTCCGGCCCCGCTTCGTATCCCCCCGTGGATCCCCCGTGATCCCCCGTTCCCCCCGTGATCCTCGTTTCCCCCGTGGTCCCCCGCCGCCTTCAGGCCACCAGCTGGCCGAAGGACTCTTCCTCGTCACAGCCGAAGCTGAGGGCCTCGTCCTCACGCAGCCGGCGGAGCGACCGCCAGATGCTCGACTTCACCGTGCCGACACTGATGTCCAGGATCTCCGCGATCTCCGGATCCGTACGACCCTCGTAGTAGCGCAGCACCAGCATGGTGCGCTGGGGTTCCGGCAGCCGGGCGAGGGCCTGCCACAGCACCGCCCGCAGCTCCGTGCCGCGCATCGCGTCCGTGTCGCCCACCGTCTCCGGGAGCTCCTCGGTCGGGTACTCGTCGATCTTGCGCCGGCGCCAGGCGCTGATGTGCAGATTCGTCATGGTGCGGCGCAGATAGCCGCCGACCGCCGCCTTGTCGCTGATCCGGTCCCAGGCCCGGTACGTCGAGAACAGCGCGCTCTGCAGCAGGTCCTCCGCCTCGAACCGGTCACCGGTCAGGTGGTACGCGGTCGCGTACAGCGAGGCGCGGCGCTCCTGCACGTAGGCGGTGAACGCCGCTTCGGCGTCCGTGGCCTCGGAGTGTCCGCCGTGCTCACCCTCGGCCTTCGCGTCAACGACCGTCATGTACGACGGCTTGTGCTGACGCCCGGCGCCGCGAACGCACCCCCGCCCGTTCACGGCGCCGGACTTCTCGGTGTTCCGCACGACGTCGTGGAGACGCGTGACAACTGCGCTTGAGGTGGTGCTGTGCAGTGCGTTCATCTCGCGCCTCCCGCCGATTGGAGTGTGCTTCGGTCCCTGTGCAGCAAGAGCTTGCCGAGGGGACTTCACACCGGTGTCCGCCGACTGTCACAGGCCTGTCACAGGGGTCGGGAGAGGGGCGGGGAGAGGGGCGGAGACAGGGAGGAGTCGGGCCGGACGGCACCGACTGTCGAACTCCCAGGGCCCCATGGGCCAGAATGACCTCTGTGCCTTTCCTGTTGCTGATCGAGGACGACGACGCCATCCGCACGGCCCTCGAACTCTCGCTGTCACGCCAGGGCCACCGTGTGGCCACCGCGGCGACGGGCGAGGACGGCCTGAAACTGCTCCGTGAGCAGCGGCCGGATCTGATCGTGCTGGATGTGATGCTGCCCGGCATCGACGGTTTCGAGGTGTGCCGGCGGATCAGGCGCACCGACCAGCTGCCGATCATTCTGCTGACTGCCCGCAGTGACGACATCGACGTCGTCGTCGGCCTGGAGTCCGGGGCCGACGACTATGTCGTCAAGCCGGTGCAGGGGCGCGTGCTGGATGCCCGGATCCGGGCGGTGCTGCGGCGGGGTGAGCGTGAGTCCACGGACTCGGCGACCTTCGGCTCGCTGGTGATCGACCGCTCCGCGATGACGGTCACCAAGAACGGCGAGGATCTGCAGCTCACGCCGACGGAGCTGCGTCTCCTGCTGGAACTGAGCCGCCGTCCCGGCCAGGCCCTGTCGCGCCAGCAGCTGCTCCGCCTGGTGTGGGAGCACGACTACCTGGGCGACTCGCGTCTGGTGGACGCGTGCGTGCAGCGGCTGCGGGCGAAGGTGGAGGACGTACCGTCGTCGCCGACGCTGATCCGCACGGTCAGAGGCGTGGGCTACAGACTGGACGCTCCTCAGTGAGTGATGCTGCGAAGACGAGCGCCGCAAAGCGCGTGATACTCGCCGGACTTGGCTGGACCAGCCTCCGACTGCGGCTTGTCGTCGTGTTCGGCATGGTCGCGCTGACCGCCGCCGTGTCCGCTTCGGGGATCGCGTACTGGCTGAACCGCGAGGCCGTACTGACGCGTACGCAGGACGCGGCGCTCGGCGACTTCCGGCGGGAGATGCAGAACCGGGCCGCGTCGCTGCCGGCGCGCCCGACGGAGAGCGAACTGCAGACGACTGCGGAGCAGATGGCGAGCGGCAACGCCGGCTACAGCGTGCTGCTGCTCGGCGAGCGGGCGGCGGGCAAGCCGATCGTCGGGGCGTCCGACCCGGACACGTTCACGCTCGACGACGTACCGGCGTCGCTGCGGGACGCGGTGAGCGAGCGGCAGCATCTGTTCTGGGTGCGCACCACGCGCGGCAACACGCCCTACCTGGTGGGCGGTACGAGGGTCGTGGGCGGCGGGCCGACGGGGTACATGTTCAAGTCCCTCGACCAGGAGCGGCAGGATCTGAACTCGCTCGCCTGGTCGCTGGGAATCGCCACGGCCCTGGCGCTCCTCGGCTCGGCGCTGCTCGCGCAGGCCGCCGCGAGGACCGTGCTCAAGCCCGTGCAGCGCCTGGGTCAGGCGGCCCGGCAGCTCGGCGAGGGCCAGCTGGACACGCGGCTGCAGGTCTCCGGCACGGATGAGCTGGCCGAGCTGTCACGGACCTTCAACAACGCGGCGGAGTCGCTGGAGAAGAAGGTCGCGGACATGCGCGCGCGGGAGGAGTCCAGCCGCCGGTTCGTCGCCGACATGTCGCACGAGCTGCGTACGCCGCTGACCGCGCTGACCGCCGTGACGGAGGTCCTGGAGGACGAGCAGGAGAGCCTCGACCCGATGATCGCGCCCGCCGTGGCGCTGGTGGTGAGCGAGACCCGGCGCCTCAACGACCTGGTGGAGAACCTGATGGAGGTGACCCGCTTCGACGCGGGTACGGCGCGGCTCGTCCTCGACGACGTCGACGTCGCCGACCAGGTCACCGCCTGTATCGACGCCAGGGCCTGGCTGGACGCGGTCGAGCTGGACGCGGAGCGCGGCATCATGGCCCGCCTCGATCCGCGCCGCCTCGACGTCATACTCGCGAACCTCATCGGCAACGCGCTGAAGCACGGCGGCTCGCCGGTGCGGGTGGCCGTGCGGATGGAGGGCGAGGAGCTGGTCATCGAGGTACGGGACCACGGGCCCGGTATCCCCGAGGACGTCCTGCCGCACGTCTTCGACCGCTTCTACAAGGCGAGCGCCTCGCGGCCGCGGTCCGAGGGCAGCGGCCTGGGGCTGTCGATCGCGATGGAGAACGCGCTGATCCACGGCGGCGGGATCTCGGCGGCGAATTCCACGGACGGCGACGGCGGTGCGGTGTTCGTCCTGCGGCTGCCCCGGGACGCCTCGGACATCACCCCGGACGCTCGCGGCCGGGGCGGCCGGGGGCAGGACGACGAGCGGGGAGAGGCGGGCGACGCGCAGTGACCGTACGGAACGGGCAGCCGCACCAGGCGCCCCTGGGCATGGCCGGGGGCCCGGTCGTGGCAGGCGACCGGGGTCGCGCCGCGTCGCGGATCCGTCGCGCGGCTCTGGCGCTCGTGGGTGCGGTCACGGTCGCGGCCGCCGCCGCGGGCTGCGGGATCCGGACGACCACGGTGCCGGTCGACGCCGGGCCGGCGCCGTCGCGGGTGCCGTGCACGCTGTCCGGCAAGGAGACGGCCACCCAGACGCAGCCGCAGGTGCCGGTGCGCGTGTATCTGGTGTGCGCGTCGGCGCTGCAGGCGGTGGACCGTACGGTCACGATCGCCGAGGAGAAGGCCGGGACCCGGGTGCGGGTCGCTCAGGCGCTCCTCGGGGAGCTGCTGGAGGAGCCGTCGCAGACCGAGCGGGAGGCCGGGTTCACCACGCTTGTGCGGGGCCCGCTGACCGTCTCACCGCCGCGTGAGAGCGATCCGGAGGGCACGCTGCGGCTGAGCCGCCAGCCCGAGGATCTGCCACCGGCGGCGCTGGCGCAGATCGTGTGCACCTTCGCGGAGAGCGAGGCCGCGGCCGCGGGCGGGTCGGTGATCCTTGGTGGCCCCGGGGAGTACGCGCCGCACGGCTACCGCTGTACCCAGACTGCCAGGGAACGCCCGGACACGGCGCTGCCGACGGTGGGCCCGCTGCCGTCTCCGAGCCCTTCCTGACACCCTCGGGGATCCGGCGGAACCGATGCTGCCGGTCAACGCGTCTTGGGGGGCGTGCAGCGTCAAGGTTCGGGCGGCAGTGCCGCCATCCACTTCCGCGTGGCGGGGACCGTCCTCCTCCTCGCTCATCTGGCACTCGTGGGGTGGCTGACGCTCCGCCCGTTGGATGTGCCGTGGGTGACGGCTGCGAATCTGGAGCCACTGGCGGGCATCAGGGCGGATCTGGCGCTGGGCCCGGTGCAGGCGGCCCGCCGTATCGGTGAGGGACTGCTCCTGCTGGCTCCCCTCGGCATACTGCTGCCGATGGCGAGCGGTCGGCTCGCTGTCGCCCCGTGGGCCTCGCTGACCCGTACGGTCGCGGCGGGGGCGCTGCTGTCGCTCGGCATCGAACTGCTGCAGACCGGGGTGCCGGGGCGGGTCGTCGACGTGGACTCGCTGCTGCTGAACACGGCGGGCGTGGCGCTGGCCCATCTCGCGGTCGTCCCCGCGGGCCGTGCCCGGCTGCGGCGCAGGCGCGGCGGCAGGTCGGCACGTCCCAGGAAGGAGCGGGGACCCCTGCTCCGGGATGAGGCGCCTCAGGGGCCGACCCCGACGATTCCCAGGGTCGGGATCGCCCCGTAGAGCGACGCTTTGCCCCGTTGCACCGGGCGAGTATGGAGTCATCGGGAGCCCGGTGGAGCGGCTCCCCAGGACGCTCGTGAAGGAGCCCTCCATGGCCGCACTTGCCCGCCCCCGTGACGGACGCATGATCGGCGGAGTGTGCGCAGCGCTGGCACGGCGCTTCGGCACCTCCGCGACCACGATGCGCGTGATCTTCCTGGTGTCGTGTCTGCTGCCCGGCCCGCAGTTCCTGCTCTACCTGGCGCTGTGGCTGCTGCTGCCGGAGGAGAAGACCGCGTCGACCGCCTGGTGACGGCGCGCGAACAGCGCAGAGGGGCGCACACCCGATTCCGGGTGTGCGCCCCTTTCTGTCGGGCGTCCCGCTTCTGCCAGGCATCCCGCACGGGCGTCACACAGGGAAGGGCAGGCCCCCGAGGAGACCGGTGACCGGTTCGGCCGCAGGCGGCGCGGGCAGCATCCCGGGACCCTGCTGGGTGAGCTGCTCGACGACGGGCTGAGCGACGGCGAGGGCGTCCAGCGGGGTGCCGACGTCGGGGAGGGTCGGCGCGGCGGATGCGGTACCGGCGGCGGCAGCGGCGAAAGCGGCGCCGAGGACGGCGACGCCGAGGGACTTGGCAGCGGACTGCTTCATCAGGAGTTTTTCCTTGGGGAGAGGAATGCGAGCGGCTCAGCAAGCTAGCCAGCGCGCCCTCCGCCCCGCAATCGATCAGGGATCCGGGGAACGGACCGGGAGTTGACGCTCCCGGCCACTTCCGCGGCCCCCTGCTCACCCCTCGTCGGGCGCGGATCCCCTGGTTGTGGCGGTCTGCTGGAACAGCCATTCGGATTTCAGCTCGGCATAGCCCGGCTTGATCACGTCATTGATCATCGCAAGGCGTTCATCGAAAGGAATGAACGCGGACTTCATCGCATTGACCGTGAACCACTGCATGTCGTCGAGCGTGTAGCCGAACGCCTCGGTGAGCAGCTCGAACTCACGGCTCATGCTCGTGTTGCTCATCAGCCGGTTGTCGGTGTTGACGGTGGTCCGGAAGTGCAGTCGGCGCAGCAGTCCGATGGGGTGCTCCTCGTACGAGGAAGCCGCGCCCGTCTGCAGATTGGACGTCGGGCACATCTCCAGGGGGATGCGCTTGTCGCGTACGTACGCGGCGAGGCGCCCGAGTTTCACCGTGCCGTCGTCCGCGACCTCGATGTCGTCGATGATGCGCACGCCGTGGCCGAGCCGGTCGGCGCCGCACCACTGGAGGGCCTGCCAGATCGACGGCAGACCGAAGGCCTCTCCGGCGTGAATGGTGAAGTGGTTGTTCTCCCGCTTGAGGAACTCGAACGCGTCGAGGTGGCGGGTGGGCGGGAAGCCCGCCTCCGCGCCCGCGATGTCGAAGCCGACGACGCCCGAGTCCCGGTAGCGGTTGGCGAGTTCGGCGATCTCCAGGGCGCGGGCGGCGTGCCGCATGGCGGTGAGCATGGCGCCGACGCGGATGCGGTGGCCGTTCTCGCGGGCCCGGCGCTCGCCTTCGCGGAAGCCCTCGTTGACGGCCTCGACGACCTCTTCGAGGGTCAGGCCCGCTTCGAGGTGCTGCTCAGGCGCGTACCGCACCTCGGCGTAGACGACACCGTCCTCGGCGAGGTCCTCGGCGCATTCGACGGCCACGCGCTTCAGGGCCTCGCGGGTCTGCATGACGGCGCAGGTGTGCGCGAACGTTTCCAGGTATCGCTCCAACGAGCCGGAGTCGGCGGCCTCGTGGAACCAGATGCCGAGCTTGTCGGGCTCGGCCTCGGGGAGTGCGTCGTAGCCCGTCTCGCGGGCGAGCTCGATGATCGTGCCGGGGCGCAGCCCGCCGTCGAGGTGATCGTGGAGGAGCACCTTCGGGGCACGGCGGATCTGGTCCACGGTCGGCCCCTCGGGTCCGGGGGCGGCTCTCCGGGAAGACACATGGGTGGTCTGGCTCGTCATTTTCGCACTCTAATCCCTACGCGCGTAGAGGGCAGCTACACGAACCGCCCGTCGATACGTAACAGTGACCATGCGGACGGGTGGAGTACACCCGCACTTCTGAGACTGTTCTGCCATGGCACACCACGCACTGTTCCAGCGGTGGGGGCGTACGGCCGGCACGGCCGGACCGGCGGGCACCCGGGTGGAGGCGAACGCGGCGCGAGGGGAGCGGCAGGAGATGCCTACGGCACTGGCCAGGCTCGGCCGCGCGGTGAGGCCGGCGGGCGGGCACGGCGGGGCCGTGAGCGGCGTGGTGCTGCTGCTGCCGGACGGCGAGCCGGAGTCGGCCCGCGGCCCGTCCACGGTGTCGCATGCCGCCGCGCTGCCCCTGGCGCGTTCGCTGGCCCGGGCGGGACGCCGGGAAGGTCTCGTCGCACACGTCGTGCGCTACCGCGGACGCGGCTGGAACGGCTCGGACGCGCGCCTCGCGGCCGACGCGTCCTGGGCGGCGGACGAAGCGGTGCGGCGGTACGGCGATGTCCCGGTGTGCCTGGCCGGGCACGGCATGGGCGGCCGCGCCGCGCTGCACGCCGCCGGGCACGGCGCCGTCAACTCCGTACTTGCGCTGGCCCCTTGGCTGCCGGAGGAAGATGTCGCGGCGCAACCCGAACCGGTGAAACAGCTCGTCGGGCGGCAGGTCCTGATCGTCCACGGCACGAACGACGCCAGGACCGACCCGGAGCTGTCGTACCGGCTGGCCGAGCGCGCGAAGAAGTCCAACCGTGACACATGCCGCTTCGAGGTCCATTCGGACGGCCACGCCCTGCGCCAGTACCAGGAAGAAGTCCTGGCCCTGGCCGCCGACTTCGTCCTCGGCTCGCTCTTCTCCCGCACGTACGCCCGCCCGGTCGCGGACGCGCTGGCGGCGCCGCCGCCGCTGGGTCTGCGGATGCCGCTGGCGGCGGGCTTCGGGAGAGCGCTGCGGCACTGAGCGCCGCGCGCCCGGTGGGCCGGGGTCTCCGGGCCTCCCCGGTACGGGTGACCCCGCACCGCCGGAGCGTCGCTCAGTCCGGCAGCAGATTGCCCCGCCGCGACAGCAGGAACTTCTTGAACTGCGCCACCGGCGCCGTGTCCGGATGTCCGTCGAGCCACGCGACGCCGATCTCCCGCACCGCCCTCGGCGCCGTGACCGTCAGCTCCACCACCCCCGGACGGGGCACCGCGGGCGGCGGCAGCAGCGCCACGCCGAGGCCCGCGGCCACCAGACCGCGCAGCGTCTCGGCCTCCTCGCCCTCGAAGGCGACGCGCGGCGAGAAGCCGGCCTCGGCGCACAGGGCGTCGGTGATGCGGCGCAGACCGTAGCCGGGTTCGAGGGTCACGAAGGTCTCGTCGGCGGCCTCGGCGAGACGGACGCGCTTGCGCGTGGCGAGGCGGTGGTCGTCGGGGACCACGAGTCGCAGGCGCTGTTCGTCGAGGCGGCGGGCGACCAGGTCGGGGGCGTCGGGGACCGGCGAGGTGAGACACAGGTCGAGTTCGCCGGCGCGGAGTCGCTCGATCATCGCCTCGCCGTAGTTCTGGACGAGTGTGAAGCGGACCCGGGGATGGTCGACGCGGAAGGCGCGGATGAGCTCGGGCACGGTCTCGGAGCCCATCGTGTGCAGAAAGCCGAAGGCGACCTTGCCCGCGGACGGGTCGGCGTCGGCCCGTACCGACTCCGCGGCCCGTTCGACCTCGGCGAGGGCCCGCTCGACGGAGGTGAGGAACGTACGGCCCGCCGCCGTCAGCGACACCGTGCGGCCCTTGCGGGTGAACAGTGCCACGCCCAGGTCCTGTTCGAGGCGGACCATCGCGCGCGAGAGCGTCGACTGGGGGACGGCGAGCTCCTGCGCGGCCCGGGTCACATGCTCGTGGCGGGCGACGCCCGCAAAGTACGCGAGACGCGGCGCAAGCAGCAGAGGCATGTCTTCTTCGTAACTGTTCAGTGACACGCGAGCCTGTGAGCTGTAGTCATGCGCCATGGGAACGATTAAAGCCGTTCCATGCATTGGACGCATCAGGAAGGGGTGCCTACCTTCGAGGTATGCCTTCCGCCAGTACCGGGGCGCCCACCACCGTGGGTGCCCTCACCTCGTCGTCCCGTCAGCTCGCCCCCGGCCTCCCCGGTTACCGCCGCATGAGCTTCGCGCTCTTCGCCGCGGGCGTCGCGACCTTCGCTCTCCTCTACTCGACCCAGGCCCTGCTGCCCGCCGTCTCCGCCGAGTTCGGCGCGACCGCGAGCGCGGCCAGCTGGACGGTCTCCGCGGCGACCGCCGCCCTGGCCCTGTGCGTGCTCCCGCTGAGCGCACTGTCCGAGCGGTTCGGACGGGTACGCCTGATGACGGTGTCGCTGACGGTCGCGGCCGTGGTCGGACTGCTGGTGCCGGTCGCGCCGAACCTGGAGTGGCTGGTCGCGCTGCGCGCGGTGCAGGGCGCCGCCCTGGCCGGGATCCCGGCCAGCGCGATGGCGTTCCTCGCGGAGGAGGTACGGCCGAAGGCGCTGATCGCCGCGATCGGGCTGTTCGTGGCGGGCAACAGCATCGGCGGCATGAGCGGCCGGATCGTGACCGGCTGGGTCGCCCAGCTGTGGGGCTGGCGGGCGGCGCTCGCCGCGGTCGGCCTGATGGCCGTCGTGTGCGGGGTCGCCTTCCGGGTGCTGGTGCCGAAGGCACGTCACTTCGTTCCGGGTTCGCCGGCCCCGCGCGAGCTGGCGAAGGCCGTCCGCGGTCACCTCTCCGACCCGCTGCTGATGCGGCTGTACGGGATCGGCGCGCTCTTCATGACCGTGTTCGGCGCGGTCTACACGGTGATCGGGTACCGGCTGGTGGAGGCACCCTTCAGCCTCCCACAGGGCGTGGTCGGCTCGATCTTCCTCGTCTACCTGGTCGGCACGGTCTCGTCCGCGGCGGCCGGGAAGCTGGTCGGCCGCCTCGGGCGGCGCGGCGCGCTGTATCTCGCGGTCGGGACGACGACGGCGGGCCTGCTGTTCTCCCTCGCGGACTCGCTGGCCTCGGTCCTGTTCGGCCTGGTGCTGATCACGGCGGGCTTCTTCGCCGGCCACGCGGTCGCCTCCTCCTCGGTGAGCCGCACGGCGAGGACCGGCCGGGCGCAGGCCTCTGCGCTGTACCAGTCGGCGTACTACCTGGGCAGCAGCGCGGGCGGCACGCTCGGCGCGATCGCCTTCCACTCCGGCGGCTGGGCGGGCACGGTCCTGCTGGGGCTGCTGGCGGTGCTCGGGGTCGTGTCGATCACCCTGTACGGGTCGTACTCGGCCCGTGCGCAGGAGCGCCGGCCGGTGCTCACCGCGGCGGCCGCACGCCACTGAGGCTCCTGGGGCGGTTGTGGCGATCTCTTCGCGAAACTGCTCAAATCCGTGCCCTCCCGCCTACAACCGCCACTCCCCCGTACGCGTCCAAAGTGCAGAGCAACCGCACTGCGCGTACTGGGGAGTTGGTGACCGTGGATCGTGCAACACACGCAAGGAACGTACGGAGACGGGGCGGCGCAGCCCTCGGCATCACCGGTCTGGTGGTGCCCCTGACCCTCGCACTCGGCGCCGCCCCCGCACAGGCGGCGTCCTGCACGACGGCGACGGGGCCGTACCAGAAGCAGGTCGAGAAGTTCCTGGGCCGCCCGGTCGACGGGCGGCAGTCGCCCGCCGACTGCAAGGCGATCCAGACGTTCCAGCGCTGGCACGGGATCACCCCGACGATCGGCTACGCCGGGCCGGTCACCTGGCGCACGATGAGCACGATCCTGGCCCAGCGCGCGGCGGGCACCAACCCGAACCGGGCGGGTACGTGCCCGGTCAACCGGGGCCGTATCGCGTGTGTCGACCTGACCAGGCAGCTCAGCTGGATCCAGGACGGCGCGCGGCTGAAGTACGGACCGGTGCCGGTACGGACCGGGCGGGACGGCGCGGAGACCCGTACCGGCTCGAAGAAGATCTACTACCGCAGCGTCAACCACTGGTCGACGATCTACCGGGTGTGGATGCCGTACTCGCAGTTCTTCGACGGCGGGATCGCCTTCCACTCGGTCACCAAGTCGATGTACAACCCGCCGGGCTCCGGGGGCTGCGTCAATATGCGTCCGGCGGACGCGAAGGCCTACTGGAACCTGCTCAGGAACGGGGAGGACGTCTTCGTCTACGGGCGCAAGCCCGGAACCTGACCCTGTTGTCAGTCCCCTCCTGTAGCGTCCGAAGAGCTGGTGCGGATGGGCGACAGGGGTGGACCCGATGAGTGATCTGGCTTCGACGCAGGACCTCGAATCCCGGCTGGAGGGCTTCCGCAGGGAGCTCACCGGCTACTGCTACCGCATGCTGGGCTCGGCCTTCGAGGCGGAGGACGCCGTCCAGGACACGATGGTGCGGGCCTGGCGGAGCATCGAGAAGTTCGAGGGGAGATCTTCGCTGCGCTCGTGGCTGTACCGCATCGCGACGAACGTCTGCCTGGACATGCTGAACGCGGGCAATCGCCGGGCCCGCCCGATGGATCTGACCGCCGCCACCCCGGTCGCCCAGGCCCAGCTCAACGCCCGTCCGGAGATCACCTGGCTGGAGCCGGTGCCGGACGGGCGGGTGCTGCCGTCGGTGGCCGACCCGGCGGATACGACGGTCGAGCGGGAGTCGATCCGGCTGGCGTTCGTCGCCGCGCTGCAGCATCTGCCGCCCAAGCAGCGCGCCGTGCTGATCCTGCGCGAGGTGCTGGCGTGGAAGGCCGCGGAGGTCGCGGAGCTGCTGGGCACGTCGGTCGCCTCGGTCAACAGTGCGCTGCAGCGCGCCCGCGCCGCCCTCGCCGAGTCCGGACCCGCGGCATCGGACCCTGCGAACCCCCTCGACGAGGAGCAGCAGAAGCTGCTGGAGCGCTATGTCGCCGCCTTCGAGGAGTACGACATGAAGGCGCTCACCGCGCTGCTCCGCGAGGACGCGACGATGTCCATGCCGCCGTACGACCTGTGGCTGCGCGGCCACGACGACATCGTGGGCTGGATGCTCGGCGTCGGCGAGGTCTGCCGCGGCTCGAAGCTGGTCCCGACCGTGGCGAACGGCTCACCGGCGTTCGCGCAGTACCACCCGAGCCAGAGCGGCGAGGGATTCGAGCCGTGGGCGCTCATCGTCCTGGAGATCTCGGACGGCCGGATCAGCGGGATGGACTTCTTCCTGGACACCAAGCGCTGGTTCCCGCTCTTCGAGCTGCCGGAGCGGCTGGAGAAGGCATGAGCCGGGCCGTCCGCCCGGTCAGGGTGGCCGGCTGAGCACCGACGGCCGGTCGTCCAGGTCGTCGTCCCCGTCCAGACCTACGAGGTCGAGCAGCGCGAGCAGCTCCGGCCCGGCGTTTCTCAGCCGTACGTGCCGGCCGAGGCGCCGGGCGGTCAGACGCAGCCGGGCGACGGCGTTGACGGCGTTGAGGTCGGCGGCCGTGAGCCCACCGGCGTCGCAGATCACCTCGCCACAGGCATCGGCACCGGTGATCCGCGACTGCAACTGGGCGCACAGCAGCGGCACATCGGCCGGGGTGACCCGGCCGATGAGTTCGAGAACGATCGGCTTCCGCAAGCTGTCCACATGGAAGAGACCGTGAGTGTCCCGAGAACTCATCGGCGTCGGCCCCGCCCGGCAGCTCCCGGTGCCGCGCCCAGTGCGTCCGGCAAGGGCTGACAGATCTCCGGCTGTCCGGCCTTGTGCGCGCCGCGGCACGAAGCCGCCCCCGCAGCACGAGCCCGCCCCCGCAGCACGAGCCCGCCCCCGCTGCCCATGTCCCCCGCACCGACCGCCGGTCATGGCCCTTTCTCAAGGTGTCCGACTGCGCGGGAAGGGGGGACATGGAAGAGTTCAGGCGATGCGGTCCAGGACGATCGGGTTCGAGGTGAACGCCGTCCCCGTCTCGGCGATGTCGTACGCCCCCTCAAGGGACTTGATGGCGTACTCGAACTTCTCCGGGGTGTCCGTGTGCAGGGTCAGCAGGCGCTGGCCCGCGGTCACCGGCTCGCCGGGCTTGGCGTGGATCTCGATGCCGGCACCCGCCTGGACCGGGTCCTCCTTGCGGGCGCGGCCCGCGCCGAGGCGCCAGGCGGCGACACCGACGTCATAGGCGTCGAGGCGGGTGAGCACGCCCGTGGACGGGGCGGTGATCACATGCTGCTCGCGGGCGACGGGGAGCGTGGCGTCCGGGTCTCCGCCCTGCGCGGCGATCATGCGGCGCCAGACGTCCATGGCGGAGCCGTCGGCGAGCGCCTTCGCGGGGTCGGCGTCCTTGATGCCCGCCGCGACGAGCATCTCCTGGGCCAGCGCCACGGTGAGGTCGATGACGTCCTGGGGGCCGCCGCCCGCCAGGACCTCGACGGACTCACGGACTTCCAGGGCGTTGCCCGCGGTGAGGCCGAGCGGGGTGGACATGTCGGTGAGCAGGGCTACGGTCTTCACCCCGTGGTCGGTGCCGAGACCCACCATGGTGGAGGCGAGTTCGCGGGCGTCCTCGATGTTCTTCATGAAGGCGCCGGAGCCGACCTTCACGTCCAGCACCAGCGAGCCCGTACCCTCGGCGATCTTCTTCGACATGATCGAGGAAGCGATCAGCGGGATCGCCTCGACCGTGCCGGTGACGTCCCGGAGGGCGTAGAGCTTCTTGTCGGCCGGGGCCAGCCCGTCGCCGGCCGCGCAAATGACCGCGCCGGTCGTGTCGAGGACGTTCAGCATCTCCGCGTTGGACAGCAGCGCACGCCAGCCGGGGATGGACTCCAGCTTGTCCAGCGTGCCGCCGGTGTGGCCGAGACCCCGGCCGCTCAGCTGCGGCACGGCCGCGCCACAGGCGGCCACGAGGGGCGCCAGCGGCAGCGTGATCTTGTCGCCGACGCCACCGGTGGAGTGCTTGTCGGCGGTCGGGCGGGACAGCGAGGAGAAGTCCATCCGCTCACCGGAGGCGATCATCGCGGCGGTCCAGCGGGCGATCTCCGCACGGTTCATGCCATTGATCAGGATCGCCATCGCCAGCGCCGACATCTGCTCGTCGGCGACCTCGCCACGGGTGTACGCGTCGATGACCCAGTCGATCTGCTCGTCGCTGAGCTGGCCACGGTCCCGCTTGGTGCGGATGACGGAGATGGCGTCCATGTCTTTCCGGGTTCCTTCCAGGTACGAAAAATGGGGCGGCCCCTCCGCCGGGGAGCGGAGGGGCCGCGGGTCTAGCCGAGCTTCTCCGGGCCGAGCTTCTCCGGGCCGAAGGCCTGGGGAAGCATGTCGGAGAGCAGCAGGATCCCCGCCGGCGTCTCCAGCAGCAGGCCGGGCCCGCCGAACTCGTAGAGCAGCTGACGGCAGCGTCCGCACGGCATCAGGACGTCGCCGTTTCCGTCCACGCACGTGAAGTGCGTGAGCCGGCCGCCGCCGCCGGCCTGCAGCTGCGAGACCAGCCCGCACTCGGCGCACAGCGACAGCCCGTACGAGGCGTTCTCGACGTTGCAGCCGCTGACCGTGCGGCCGTCGTCGACGAGGGCCGCCGCGCCGACCGGGTAACCCGAGTACGGGGCGTACGCGTGGGACATCGCGTCCCGCGCCACGGCCCGCAGGGCCTCCCAGACGGCGGTGTCGGCGGCCGGTTCGCCGGAGCCGGAGGTCACTTGCCCTGGCCCTTCTTGTACGGCAGGCCGTCCGCCTTGGGCATCCGCAGCCGTTGTGCCGACAGGGCGAGGACCAGCAGCGTCGTGACGTACGGCGCGGCGTCCACGAACTGGCTCGGCAGCGTGGTGGTCAGCGAGTACCAGGCGAACAGCAGGGCGGACACGCCCAGGCAGATACCGGCCTGCCAGTGCTTCTTCTTGTACAGCTGCCAGGCGAAGGCGAGCACCAGCAGGATCGCCAGCAGCAGGAGCATGGCGTGGACGTTCTCGGCGCCGCCGCGCAGCTTGAGGCTGTCGGTGAAGCCGAAGAGTCCGGCGCCGAGCGCCAGTCCGCCGGGCATCCAGTTACCGAAGATCATCGCGGCGAGACCGATGTAGCCGCGGCCGCCGGTCTGGCCCTCCTGGTAGATGCCCGTGGAGACGATGGCCAGGAAGGCACCGCCGAGACCGGCCATCGCACCGGAGACGATCACCGCGATGTACTTGTACTTGTAGACGTTGACGCCGAGCGACTCGGCGGCGACGGGGTTCTCACCGCAGGACCGCAGCCGCAGACCGAAGGCCGTGCGCCACAGGATCCACCAGGTCGCGGGGACGAGCAGGATCGCGACGACGGTCAGCACGGACAGGTTGGTGACGAGGCCGCCGAGCACGCCCGCGAGGTCGGAGACGAAGAACCAGTGCTTGGCCTGCAGGTCGGCGAGCCCGTCCGACAGACCCGGGATGGTGATGTCGGTGATCTGGTCGATGCGCGGGGACTGCTTGGAGGAGCCGCCCTCGGCCTCGGCGAAGGTGAAGTCCGACAGATAGCGGGTGACGCCGACGGCGAGGATGTTGACGGCCACACCGGAGACGATGTGGTTGACGTTGAACGTCACCGTCATGATCGCGTGCAGCAGGCCGCCGATGGCGCCGCCGACGATGCCCAGCAGGACACCGGTCCACGGGCCCCACTGGTAGCCCGCCCAGGCACCGAACCAGGTACCCAGGATCATCATGCCCTCGAGACCGATGTTGACCACACCGGCCCGCTCGGCCCACAGACCGCCGAGACCGGCGAGGCCGATCGGCACGGCCAGCTGGAGGGCGCCGGAGACCTGCCCGACGGAGGTGAGGTCGTTGGCGCCGCTGATCACGCGCACCAGCGAGAACAGCGCGAGGCCGCCGGCGATCATCAGCATGATCATGGGCAGTGACAGCTTGCGGCGTCCGCCGCCCTTCTTCGGCGCGGTCGCCGCGGCCGAAACAGTGCTCGTGGACTCGCTCATGCCGCCCTCATCTCGTTCTCCCCCAGAGCTGTCGCCTGGGTGGTGCCCCCATCTCCGCCCGCGCGGCGCAGAGGCGCGGCGTTCATGGTCGTCTGCGGCCCGGCGGCCTTGCGTGCGTCGCTCACAGGACGACCCCTTCCTTGTTCTTGCGGGCCTGGGCGGCAAGCTCCTCGCCGACCTTCTGCTGCTGGCGGCGGAGTCCGTACTGGCGGACGAGTTCGTACGACACGACAACAGCGATCACGATCAGGCCCTGCATGATGATGGCGATCTCCTTCGGGTACCCCGCGATGCCGAGGCCTTCGGCGGTCTTCTCCAGGAAGGAGATGAGCAGGGCGGCGAAGAAGATGCCGACGGGGCTGTTACGGCCCAGCAGGGCGATGGTGATGGCCGTGAAGCCGACACCGACAGGGAAACTCAGGCTGTAGGTGTGGGTCTGGCCCAGCAGCATCGGCATGCCCGAGAGACCGGCGACCGCGCCGGAGATCAGCATGGCGGTCATGACCATCTTCTTGGCACTGACACCGCTCGCCTGGGCGGCGGACTGGCTGGCGCCGGTGGCCCGCAGGTCGAAGCCGAAGCGGGTGCGGTTGAGCACGAACCAGTAGACGATGCCGAGCCCGAAGGCGACGAAGGTGAAGCCGTAGATGCTGCCGCCTTCGAGCTCCAGACCGGGGAACCAGCCGGACTCGGCGATCACACCGGTGGTCAGGTCGTTGGAGCCCTTCGGCTGCACACCGAAGTTGGCAGGCAGGATCATCCACGCGATGAGGCTGGTCGCGATCGCGTTCAGCATGATCGTGGAGACGACCTCGCTCACCCCGCGGGTCGTCTTCAGGATGCCCGCGATACCGGCCCAGATCGCGCCCACGGCCATGGCCACGA
This sequence comes from Streptomyces sp. NPDC043870, assembly GCF_056435785.1. Classification (NCBI taxonomy): domain Bacteria; kingdom Bacillati; phylum Actinomycetota; class Actinomycetes; order Kitasatosporales; family Streptomycetaceae; genus Streptomyces; species Streptomyces sp. NPDC043870. The sequence goes on from NZ_JBWKDT010000047.1 coordinate 31,040, forward strand.
ACACGATCAGCAGGATGTGCAGCGGACCGGGAAGCTCGACCGCGGCACCGACGACGGCCGAGAGCATGACCGCGAGGCGGTACTGGCCGTCGACGCCGATGTTGAACAGGTTCATCCGGAAGCCGATGGCAACGGCGAGCGCGGCGAGGTAGTAGATGCCGGTCTGGTTGATGATGAGCACCTGGACGTCGGTGAACTCGACCTGCTCGACCATCAGCGTGTACGGCTCGAACGGGCTGAGGCCCGAGAGAACCAGCACCACCGAGGTGAGCAGGAAGGCGACGATCAGGGCGAGCGCCGGGCCGGCGATGCCCAGGAGCAGCCGGTCCTTGTCGAACTTCTTCATCGGCCCTCACCGTTCTCAGGGTGCTCGTTGTGCTCAAGGTGGCCGGTGGCGGCGCCGGTCATGGCCGAGCCCAGCTCCTCCGGGGTGATCGTGGCGGGGTCGGCGTCCGCGACCAGCCGGCCGCGGTACATGACCCGCAGGGTGTCGGAGAGCCCGATGAGCTCGTCCAGGTCGGCAGAGATCAGCAGCACCGCCAGGCCCTCCCGGCGCGCCTCGCGGATCTGGTCCCAGATCTGCGACTGCGCGCCGACGTCCACACCGCGGGTGGGGTGGGCGGCGATGAGCAGCTTGGGTGCGTGGCTCATCTCGCGGCCGACGATCAGCTTCTGCTGGTTGCCGCCGGAGAGGGAGGCCGCGGTGACCTCGATGCCGGGGGTGCGCACGTCGTACTCGCGGACGATGCGCTCGGTGTCCTTGCGGGCGGCCTTGAGGTCGAGCAGGCCGCGCCTGCTGTTGGGCCGCTCGGTGACATGGCCGAGGATGCGGTTCTCCCAGAGCGGGGACTCCAGGAGCAGACCGTGCCGGTGGCGGTCCTCGGGGATGTAGCCGATGCCGTCCTCGCGACGCTTGCGGGTCGGCGCGTGCGAGATGTCGGTGCCGTCGAGGGTGATCACACCGCCGTCCGGGTCGCGCATGCCCATCAGGGCCTCGATGAGCTCGGTCTGGCCGTTGCCCTCGACGCCCGCGATGCCCATGACCTCACCCTTGTGGATGGTGAAGGTGATGCCGTCGAGGACCTCTCGGACGACGCCGTCGGGGTCGGTCGCGGTCAGCCGCAGCTTGTCCACGTCGAGCATCGGCACGTCGGTGACCGTCGACTCGCGGGTCTCCGGCGAGGGCAGCTCGCTGCCGACCATCAGCTCGGCGAGCTGCTTCGGCGTGGTGGTGCGCGGGTCGGCGGTGCCCACCGTCGTACCGCGCCGGATGACCGTGATGTCGTCGGCCACCGACAGCACTTCGCCCAGCTTGTGGGAGATGAAGATGACGGTGAGGCCCTCGGCCTTGAGCTCGCGCAGGTTGTCGAAGAGCGCGTCGACCTCCTGCGGGACCAGCACGGCGGTCGGCTCGTCGAGGATCAGCGTGCGGGCGCCTCGGTAGAGGACCTTGAGGATCTCCACGCGCTGGCGGTCGGCGACGCCGAGCTGCTCGACCAGGGCGTCCGGGCGGACGTTCAGCCCGTACGCGTCCGAGATCTCCTTGATCTTGTTCCTGGCCTTGGCGCCGATGCCGTACAGCTTCTCGCCGCCGAGCACGACGTTCTCCAGCACGGTGAGGTTGTCGGCCAGCATGAAGTGCTGGTGGACCATGCCGATGCCGGTCGCGATGGCGTCTGCCGGGCTGTGGAAGCTGACCTGGTTGCCATCGATGGTGATGGTGCCCTCGTCCGGCTTCTGCATGCCGTAGAGGATCTTCATCAGGGTCGACTTGCCTGCCCCGTTCTCACCGACGAGGGCATGGACCGTGCCCTTGCGGATGGTGATGTCGATGTCGTGGTTGGCGACGACGCCGGGGAAGCGCTTGGTGATGCCGCGCAGTTCTACGGCAGCAGCCGGCGGCGATGACGGACTGGACGCGTTGATGACGCACTCTCCTTGGCGGGAAAGGAGCGAGAAGACAGACATGAGGGCGGGCTGTCGCGGGCAGGGGGGTGGGGCGAAGTTATCGCGCCGGAGGGGGTTCTACGCGCGTAGCGATGTCGAAGAACGAAAACCGATGGCCAGAACCCGGTCCGGGGTCCGGAGGGCGGTTGCGCACCGCTCCTCCGGCCCCGTGGACCGTCGGTTCCGCCGCTCGGCTACGGAGCGAGCTTGACCTTGATCTTACCGGCGATGATGTCGGCCTTGGCCTTCTCGACCGCCGCGACGACATCGGTCATCTTGGTGAAGGCCGGGTTGGACGTGGCCAGGCCCACGCCATCCTTGTCCAAACCGTAGCGGATCTCGCCGGACTGCGGCTTGCCGTCCTTGACCGACTTGATCAGGTTGTAGACCGCGCCCGTGACGTCCTTGGTCACCGAGGTGAGGATGGACTCCTTGTAGGCCGTGAGGCCCTTCTGGTTGTACTGGTCCGAGTCGACGCCGATGGCCCACTTCTTGGCCTTGGCGGCGGCCTCGATCGAGCCCGAGCCGGCGAGACCGGCGGCGGCGTAGATCACGTCGGCGCCCGCGTCGATCTGACCCTGCGCGGCGGCCTTGCCCAGGTCGGGCTTGGAGAAGCCACCGAAGTCCGGCGGCTGGGTCAGGTACTGGACCTTGACGTTGACGTTCTTGTTGGTGTCCTTGACGCCCTGGACGAAGCCCGCCTCGAACTTCTTGATCAGCGGCGTCTCGACACCGCCGATGAAGCCGACGGTCTTGGACTTCGTCACCTTGGCAGCGGCGACACCGGCCAGGTAGGAGCCCTGCTCCTCGTTGAAGACGAGGTTGGCGATGTTCTTGCCGGTCTTGGAGGTGTCGTCGATGAGGCCGAAGGTGGTGTTCGGGAACTTCGGCGCGACCTCGGCGATGGCCGGGGCGTAGGCGAAGCCGACACCGATCACCGGGTTGTTGCCGGCGCGGGCGAGCGAGGTGAGGCGCTGGACCTTGTCCGGGTCGCCCTCGCCCTCGCTGGGCTCGGCCTCGGTGCCGTTGACATCGAGGTCCTTCTTGGCCTTCGCCAGGCCGGCGTAGGCGGCGTCGTTGAACGACTGGTCGCCGCGACCACCGATGTCATAGGCGAGGGCGGCCTTGGTGCCGCTGTCCGAGCCAGCCTCGGACGACTTCTTGCCGCCACACGCGGTGGCGGACAGTGCGAGAGCCGCGGACGCGATGCCCACGGTGGCGATCCTGGTGATCCGGCGCACGGAGGGGCTCCTTTAAACCTGACCGAAAGCGCCACTTCCGGCGCTGGTTTAGCGGCGATCGTAACGCGCGTAGATGTCAGGTAAAGACGTGTTCGACAGCCGTTATCGGATCGTCGCGAAGGACGAACCTAAGATGAACTGTCCGGTTACGAACGGTGGCCGTCCAGCAGGGCCGCCGCGGTGAACAACTCGACGCCAACCTTGATGGCCTCCTCGTCCACATCGAAGTCCCCGCGGTGCAGATCGAGCTTCGCGCCCGACCCCGGGGGACGTACCCCGAGACGCGCCATGGCACCCGGGACGTGCTCCAGGTACCAGGAGAAGTCCTCGCCGCCGAGGCTCTGCTCGGTGTCCTCGATCGCATGCAGTCCGCGGCGTGCGGACTGGGCGTCCCGCAGCAGCTCGGTGATCACGAGGTCGTTGACCACCGGCGGGACCCCACGGATGTAGTTGATCTGGGACTTGGCCCGGTGCAGCGTGGCGATCTCGTCGATCGCGGCGTGCACGAGGTCCGGGGCGTCGCGCCAGGCGGGCAGGTCGAGGCAGCGGACGGTGCCGGAGAGCTCGGCGTGCTGCGGGATGACGTTGCAGGCGTGGCCCGACTCGATACGCCCCCAGGTCAGGGCCAGGCCGGAGCGGGTGTCGACACGGCGGGACAGCAGCGCCGGGACCTCGGTGACGATCTTGGCGGCGGCCGTGACGAGATCGGTGGTCAGATGCGGACGGGCGGTGTGACCGCCGGGGCCGTCGAGGGTGATCTCCAGCCGGTCACAGGCGGAGGTAATGGGGCCGGGGCGCAGCCCGATCCGGCCCGCGTCCACACGGGGGTCGCAGTGCACGGCGATGATCCGGCCCACGCCGTCCAGCGCGCCGGACTCGATGGCGTCGGCCGCGCCGCCGGGCAGGACCTCCTCGGCGGGCTGGAAGATCAGCCGGACGGCATGGGGCAGCAGCCCCTGCCGGTCGAGGTCCGCCAGGACCAGTCCGGCACCGAGCACCGTCGTCGTGTGCACGTCATGACCGCAGGCGTGGGCCCGGTCGGGCACGGTCGAGCGGTACGGCACGCCCGTCTTCGTGTCCGGAATGGGCAGGGCGTCGATGTCGGCGCGGATCGCGAGCATGGGCCGGCCCCGGTCCGGGGTGCCGATGTCACAGATGAGCCCGGTCCCGGTCGAGAGCACCTGCGGGTGCAGCCCGGCGGCCTCCAGCCGCGCGTTGAGCGCGGCGGTGGTGCGGAACTCCTGGTTTCCGAGCTCCGGGTGCATGTGCAAGTCCCGGCGGAAGGCGATGAGTTCGGCACGCAGGGCGTCGGGCAACGTGCCGGGCAGCGCGTAGTCGCCAGGCACCACAGCTTCGCCGGGTACGCCGGCGTCGGGCTCGCGGGACATCAACTGGTTCACCCGTTGAAGAGTAGGCCCCTTTAAGGCCCAACTAACTCGAGATCAACAAAAGTTCAGCCCGATAGGGGATAGAAAACGCGTCTGACGACGCATGGCTGTCCGTCGGTGTGGGTAAGCTCACCCTCTTCCTGACCACGATATGGACAGCTGGGCGTCCTGTCGCGCTCAGACGGCCGGACGAGGGCCCCGCAAGGCCCACCGAACAGGCCCGGAGGGCGGCCTGTCAGGCGGGAGCCGGCAGCCGGTGGACGTCCCTGGCGGTGCCGGTGACCCCCGCGAGGAACCCCTGTGCGCGCGGCGACGCGGTGTCCTTGAGCCACTCCGGAGCGATGTCGCAGACCGCGACCGTCACACCGGTCCCGGCGAGGGCGAGCGGCAGGGTGTGTACGACGGTCGAAGGAAAACTCAGCACGGTACGCCCGATCGGGCCGCGCCGGGCGATCAGCTCCAGGGGCAGATCGGGACGGACGATCTCCAGGCCGGTCTCGGCGGCCAGCCGGTGGAGCTTGTCCGGGGTCTCGCGCCGGTGGGCGAAGTAGCGGGTGGCGCCGTGCGTCCTGGCGAGCGAGCCGACGGCCTCGACGTACTGCTCCGGGTCGACCACACCCGTCTCCACCAGCGAGGTGCCGACGAGGTCGGCGCCCCGGGTGATACGGGGCGGGCCGAACCGGGAACGGGTCCAGCGGAACTGGTTGGCGGTGACCGTGATGCCCTCCGGCGCGTCCACGGGCATCGCGGTGAAGACCTCGACCTCACGGGAGCGCGACGGCGTGAGCCGGCGCCGGGCGGCCGCCGAGACCGGCGCGAGCACGAGCTCACGCGGGCCGCGGCGGCCACGCCGGTGCCAGCGCACCAGCCGTTCGCCACGCCCGAGCTGCGCGACGAACTCCATGGTCGCGGTGCCGTCGTCGACCACCGTCAGCTGCCGGGTGCGCACCAGGGTCAGCAGGAGCTGTACGTAACGGGAGAACGGGTCGCCTATGACGATCCGCTCGGCCCGGCGCAGCGCCGGGCCCAGATCACGCACCGTCCGCACGACCGCGTCCGCACCGCCACGGGCCTCCTGCCAGCGCACCGCGAACCCTTCGTCGCGGGCCAGCTCGGCCATCCGGCGAAGCTGGCCCCGCGACATGGGGTCGGTGGGCGACAGGACGACGACCGTCAGGTCGGCGGGACGCCCCGACCGGGTGCGGGTGGACGCCGGTCCCGGCTGCGCCGGGACACCGGACAGCGCGGGGGTGTGGGCCCACTCCAGGACGTTCAGCAGCTGGACCGGGCTCTCGACGAAGGCGAGATCCATGGTCGTCAGACCGCGACCGGCTCGGTCTGCTCGGCCCCGGCCTCGGCGACGACGCCCGCGACGCGGCGGAGCTTCTTCATCGGGGCGAGCTCGGAGTCGTACACCTTCTTGACGCCGTCACCGAGGGCGGTCTCGATGGTGCGGATGTCGCGGACGAGGCGCTGCAGACCGCCCGGCTCGACGGAGGCGGCCTGGTCGGAGCCCCACATCGCGCGGTCGAGGGTAATGTGGCGCTCGACGAACGCGGCGCCGAGGGCGACGGCGGCGAGGGTGGTCTGCAGGCCGGTCTCGTGGCCGGAGTAGCCGATCGGGACGTTCGGGTACTCGGCCTGCAGGGTGTTGATGACGCGGAGGTTGAGCTCCTCGGCCTTGGCCGGGTACGTGGACGTGGCGTGGCAGAGCAGGATGTTGTCGCTGCCGAGCACCTCGACGGCGTGCCGGATCTGCTTCGGCGTCGACATACCGGTGGAGAGGATGACCGTCTTGCCGGTGGCGCGCAGGGCGCGCAGCAGCTCGTCGTCCGTGAGGGAGGCGGAGGCGACCTTGTGGGCCGGGACGTCGAACTTCTCCAGGAAGGCGACGGCCTCGGTGTCCCACGGGGAGGCGAACCAGTCGATGCCCCGCTTCTTGCAGTGCTCGTCGATCCGGAGGTACTCCTCCTCGCCGAACTCCACGCGGTGGCGGTAGTCGATGTACGTCATCCGGCCCCAGGGCGTGTCACGCTCGATGTCCCACTGGTCGCGCGGGGTGCAGATCTCCGGGGTGCGCTTCTGGAACTTGACCGCGTCACAGCCGGCGTCGGCGGCGGCGTCGATCAGCGCGAACGCGTTGTTCAGGTCGCCGTTGTGGTTGATGCCGATCTCGCCGGTGACGTAGACGGGGTGGCCGGGGCCCGCGGTCTTGCTGCCGAGGGTGCGCAGACGGGAGTTCATGTGGGGTTCCTTACGGGTTCGGCTTACAGGGCGGGGGTGGTGAGGGTGGGACCGAGAAGCCAGGTGGCGATCTCCCGGATCGCGCCGGCGCCACCGGGTGTGGCGGTGACGGCGCGGGCGGCGGCGCGCACCGAGTCGTGCGCGCTCGCGACGGCGACGGGCCAGCCGACGAGCCCGAAGCAGGGCAGGTCGTTGACGTCGTTGCCGGCGTAGAGGACCCGCTCGGGCGCGACCGCGTGCTCCTCGCACCACTGCTTGAGGGCGAGGTCCTTGCGGTCGATGCCGTGCAGCACGGGGATGTTCAGCTTGCGCGCGCGTGCCGCGACGACGGGGTTCTGTTCGGTGGAGAGGATCAGCAGCTTCAGCCCGGAGCGGCGCAGCGCCGCGATGCCGAGTCCGTCGCCGCGGTGGACGGCGACGAGTTCGCGGCCGTCCGCGTCGATGAGGACGCGGTCGTCGGTCTGGGTGCCGTCGAAGTCGAGGACGACGGCGTCGACGTCTTCCCTGGTGGGTACGGGCGCGTCGTCTCGACCCTGTCCGGCCGGTCCTGCCGGCCCGACCGGCCGGAAAGGGTCGAGCAGCGGTGCGAGCGCGCGGGCCCGGGCGAGATCGTGCGGATCGTCGATCTCCAGGACCCGTGCGGGGTCGGTCTCGACGAGCGCGGTCCGCCCGAAGAAGCGGTGTCCGTGCGTACGGAAGCCGCCGGCCTCCATCGCGTACGCGGCCCCGGTCTCCACGAAGTCCTCGGGCCGGTCCTGGCGGCGGGGGCGGTACGACTTGTCGTGGTTGACGCCCTGGCTGTCCTCGACGGGGGCCGCGGCGGCCTGCTCCGCCGGATGCGGCTGGGCCGGGACCCCGACGGGCAGCGCAGCGGGGGTGCGGCGCCAGACGAAGGCGTGGAAGGCGGCGACGGTCACCGCCGTGTCCGCGCCGTCCTCCACGACCGCGGAGGCGACCCCGTCGATGTCGTCGCTGGTGATGAAGGGGCTCGTGCACTGGACGAGGAGGACCACGTCGACCGGGCGGCCGTGGATCGCCTCGTGGGCGTCCATCGCGTGGAGCACGGCGGACTCGCTGGTCGCGGTGTCGCCGGCGATGGCCGCCGGCCGCTGCACACACTGCACTCTGCCGGCTGCGCCGACGGCGGCTCCCGCAGCGCGGGCCGCGTCCGCGATCGCCGCGTCGTCGGTGGAGACCACCACGTGGGTGACCAGACGGGCGCCCGTGCAGGCCCGGACGGCGCGGGCGACGAGCGGGACACCGCCGACCGCGGCGAGGTTCTTGCCGGGCACGCCCTTGGAGCCGCCCCTGGCGGGGATCACGGCGAGGACGGTGGTCATGGGGTGGGGCTCCTTCGGTGCCTTCAGGGGGTTCACAGTTCGCCCATGCGGCGGATGACAGGGGCGACGCGCTGCACGCCGTGGCGGTACGCGCCGCGCGCCGCCCCCCGCACCGCGTCGCGCACCATGCGGCGCACGCCGGTGAGTTCCTTCGCCGGGGCCGCGCCGGGCAGCGGGGTGCCGTCCGCGGCGAGGTGGTGGCGGGCGAGGATGCCCGGCAGATAGCCGGGCGCGGTGGCGGGGGTGTAGTAGGGGCTGGGGGGCGGGAGCTCCGGCTGCCGCAGCAGCTCCGCGACCCGCTTGCGTGCCTCGTCGAAGGCCGTCTCGTACGCCCCGTCCGCGGCGACGCCCTGCCGGGCCAGCCAGTTCTCGTCCGGCTGCGGCCGGTGGCCGCCGTCGAGGTGGTCCCAGGAGGTGAGCAGTCCGGAGCCGAGGAAGTGGTGGTTGCCGAGCGCTTCGCGCACCCCGAGGTCGGTGAGGACCGCGGTGGGGATGCGCCGGTGGAGGGACTCGAGCGCCGCCGTGGAGGAGACGGTGACCAGCAGGTCGGTGCGGTCGAGGACCTCTCCCATGTGCCCGTACACGAGGCTGAAGTTGGGCGGGAGTCCGCCGGGGAGCTTGTCGGCGAGCTTCTGGTAGGGCAGTTCCTCCAGGTGCGTGGTGTGCTCGCCGGGCTTGGAGCGCAGCTTGAGCAGGACCTCGCGGGAGGGGTGGAGCCGGGCGTGCTCGACGAGCCGCCGCAGCAGATACGTGCGGTCGGCGCGGCTCTCCGGTACGGACGGCTGGACGGCGAAGACGACCGTGTCCCGCCCCTCCTGCCGCTCGTACGGTGCGCCGCCGAGGAAGGGCAGTGCCGCCTCGGTGACCGAGGAGGCGTCGGCGCCCACACCCTCGTACACCGCGCGGAAACGGTCCGCGTCGTGGCGGGAGTTGGCGAGGACGATGTCCGCGCCGTGGCGCAGCAGCAGTCCGTCGGCGAGCTTCTCGTAGACGACGCCGACATAGCCGGTGACCAGCACGGGCCTGCGCGGCAGCCGCAGAGCGGCCAGTCCGTGCAGCATCGCCTGCACCGCGCCGCCGACGAGGGCGAGGACGACGATGTCGTACCCCTCGTCGCGTATCGCGCGCAGGAACTCGGCGCCGGTGACTTCGCGCAACGAGTCGGCTGCGGCCCCGACCTCGGCGAGCTGGCGCGCGGTGGGCGTCGCCCGGCCCCGCAGCAGGAAGCCCGTCAGCACGGCGTGTTCGGCCGGGCCGTCCGGTGCTTCCTCCGCGGCTATCCGGCGCGCGGTGAGCGCACCCCATTTCCACCGGGTGTCGGAGTCGGCGAGCACGGCGACGCGCAGCGACTGGCTGGTACTTGATGGCACGCCGAGGACGTTAGAAAGGCATTCGGTTTGGCGGCCCAACTGGACTGCAACAAATGGTTAACAGCGGGTCGACGAATCGAGATAAAGCCTATGGATCGGACCGGTTAACAAATCCGCCGCACCCTGTTCACCCGCTGTCCCTCCCGCGGCCAGAATGAATGCCGGGCTCGCGCTTAGTGTCCGACGGGTGGTCAAGCTCTCCGTCATCGTGCCGTTCTACAACGTGCAGTCATATGCACCCGACACTCTCAGGAGTCTGCGCGCGAACGCCCGTGAGGACTTCGAATTCCTGCTCGTCGACGACTGCTCGACGGACGGGACGCCGGGGATCCTGGAACGTGCGGAACGCGAGCTTCCGGGCGCGGTGCTGATCAGACACGAACAGAACGGCGGGCTGGCCACCGCCCGGAACACCGGGCTGGACGCGGCCCGCGGCGAGTACCTCACCTTCCTCGACGGCGACGACTGGCTGGCGCCCGGCCACTACGAGCGGCTGCTCTCCGCCATCGAGGACCTGGGCTGCGACTTCGTCCGCACCGACCATGTCCAGTGCACGGCCCGCGACCGCAAGGTCTTCCGGGTGCCGGTGGGCCGCCGGGGCGAGGTGCTGCGGCCGCGAGACGCGATCCTGCCGGCCGACCGCACCACCTCTGTCGACTACCCGATGGCCTGGGCCGGCATCTACCGGCGCAAGCTGCTCGACCAGGGCCTGCTGCACTTCACGGACGGGCTGCGGACGGCCGAGGACCGGCCGTGGATCTGGCGGCTGCACCGCGGTGCGGAGTCCTTCGCCGCGGTGAGCCTGCTCGGGATCTTCTACCGGCGCGGTGTCGCCGCTTCGCTGACACAGATCGGCGACATCCGGCAGCTCGATTTCATCAGGGCTTTCGACCAGGTGATCGAAGAAACGGCAAAGGACCCGGATTCCGACCGGCTGTTGCCAAAAGCCGTCCGAACATACTGTGCCCTTATTTCCCATCACTTGGGATCAGCTGAGAGGTACGAACCCGCCGTGGCCCGGAAATTGCGTTCGCTGAGTGCGGCGGCGCTGCGGCGGATGCCGCAGGACATTCTGAAGGACGCGCTCGGCTCGATGGACGCCGAGCGGGCGTCCCGGCTGCGCAGGCTGCGCCGCCGGACCATGGTGGCACCGGCCGGCTCCGACGCGACGGGGGCGGCGGCCTGATGCGTACGACTCAGATCTTCTTCGCTTCCACCCTGTACGGCGCGACCACGCTGGCCGCGGCGCTCGACAGCGGCTGCTTCGAGCCGGCGGACCGGCGGCTGCTGCTGGTCAGCAACAACGCGGGGGTACCGGAGACGACGCCCGCGCTCGACGAGATGCCGGGCTTCGAGCAGCTTCGCGGGCGGTTCGACGGCGTGCTGTCCTGGAACGAGGCGATCGACCCGCTCCACCCGAGCGGCTGGACACCGCGGCCGGACGACGTCCCGATGCTGGAGCGCCATCTGCGGACGCTGTGGGGTCTCGGCGACGACCGGATCGAGCTGGCGGTGGAGTCCATCCAGGTCAGCCCGGCGCTGGCGGTCGCCCAGCTGTTCCCGGACGCGCGGCTCGATGTGTACGCGGACGGGCTGATGAGCTACGGCCCGACGCGGAACAAGATCGACCCGCTGGTCGGCGAGCGGGTGCGCAGGATGCTGCATCTGGATCTGGTGCCCGGACTGGAGCCGCTGCTGCTGGCGGAGTTCGGGGCGGAGCCGCGGCTGGTGCCCGCGGAGGCGTTCACGAAGGTCGTCGAGGAACTGGCCGAGGGCACGGGAGAGTTGTCCGTACCCGGACCCGGCGGCGCGGACGGGTCCGCCGACGGCGCGCCTCCGGCCCTGCTGCTCGGGCAGTACCTCGCGGCGCTGGACATCCTCACCGCCGAGGAGGAGGAGACGCTGCACCTGCGGATGGTGCGGGGCGCGGTCGCGCTCGGCCACCGGCGCCTCGTCTTCAAGCCGCATCCGGTGGCCCCGGCGGCCTGGTCGCGGGCGCTGGAGCAGGAGGCGGCGCGGCTGGGTGCGGAACTGACCGTGCTGGAGCAGCCGTTGCTGGCCGAGGTGCTGTACCAGGAGGTCAAGCCCGCGCTGGTGGTGGGCTGTTTCTCGACGGCGCTGCTGACGGCGAGCACGTTCTACGGCATCCCGGTGGCGAGGATCGGCACCGAGCCGCTGCTCGACCGGCTCACCCCGTACCAGAACAGCAACCGGGTACCGCTCACGATCGTCGACGCGCTGGTGCCGGATCTGGAAGCCGGGGCGTCGGGGGCGCCGCGCGCCGTGGACGACGAGCTCCAGGGGCTCGTCCGGGCGGTCGGCTTCGCGATGCAGCCGAAGATCCGCGCGGATCTCCGCAAGCCGGCGGAGACGTATCTGACGGCCCACCTCTCGTCGGGCACCTGGCGCTACTTCAAGCGCCGCCGTCTGACGGTGCTGGGCCTGCCGGGGGGCGTCCCGGTGCCCCGCAACGCGACGGTCCGCCGGGTCGCGCGGCGCGTGCGGCGGCTGAAGCGCGCGGCACTGGGCTGAGGCGACCGGGGCTCCGCCCCGGACCCCGCTCCGCAATCCCCCCGACGCCCTGCGGGCGTGGGGGACCCCAGCGGGGCTCGTGACGAGCCCCGGACAGGGCCTACGGAAGAAACACCGCTCCGATCCCCGCCACCACCGCCGCCAGGCCCGTCTCGAAGCCCTCGTCGTGGTGGGCGAAGATCTCGAAACCGGCGTCCACGGCGAGCGGATGGCCGGCGAGACGTTCGGCGCGGGCCTCCAGGTCATAGCCCTCGGGCCCATTGACCGGACCCGGGCCCATCGCCTGCTCCTCGATCACATGGCCGATCGTGTAGCTGTACGCGGTGAACCACGCCCGCGCGGCGGCCGCCGGCGTGAAGCCCGCCTCGGTCAGGGCCCGCAGATGCGCCTCCATGGGCGCCGCGTAACTCGTGTCGGTGAAGTGCGTGCCGCTGTAGACCTTCGCTCCGTCGCGGTAGCGCAGCAGATGCGCGCGCAATCCGCGCATCGCCGAGGTGAGGCTCTCGCGCCAGTCCCCCGACAGCGACTCGGCCGGCTCGGCGGACATCCGCCGGAGCATCTCCGTCGCCATCTCGTCGAGCAGCGCCTGTTTGTCCTTGAAGTGCCAGTACAGGGCGGGCGCCTTGACGTCCAGCTCCTTGGCGATGGCGCGCAGTGTCAGCCCTTCCAGGCCCACCTCGTTCAGCAGGCGGAGCGCCGTGTCCGCGACCTTCGCGCGGTCGATCTTCGTTGGTCCCACCTTGACAGTTTAACGCCGTTAAGGGCACTCTCTCGACATGGAACTTAACAGCGTTAAGGAAACGGACGTCCTCATCGTCGGCGCCGGCCCCACGGGCCTCGCCCTCGCCGTCGACCTCGCCCGCCGCGGCGTCGGCGCGCTCGTCGTCGAGAAGGCGGACGGCCTCTTCCCCGGCTCACGGGGCAAGGGGCTCCAGCCCCGCACGATGGAGGTCTTCGACGATCTCGGCGTGGTCGTCCCGGTCCTCGCGGCTGGCGGACGGGCGCCGCTGGGCCTGCTCTGGAAGGACGGCGAGCGGCTCGACGAGCACGACATGTTCGACCGGGCCGAGCCGACGGACGCCGAGCCGTACGGGGAGCCCTGGCTGCTGCCGCAGTGGCGCACCCAGGAGATCCTGCTCGCCCGGCTCCGCGAGCTCGGCGGCGATGTGGCCTTCGGTCAGGAGGTCACCGGGATCGCGCAGGACGTCGACGGGGTCACGGCGCGGCTGCGGTCCGGCACGGTCGTCCACGCGCGGTACGCCGTGGCCGCGGACGGCGGTCGCAGCACGGTGCGCACGGCCCTCGGCATCGGCATGGACGGCGAGAGCGTCGACCCCTCGCCGGTGCTGGTGGCGGACGTCCGCATACCGGATCTCGACCGGGACAACTGGCACATGTTCGGCGGGGAGAGCGGCTACACGGCGATCTGCCCGCTGCCCGGCACCGAGGACTTCCAGCTCGTCGCGCAGTTCGTCACGGGCGCACCGGACACCTCTGCGGAGTCGGTACGCGCCCTGGTCGCCGAGCGCACCCATCTGACGGCGGACCAGGTCACCGAAGTGCGCTGGGCCTCGGACTTCCGTCCGCGCGCGGCCCTCGCCGAGCGGTTCCGCGACGGCCGGATCTTCCTGGCCGGAGACGCTGCCCACATCCACTCCCCGGCCGGCGGCCAGGGCCTCAACACCAGCGTCCAGGATGCCTACAACCTGGGCTGGAAACTCGGCCAGGTGCTGCGCGAGGGTGCACCCACCGCACTGCTCGACACCTACGAGGAGGAGCGCAGGCCCCTCGCGGCGGACATGCTCGGCCTGTCCACGCGCATCCACCGGGGCGAGGCGAAGCGCGGCAGCTCCACCCGTCAGCTCGGGCTCGGCTACCGCGGCGGCCCGCTCGCCAGCGGCTCCGCGGGCGCGCTCACGGCGGGCGACCGCGCTCCGGACGGCCTCCTCGCGGACGGCTCCCGGCTCTTCGACGTCCTCCGCGGGCCGCACTTCACGCTGCTCGCGGTGGGTACGGACGCGGAGCTGCCGCCCGTTCTGCCCGATACGGTCCGGGTCCGGCATGTGCCTGCCTACGAGGCGTACGGCAAGGGCCTCTTCCTGATCCGCCCCGACGGGTACGTGGGCTGGGCGGGCGAGGAGGCGGCAGGGCTCGGCGACTGGCTGGCGAAGGTCACGGGCCCCTAGGCCCTGTCCGGGCGATCTTGTCGGGGCCGCGACGACAGCTACGGCACCTCGCTGCGTTGTCGGAGTCGCCCAAGTACGTCCAGTACGAGGGCGATCCTCCGCCTTGCGATGCACCGCATCTGACGCCGCGGCCTGTTCCTCGAAGATCGCCCGGACAGGGCCTAGTCGTCGCCGTCGAGCAGCCGATCGGCGGACAGTTTCAGGGCGACGCCGACCGACTCGGGGAGCGGGACGGACATGCCGCGCTTGTACGTCGCGCAGACGCGGTACTCATCGCCGTCGGGGTCGGTGTACACCAGGACCCGATCGTGCTTGCGGTCCACGACGACGTACACAGGAATGCCGGACTCGGCGTACGTCTCCACCTTGGTACCCAGGTCAATCGCCCAGTTGGAGGAAGTCACCTCCAACACGAGACGGAAGACATTCGGGGCGTAACAGTTCCTCTGGACGTGGGCGTCTTGGAAATCAGCGTCGACGACCGAGAAGTCGGGGATGGCGTAGTCGTCCGGCCCTGAGGTCAGCCACAGACCGACACCCTGCAGGTATCGCACTCCGGCTTTTCGCGCACCGGCCCGGTAGAACTCCTCGATGAGCCAGGTCAGCGACATGGCATGGGCTCCATCAGCCGGCGGTGTCACGACAATGCTCCCCTTGAGGATCTCCACTCGGTGCCCGGGCAGCCCCTCGGAGACACGGTCGGCCATCTCGGCAAGCGACGTCTCGTGCATCATCACGGCCACGGCACCCTCCTTTTGGGAAGTACTCTTCACGAGCGTATCCCGGGCCTCAGCCACTCCGCCCGGGATCACTCGTTCGGGTCGCGCACCTCAGAACGCGCCGGTCGGCTCGTACGTCCCCCACACCTCGCGCAGCGCGTTGCACACCTCGCCGACGGTGGCCCGCGCCCGCAGCGCCTCCTTCATCGGGTAGAGCACGTTGTCCGTCCCCTCGGCGGCCTTCTTCAGCTCGGCGAGCGCCGTTCCGACGGCCGCCCCGTCGCGCTCCGCACGCAGCTTCGTCAGCCGGTCGGCCTGCTGCGCCTCGATCGCGGGGTCGACGCGCAGCGGCTCGTACGGCTCCTCCTCGTCGAGGGTGAAGCGGTTCACGCCGACGACGACACGCTCGCCGCTGTCCGTCTCCTGCGCGATGCGGTACGCGTTGCGCTCGATCTCGTCCTTCTGGAAGCCCCGCTCGATGGCGTCGACCGCGCCGCCCAGCTCCTCCACCTTCGCCATCAGCTCCAGCGCCGCGGCCTCCACGCCGTCCGTCATGTTCTCGACGACGTACGAGCCGGCGAACGGGTCGACGGTCGCGGTGACGTCGGTCTCGTAGGCGAGGACCTGCTGGGTGCGCAGGGCGAGGCGGGCGGACTTGTCGGTCGGCAGCGCGATGGCCTCGTCGAACGAGTTGGTGTGCAGCGACTGGGTGCCGCCGAGGACGGCCGCGAGGCCCTGGACGGCGACGCGGACCAGGTTCACCTCGGGCTGCTGGGCGGTGAGCTGAACGCCGGCAGTCTGGGTGTGGAAGCGCAGCATCAGCGACTTGGGGTTCTTGGCGCCGAACTCGTCCCGCATCACGCGCGCCCAGATCCGGCGCGCGGCACGGAACTTCGCGACCTCCTCCAGGATCGTCGTACGCGCGACGAAGAAGAAGGACAGCCGGGGCGCGAAGTCGTCCACATCCATCCCCGCCGCTACGGCTGTTCGGACGTACTCGATACCGTCCGCAAGGGTGAAAGCGATCTCCTGCGCGGGCGAGGCCCCGGCCTCCGCCATGTGGTAGCCGGAGATCGAGATCGTGTTCCACTTCGGGATCTCGGCCTTGCAGTACTTGAAGATGTCGGCGATCAGCCGCAGCGAGGGCTTGGGCGGGAAGATGTAGGTGCCGCGGGCGATGTACTCCTTGAGCACGTCGTTCTGGATGGTACCGGTCAGCTTGTCCGCCGGGACGCCCTGTTCCTCGCCGACGAGTTGGTAGAGCAGCAGCAGCAGCGCGGCGGGGGCGTTGATCGTCATCGACGTGGAGACCTTGTCCAGCGGGATCCCGCCGAACAGCACGCGCATGTCGTCGATCGAGTCGATGGCCACACCGACCTTGCCGACCTCGCCGTGCGAGATCGGGGCGTCCGAATCGTGGCCCATCTGGGTCGGCAGGTCGAAGGCGACGGACAGGCCCATCGTGCCGTTGGCGATGAGCTGCTTGTAGCGGGCGTTGGACTCGACGGCGGTACCGAAGCCGGCGTACTGACGCATGGTCCAGGGACGGCCCGTGTACATGGACGGGTAGACACCGCGCGTAAAGGGGTACGCGCCGGGCTCCCCCAGCTTCTCGGCCGGTTCCCACCCCTCCAGGGAGCCCGGTCCGTAAACCGGCTCGATGGGCAGTCCCGACTCCGACTCGCGCGCCATATGCTGTGCCTCCCGCTGGAGCTACTGCTGAAGTTACCTACCAGTAATGAGCCTCACGACGGACTGTATCGGCGGCCGTGCGGCCGGTGGAGAGCCGCTCGCTGGGACCTTCCTCACAGGATGCTCCACCGTTCGCAACCAAGCGCTCCCGGGAAGCATCCCTATTCACACACGACCGCCCGGGGGGCACCTATGCACCGTACGTCCGTCTTGCACAGATCGCTCATGGCCGCCGTGGCCGTGGCCCTGGTCACCGGCTGCACCGCTCACGCGACGGGCAGCGGGGCAGCCGCGTCACCGGCCGCCTCGGGTGCGTCCTCCGCGTCCTCCAGGGCCCCCGGCTCCGAGGCCACCCCGGTGACGGACGACAAGCCGAGCGCCTCCCCGGCCACGGCGAAGCCCACCCCCTCGAAGCCGCCGAAGGTGCTGATGACGGAGGGGACGGAGAACGAGCAGGTCCGCGAATTGCAGGCGCGGCTCCGGCAGATCGGTTACTTCCACCGCAGCCCCACCGCGTTCTACGGCTCGATGACGTCGAAGGCGGTCAGCGGCTTCCAGTCGAAGCGAGGGCTGCCCAGGACCGGCTCGGTCGACGAGGTCACCTGGCAGGCGCTCACCGCCATGACCAGCCGGCCGACCGCGGCCGAGCTGCACCCGCCGACGACGAACACGCTGGACAAGCCCGATGCGCGCTGTATGACGGGCCGGGTGCTGTGCATCAGCAAGGAGAGCAGGACGCTCGCCTGGATGATCGACGGCAGGGTCGTCGCGGCGATGGACGTGCGTTTCGGCTCGGAGAACACGCCGACCCGTGAAGGAACGTTCAACGTGGGCTGGAAGGCCAAGCAGTGGGAGTCGACGATCTATCACACGCCGATGCCGTACGCGATGTTCTTCAGCGGCGGCCAGGCGGTGCACTACTCCGCGGACTTCGCAGCCCGCGGCTACAACGGCGCCTCGCACGGCTGCGTCAACGTCCGGGACAAGAGCAAGCTCGCGTCGGTCTTCGACCAGGTGAAGGTCGGCGACAAGGTCGTCGTCCACTGGTGACCCAGGGCGAGTGAGGAGGCGCGGGCGGGACCGGGGGAACGTGCCCCGCCCGCGCCTGTGTGCGCCGAGCCGTAGGTACGGGGGGAACCCCGGCTCTGGCACGGCCGATGACCAGTCGGCTCACTTACTACTGCGTCGTTCAGCTGAAAAACGTCACACCCTGGCTGGAAATTTTTCTAGAAGGAAGAAACCCGCAGGTCAGGTGGGTGAGACCGAGGGCGCGGGCGCGGGCGCGAGCGGCGGGCGGAGGCCCGGCAGCGAGGTCGCCGCGTCCGCGCGCGGCAGCACCCCGAGAGCGGGGCGGCCCGGGGCCTGGGCCGTGTCTGACACATCCCGCCTGGCACGCGACGCCTGGCACGCACTCCCCCGTAGCCCTCCAGGCACGGGAGGTGCCCCCACGCTGCGTTGTCGGAGTCATCCACGTACGTCCAGTACGAGGATGATCTCCCCCAGCTACCGCTGGGAGGTGCCCCC